>JAKFEA010000035.1:0-13423 GCA_036675905.1 Acidovorax sp. | reverse complement strand
GGTGGCGACCAATCGGCGCACGACGGCAACTACGACGGCCGCGGCACCATCGGTCTGCCGATGGAGGAACTGCACACCGCCATCCGCGACGTGCCCAAGCCGGTCATCGCGCGGGTGCAGGGCTATGCCATCGGCGGCGGCAACGTGCTGTGCACGATCTGCGACCTGACCATCTGCTCCGACAAGGCGGTGTTCGGCCAGGTCGGCCCCAAGATGGGGTCGGTCGATCCCGGTTACGGCACCGCCTTCCTGGCGCGCGTGGTGGGCGAGAAGAAGGCGCGCGAAATCTGGTATCTGAACCGCCGCTATTCCGGCGAGCAGGCCGTCGCCATGGGCCTGGCCAACATCTGCGTGCCGCACGAGGAACTGGACACCACCGTGCAGCAGTGGGCCGAGGAGATCTGCGAGCGCAGCCCCACCGCCATCGCCATCGCCAAGCGCAGCTTCAACATGGACACCGCCCACCAGGCCGGCATCGCGGGCATGGGCATGTATGCGCTCAAGCTGTTCTACGACACCGACGAATCGCGCGAGGGCGTCAAGGCGCTGCAGGAAAAGCGCAAGCCCGAGTTCCGCAAGTTCCACAAGTAGGCGGCGCCGCCATGCGCAATCCCTATCTCGACGAGTCGCTGCAGGCACTGGGCGAGCAGGCGCGGCGCTACGCACGCGAGCGGGTGGCGCCCGGCTACCAGGAGCGTGATCGCACCCGGGTGCTGGACCGCACGCTGATGCGAGAGATGGGCGAGCTGGGCTTCATCGCGCCGGAGCTGCCCGAGCGATGGGGCGGGCAGGGCGCCGGTTGCCTGGCCGCCGGCGTGATCCACGAGGAGATCGCCGCGGCCGACCTGAGCCTGTCGTACGTCAACCTGCTGGCGTCCTTGAACGGGCAGATCCTGGCGGAGCATGGCGACGCGGCCGTGGCGGCACCGTGGCTGCAGCGCCTGACGCGTGGCGAGGCGCTGCTGGCCATCGCGCTCACCGAGCCGAGCGGTGGATCCGATGCCGCCAACCTGCGCTTGCGCATCGAGCGCATCGGCGACGAGTACGTGCTCAATGGCGAGAAGACCTCGATTTCCGCCGCCGACCAGGCCGACGCGATCATCGTGTTCGGCCGCACCGGCAGCGCCGATTCGGGCGCGCACGGCGTCACCGCGCTGCTGGTGCCCGGCGACGCCCAGGGCCTGACGCGCAGCCGTTTCGACTGCCATGGCCAACGTGCCATCGGTCGCGGCTCGCTGTTCTTCGACAAGGTGCGAGTACCGCTGGACCATCGGCTCGGGCAGGAGAACAAGGGATTCGTGCAGGTGATGCAGGGCTTCGATTTCTCGCGCGCGCTGATCGGGCTGCAGGTGCTGGCGGTCGCCCGCGTGGCGCTGGAGGAAACCTGGGCCTACGTCTCGCAGCGCGAGGCCTTCGGCAAGCCGCTGTCGGCCTTCCAGGGCGTGTCGCACCCGCTGGCCGACCTGCAGACCCAGGTGGAGGCGGCGCGGCTGCTGTGCCTGCAGGCGCTGTGGCTGAAGGACCAGGGGCTGCCGCACAGCGCGGAAGCGGCCATGTGCAAGTGGTGGGCGCCGCAACTGGCCTACGACACAGTGCACCAGTGCCTGCTGTCGTTCGGCCACGGCGGCTACGACAGGGGCCCGATGGAGCAGCGGCTGCGCGACGTGCTGGGCTTCCAGATCGGGGATGGCACCGCGCAGATCATGAAGACGGTGATCGCCCGCTCGCGGGCGGGGCGGGGGGCGGTGCCCAACTGAGGGGTAGGTTCACCCCGCGGAGTGCCCCCACCCCAACCCTCCCCCGGAGGGGGAGGGAGCCAGAAACGGCTCAAAGCAAGCGGGTGTCCCCGTCTTTTCCCTCCCCCTCCGGGGGAGGGCAGGGTGGGGGCGCTCGGCGCTCACTCGCCGCGCTGCCTGGATTACGCCCCCGCTACTTCGCCAGCTGGCAAGCCTTCCCCGCCTGCGTCGCCTGCTTCAGGTACGCCACCAGGTCGGCCCGTTCCTTCGCATCCGTGACCCCGAGATAGGTCATGGTGGTGCCCTGCACCGTGTTCATCGGGTCGGCCAGGAACTTCGACAAGGTCGCCTCGTTCCACACGATCCCCGAGTTCTTCATCGCGGCGGAGTAGCTGGTGTACCCCGGTGCGGTGCCGGCCTTGCGGCCGAACAGGCCGCAGTGCGCCGGGCCCGTGCGGTTCTGTTCGATCGCATGGCAGCCGATGCAGCGGCCATAGACCTCTTCGCCGTGCTTGACCGCCGCCGCGTCGGGCGCCGCCGCGGAAGCGGCGCCGCACAACGCTGCCAGCAGGACGGCGCCGCCGCCCTGCACGAGTCGCGAAGCCCTCACGACATGAACGCGCTGGGCACCACGGGCGTTTCGCCCAGCACCTGGCGGAACACTGCCCAGTGCATGGCTTCGTCGCCGAGGATGCTGGCCGCGGCCTGCGACAGGCCCCGGTCGTTGAACAGCGGCACGGCATTCAGGTACGCCGACACCGCGCCGCGCTCCAGCCCGGCCGCGAAGCGCAGCACGTCGGCCTCGGCCTTGAGCTTGTCGGTCGGGAACTCGTAGCGGCCCTTGGCATCGACCGGCTTGCCGCCCAGCTTGCGGATCGCGCCGGCCAGCGTGTCGGCGTGCGACTTGTGGTGGCCCTGGAACTGCAGCGCAACCGTCTTGGTGGCCGGCGTCAGCAGCCCGCTCTCGGCGCCCACCTGGTAGGCGGCGACGGCTTCCAGCTCGGCGCCCAGCGCCGTGTTCAGGATGCGGGTGTCGGCTTCCAGCTGGGCGGCGGTCGGCTTGGCGTCCTTGGCCAGCACGTCGCGCCCGGCCAGGATGGCCACCGCGGTGGCCGACATGACGGCGGCGGCGCCGAAGATCGACTCGCGGCGGCCGCGGTCGAAGAAGGAGGGAGAGTCGTTCTGGATCAGCTTCATGACGGTTCCTTTGGGTGGGGGGATGGAATCAGTGATCGCGGATCACGCCCAGCGAGCGCAGGCGTGCGAGCACCACCGAGACGGCTTCGTCGCAGCGGTGGCCCTGGAAGTCGTACAGGCGCTGCGCCTCGGCTTCGCCGGCCGGGCTCAGCGAGTCGCGCAGCATGGCGCGGGCGCGCAGCAGGCGGGTCTTGACGACGTCGCCGGAGACGCGCAGGGCCTGCGCCGTTTCCTCCACGCTCATGCCTTCGACGGTGCGCAGGATGAACACGCTGCGGTAGATCGGCGGCAGCAGGTCCACGGCCTGCTGCAGGTGCTCGCGCAGTTCGCGGCGCGCGAACTCGTCCTCGGCCGAGCGGGCCGGTTCGTCGTGCTGGTGGGGCATGTCACCCTCCTCGTCGGGGTGCTCCTCGCTCCACAGCACCAGCCGGCCGGACCGGCGCTGCTGCGTGAGGGCGTGGTTGATGACGATCCGGGTCAGCCAGGTGGCGATCGACGAATCCCCGCGGAAGTTGTGGATGGACAGGAAAGCGTGCAGGTAGCCTTCCTGCACCGCGTCCTGGGCCTCGGCGTCGTCGCGCGTGATGCCGCGGGCGGCGCGGAACAGGCGCCGGTTGTAACGGCGCATCAGCTGCTCGAAAGCCTTCGCCTGGCCCTGCCGCAGGTCGGCCAGCAGGACGTTGTCGTCGGTCTTTTCCTCGGTCGGAGCGATGTCCATCGCGACTTCCTTTCGTGGAGATGCCGGTCGCGGCACCTGGGTTGGCGCGGGGTCTGGCCGCACTGGCCCTTACCCGGCATAGACGCGCGAGCGCGCAAAAAGGTGACAGCGTCAGCCGACGGTGACCGTGAACCCGGGATCGAAGTGCGGGTTTTCGGGGACGCCCTCGGCATTGGCGTAGCCGCGCGGATTGCAGACCACGCGCGTCCCGTTGAGCAGGTAGTCCACGCTGTGGTGCATGTGGCCGTGGATCCACAGCGCGGCCCGGCCGCCCTGCAGCAGGTGGTCGGCGCGCGAGGCGAAGCAGGCGCTCAGCAGCGAGTCGGCAAAGCGCGGCTCGACGCTCAGGGCGCTGGGCGCGTGGTGCGTGATCACCACCGTGGGGCCGTCGAATGGCTGGTCCAGCGCATGGTCGAGCCAGGCGGCGTGCCGCTCGAACAAGGCAGCCGACTCCAGCGGGGTGAACAGCTGCTGCCGGCCCTCGTCGAGGTGGATGCGCTGGAAGTCGCGCATGAAGCGGATCGCCTGCTCGGCCGCGTCGTCGCGTGCCGCCCCGTCGCCGAACAGGCGGAAGTCGGTCCACAGCGTGGAGCCGAGGAAGCGCACGCCGCCCAGCTCGAGCGCGGAGTCGTCCAGCACGTGCACGTTGCTGCCCTGCGCCTGCGCCTTCAGCTGCGCCATCGTGCCGGCCAGCGTGCCGCCGTAGAACTCGTGGTTGCCGGCCAGGTACAGCACCGGCGCGGGAATGCGCCGGGCCCACGCGATCGCCGCCTCCGGCCGGGCAATGTCGCCTGCCAGCACCACCACGTCGGCACCGGTGTCGGGCACATCCAGCCCGCCGCGCGAGAGGTGCAGGTCGGACAGCACGTGCAGCTTCATGGCATCTACCTGTCGTTCGGCATATGTATCACGGCATGATATAGTGACCGTCCGGTTTCCGCAGGAACCCCACTGGCGGGGGGAAGGGAAGCCGGGGCACTTCGCCTCCCAGGCGAGCAGGACGACGGTGGTCAAGCAGGACTTCGAGACGCTGGCCGAGTTCAGGTACCGGCTGCGCAAGTTCCTCCGTTTCAGCGAGGAGGCCACGCAGCGTCACGGCGTCACCCCGCTCCAGTACCAGTTGCTGCTGCAGATCAAGGGCTTCCCCGGCCGCAGCCATGCCTCGATCGCCGAGCTGGCCGAGCGCCTGCAATCCAAGCACCACGGCGTGGTGGCGCTGGTCACCCGCTGCGAGGAGCTGGGCCTGGTGCGGCGCAAGCCGAGCGAGCAGGACCTGCGGCAGGTCGAAGTGCACCTCACCGCCGCCGGCGAGCGGAACATCGACCAGTTGGCCGACCTCCACGGCGATGAACTCAGGCAGCTGGCCGCGCTGTTGCGCGGCCTGGACGACATTCAACCGGATGCGGAGGCAGCATGAACACGACCTGGCCTGGACAAACCCTTGCAGCAAGCGGCCTGCACCAGATGATCCTGGAGCAGATGCAGGACGCCGTGATCGTGGCCGACACCGAAGGCACCATCCGGCTGTGGAACCGCGGCGCCGAAGTGCTGTTCGGCTTCTCGGCGGCGGAGGCGCTGGGAGCGGGGCTGGACCTGCTGGTGCCCAGCAAGTTCCGGCAAGCGCACAACGAAGGCTTCCGGCAGGCGATCGCCGCCGGGCACCTGCGCACCGAAGGGCGCGTGCTGACCACGCGCTCGAACCACAAGAACGAGTGCCGGCTGTACGTCGACTTTTCCTTCAGCCTGCTCAAGGACCCTCGCGGCCAGGTGCTCGGCGTGGTCGCCGTTGCACGCGACGCTACGGCGCGGCACCTCGAGGAAGTCGCGCACCGGCTGCAGTCGGCCGTGGCCTGACTGACCGGGTCATCCCCCGCCCTCGCGAAGGCGCGGGCGGGAATGAAGTCACGTCGTGTAGTCCCCCGAGGCCTCGGGCTGGAACAGCACGGATTCGATCACCGCACTGCGCTCCTCGCCGCCGGGCAGGCGCCAGCGCGCCGTTTCGCCGACCTTCAAGCCCAGCAGGCTGGTGCCTATGGGCGACAGCACCGAGATGAACCCGTGGGCCGGCTCGGCGTCCTCGGGGTAGCACAGCGTGATCTTGTAGGGCTCGCCGCCGGTGGTGTCGCGCAGTTCCACCTGGGTGTACATGGTGACCAGCGTGGCGGGCGCGGCAGGCGCTTCCACCACGTCGCTGTTTTCCAGCAGGTCCTGCATGGCCTGGGTGGCCGGCGACGCGATGCGCTGGGTCTGGGCGAGCAGCTTGGTCAATCGCACGTGGTCTAGTTCGGTGAGCGTGCGATCGGTCTGGACTTCGGGCGTCATGATCAGTCCTCGTGAAGTGGGAAAGCGGCCGCCGGCTGGGCGGCCCCGGTGGGGCGCTGGGGGTGCCCGGTGATTCGAGGGTGCGCGGGGGAGGAGGGTGAATCGCCGGGCTCAGAAGAGTGCTTGCAGTCGCGGCTCGATGGCCGCGCCCGCTGCACGCGCTTCCAGTGCCCGTCCGCACGCGCGCACACACGCGGCCGGGATGGCCGGCGCGGCAGCGGTCAGGGAGCGGACGAAGGCGTTCACGTGGACTAGTCTAATCCCTCCCGCAGCCCAGCCGGAATGCCCCTGCACCAGATGCCAGATTGCGAACTTTCGCGCTCAGCCGACAGCCATGAGCGATGCGTTGCCCCCCGCCGCCGCGGTGTTGATGCTGACCGAGCGCTCGACCAGCAGGCGTTCCAGCGAGACGGCCGTGCTGCCGGGCTGTAGCCGCTCGACGGCAATGACTGGGCCGGGTCGGTTGGCCAGTCTCTGCTGCACGTCGGCCAGCTCGTCCGCTCCGCCGTCCAACAGCACCAGCTCGTACGTCGCTTCCGGCGCGTCCCAGCGCTGGGCCAGCGAGACGCAGGCCTGCACGGCCGCGGGCAGCCGCTGCAGCAGAGGCTGCGCGGTCGCCGGCCAGACCGCACGGCTGCCCACCGACAGCACGGCCGCCAGCTGGACCAGCCGGTCGTCCTCGCCGTTCGCCAGGCACAGCACGGCGCGGCGCGGCACCAGCGAATAGACGTTGCGCTCGCCGGTGGGGCCGGGCAGCGTGACCGCCGCGCCGCTGCGCGATCGATGCGCGAAGTCGGCGCAGGCCCGCGCGAGGGCCGGCTTGCCCTGCCGGCTGGCCCAATCCTGCAGTGCGGCCAGCGGCGGCGGTGCGACAGGGGCCGCAGGGGCTTCTCCAGGATTGGCCTGGGCCAGCACGCGCGCCAGCACGTCGGCCGGGCGCCGCGCGAGCAGCCGGTACAGGTACAGCGGCCCGCCCGCCTTGGGGCCGGTGCCCGACAGGCCTTCGCCGCCGAACGGCTGCACGCCGACCACCGCGCCGACCATGTTGCGGTTGACGTAGACGTTGCCCGCACGAGCCGACGCCAGCACGCGTGCGATGGTTTCGTCGATGCGGGTGTGCAGTCCCAAGGTCAGGCCGTAACCCGTGGCGTTGACTTGGGCGATCAGCCCCTCGAGATCCTCGCGGCGGTAGCGCACGAAATGCAGCACCGGCCCGAACACTTCGCGTCCCAGTTCGCCGAGGTTCTCCAGTTCGATGACGGCGGGCTGCACGAAGGTCCCGCGATCCAGCGGCTGCGGATCGTGGCCTTCGAACTGGTGCACGCGGCGGCCGCGCTGGCGCAGCGAGTCGATGTGCTGCCGGATGCCGGCGCGCGCTTCTTCGTCGATGACGGGGCCGACGTCCACTGCGAGCCGGTCCGGGTTGCCCACGCGCAGCTGCTTCATGGCGCCAAGCAGCATGGCCAGCACCCGGTCGGCCGCTTCTTCCTGCACGCAGAGCACGCGCAGGGCGGAGCAGCGCTGGCCGGCGCTGTCGAAAGCCGAGCCCAGGATGTCGGCGACCACCTGCTCCGGCAGCGCGGACGAGTCCACGATCATCGCGTTCTGCCCGCCGGTCTCGGCCACCAGCGGAATCGGCTGGCCATGCGCGTCGACGCGGCCCACCAGGGTGCGCTGCAGGATGCGCGCGACCTCGGTGGACCCGGTGAACAGAATGCCCTGGATGCGGTGATCGCCGACCAGGCGCGCGCCGACGGTCTCGCCGCGGCCGGGCAGAAGCTGCAGCGCGCTGCGCGGCACGCCGGCGGTCCACAGCGTGCGCACGGCTTCGGCGGCGACCAGCGGCGTCTGCTCGGCCGGCTTGGCCAGCACGACGTTGCCGGCCGCCAGCGCGGCGCCCAGCTGGCCGGTGAAGATCGCCAGCGGGAAGTTCCAGGGGCTGATGCAGGCGACCGGGCCCAGCGGCAAGTGGGTGGCGTTGTCGAAGCCGTCGCGCACCTGGGCGGCGTAGTAGCGCAGGAAGTCGACCGCCTCTCGCACTTCGGCGATCGCGTTGGGCGCCGACTTGCCGGCTTCGCGGATCAAGAGGCCCATCAGGCGCGGCATGTCGGCCTGCAGCCGGTCGGCGCCGGCCAGCAGGATGCGCGCGCGCTCGGCCGGTGGCGTGGCGGCCCAGTCGGCGGCGCCGCGCGTGGCGTGGTCGAGCGCGAGGGCCACGTCCTCAGGCGTGGCTTCCCGAACGTGCCCCACCACGTCTTCATGGTCGGCGGGGTTGCGCACCGGCTGCGGTTCGCCGCCGGAGTGCGAGTCGATCGCCAGCAGCGGCGCGGACGACCATTCGATATCGGCCGATTCGCGCAACTGCATCGCGAGTTGCGCCAGCTCTTGTTCGTTGGCCAGGTCCGCGCCCTCGGAGTTGCGGCGGCCCTCGCCGTAGATGTCGCGCGGCAGCGGGATCGCGGGGTGCGGCAATCCCACCCTGACATCCTCGCGCGCCAGCCGCTCGACCTGCTCCACAGGATCCTGCACCAGCTCCGCAATCGGCACATCGGGGTCGGCGATGCGGTGCACGAAGGACGTGTTGGCGCCGTTCTCCAGCAGCCGCCGCACCAGGTAGGCCAGCAACGTCTCGTGCGTGCCCACCGGCGCGTAGATGCGGCAGGGTCGTCCGAGCTTGCCCGCGTCGACCGACCCCACCACCTGTTCGTACAGCGGCTCGCCCATGCCGTGCAGGCACTGGAACTCGTACTGCCGCGGCGTCCAGCGCGCCGGGTCGGCCAGCTGGTAGACGGCGGCCAATGTGTGCGCGTTGTGGGTGGCGAACTGCGGGTACACCGCGTCGGGCGCGGCCAGCAGCTTGCGGGCGCAGGCCAGGTAGGCGACGTCGGTGTGCGCCTTGCGCGTGTACACGGGGTAGCCGGCCTGCCCCTCGACCTGCGCACGCTTGATCTCCGAATCCCAGTACGCACCCTTGACCAGCCGCACCATCAGGCGCCTGCCGCTGCGCCGGGCCAGGTCGACCAGGTGGTCGATCACGAAGGGGCAGCGCTTCTGGTACGCCTGCACCACGAAGCCCAGCCCCTCCCAGCCTTGCAGCTGCGGATCGAACGCCAGGCGCTCCAGCAGGTCCAGCGAGGGCTCCAGCCGGTCGGCTTCCTCGGCATCGATGTTCAGGCCGATGTCGTAGCGCTTCGCAAGTGCGCACAGGCCGGCCAGCACGGGGTAGAGCTCGGCCATCACCCGGTCCTGCTGCGCGCGGCTGTAGCGCGGGTGCAGGGCCGACAGCTTGATCGAGATGCCGTTGCCGTCGTACACGCCGCGCCCGCGCGCGGCCTGGCCGATGGCGTGGATCGCCTGTTCGTAGTCGTGCCGGTAGCGCGCGGCGTCTTCGGCGGTCAGCGCCGCCTCGCCCAGCATGTCGAAGGAATAGCGGAAGCCCTGTTCCTCCCGCGGGCGCGCGTTGCGCAGCGCCTGCCCGATGGTTTCGCCGGTGACGAACTGCTCGCCCATCATGCGCATCGCCAGGTCCACCCCCTTGCGGATCAGCGGCTCGCCGCCCAGGCCCACCAGGCGGCCGATGGCGGACGTCAGGCCGGACTCGCTGTGCGTGGCCACCAGCTTGCCGGTGATCAGCAGGCCCCAGGTGGCGGCGTTGACGAAGAGGGACGGGCTCTTGCCCAGGTGGGTCTGCCACTGGCCTTGCGCGATCTTGTCGCGGATCAGGGCGTCGCGCGTGGCCGCATCGGGGATGCGCAGCAGCGCCTCGGCCAGGCACATCAGGGCGATGCCCTCCTGCGAAGACAGCGCGTATTCCTGCAGCAGGTTCTGCACCAGGGCAGCGCGGCCGATGCCGGCCTTGCGTTCGCGCAGGCCTTGGGCGAGGTGCGCGGCCAAGTCGCCGGCAGCCGCCGCCAGTGACTGCGGCAGGCGCGCTTGCGGCAGCAGGTCGGCCACGGCTTCGGGTTCCGGCTTGCGCCAGGCGGCGGTGATGGCTTCGCGCAGGAGGGAGGCGAAGGGCGCGGGGGCCATGAAGCTGTGGAAAGGAGTGGGCAAGGTGGCGGCTCGTCGCTGATGGGAACCGCCATGGTCCCGTTTTTGGCTAGGATGTTCTTTCGTTTTCGACCCTGTCGGCCGAACGAATCACTAGCGCGACATGGCCCTTCCGGACGAACTCGACCGCATCGACCGCCGCATCCTGCAGGCCCTGCAGGACGACGGCCGCATCACCAACCAGAAACTGGCCGAGGCCGTCGCGCTGTCGCCCACCGCGGTGCTGGCGCGCGTGCAGCGGCTGACCCGCGCCGGCTACATCCTCGGCTACGAGGCCCGCCTGAACCCGCAGCTGCTGGGCGCCGGCCTGCTGGTGTTCGTCGAGGTGCTGCTGGACCGCACCACGCCCAACGTGTTCGACGAGTTCAAGGCCGCCGTGCAGGTGCACCCCGAGGTGCTGGAGTGCCACATGGTGGCCGGCGGCTTCGACTACCTGCTCAAGACCCGCGTGGCCGACATGGACGCCTACCGCCGCTTCGCCGGCGCGGTGCTCTGGGCCCTGCCCGGCGTGCGCGAGACGCGCACCTATGCGGTGATGGAAGAGGTCAAGAGTTCGGCCAAGCTGCATCTGCCCTGAGCCGCTCCCCAGGCTCGCGCCATGAGCCTGCCACCTTGTTCAATGGCCGTTCCCCGCACCGAAAGGACTGCCGCCATGAACGCACCGCTTCCCCTCCAGCCCCACTTGCTCCTCACCCCGATCCGCGCCGGCGTGCCCGCCGGGGGCGGCACTCTCGAAGTGCTGGTGCGCGTGCAGGCGCCGCGGCGCCCCGCCGGCGATGCCGCGCCGGCGCGCCAGCCGCTGCGGCTGGCGGTGGTGGTCGACCGCTCCGGCAGCATGTCGGGCGAGCCGCTGGCCGAAGCGCTGCGCTGCACCGAGTACATCGCCGCCGGCCTGCACGCCACCGACCAGCTGGCCGTGGTGCTCTACGACAACACCGTGCAGGTTGCGGTGCCGCTGGCCCCGGCGGGCAACCCCGGCGCCATTCGTGCAGCGCTGGCCGGCGTGCAGAGCGGCGGCAACACGGCGCTCTTCGACGGCTGGGAGACGGGCGCACGCTGCCTCGAAGGCGGCACCCGCAACGCCATCACGCGCGTGCTGCTGCTGTCCGACGGCCAGGCCAACGAGGGCCTGTGCGACCCCGCGGCCATCCAGCAGCACTGCGCGCGCTGGGCGAGCCAGGGCGTGACCACCACCACCGTGGGCCTGGGCCGCCACTTCAACGAGGAGCTGATGATCGGCATGGCCCGCGCCGGCGCCGGCCAGCACTACTACGGCCAGACGGCCGAAGACCTGCACGACAGCTTCGACCAGGAGCTGGCCTTGCTGCAGTCGCTGGTCCTGCGGCGGCTGCGCGTGAAGCTGCTGCCCGGCAACGGCGTGGTGCTGGAGCCGCTCGGCATCGTGCAGCCCGCCGGCCCCGGCAGCTATTCCCTGTCCGACCTGGCCTGGGATGCCGAGGCCTGGATGCTGGTGCGGCTGCACGTCGCGCCGGGCTCCAGCGCGGACCCGAGCCAGCCGCAAGCCCTGCTGGCCGCCGTGCTGGAAGCCGAGCAGGACGACGGTGCGGCCCTGCAGCTCAACGCGATGTTGGCGCTGCCGGCGATGCCCGAATCCGACCTGCGCGGCCTGCCGGCCGATGCCACCGTGGCGCAGCGCCTGCAGGAGGTCGAGTACGCGATGGCCGCGGGTCGCATCCACGAGCTGCTGTCGCAAGGAGAAGTCGGCAAGGCCACGGCCGCCATCGGCCGCCTGCAGGCGCAGGTCGCCGGCCACCCGTGGCTGATGGACAAGGTGGCGGCGCTCAAGGAGCTGGCGGACAGGAACGATGTCTCCATGTGGACCAAGGAGGTCCGCTACTCGATGGCCAACGTGTCGCGCCGGCTGGCCGCGGTGTCGGAAGCGCAGTACCTCGGATCCGAGACCGACAGCTTCTCCGTGCCGGCGTTCCTGCGCCGCAAGGCATCGGAAGGGCAGGGGCGCAAGCGCCGGCCCTGACTGTCGGCACGCCGCGCCTGTAATGACCGGTATCCCCGGCGGACTTGCCGCGGCGGGCATACTTGGCCGTTTGCATGGGAGGCCGTCATGAAGTACTGGGCTGAAGAACTGGCGATGGTGGAGGCGGCCGCGCTGCGGATCGAATCGCTGGAGCAGGCGGCCGAGCGCAAGTTCGACGAGGTCCATGCCGCCGCGGTGGCCAACGGCGCCGTCGAAACGGCCCTGGACACGTCCGAGTTCGCGTCGTGGATGGCTGCGCGGGCCGACACCGACGCCGCCTGGGGCCGCTGGTCGCAGGTGATGGACGCGAAACCGCCTATTGACGCCCCTGTGGGCGCGAAACGACCTGTGTAAAGGCCGGGAATATTGCATCGGGGTACCCCGCAACCCCGCCATATGGCGCATAATCCTGCCCGCGTCCCTGCATGGGACGCTTTTTTTGCGGTGATCAGTCAGCTTCGCCTTTCGAACCAATCATGAGTTTGTGATTGCATCCGGGCTCCATCGCGTTTCAGTCCCCTTTCTCTATGGAGTCCTCATGGGCAACAAACTTTACGTGGGCAACCTGCCCTATTCCTTCCGCGACAGCGACCTCGAGCAGGCGTTCGGCCAGTACGGCTCCGTCCAGAGCGCCAAGGTCATGATGGAGCGCGACACCGGTCGCTCCAAGGGCTTTGGTTTCGTCGAGATGTCCAGCGACGCCGAGGCGCAATCCGCCATCCAGGGCATGAACGGCCAGTCGTTCGGCGGCCGTGGGCTGGTGGTCAACGAAGCGCGTCCGATGGAAGCTCGCGCCCCCCGCACCGGTGGCTCGGGCGGCTACGGCGGCGGCCGCGGCTACTGATCGCCACCTCTTGCGCAGCCCCTCTCCGGGGGGCTTGCGCCCGCAGGCGGGCCGATTCACCGGCCCGTCCTGCCTGGCTGCGCCATTCGTGCGGAAACAGCCACTCCCTCCTCCCCCCATAACGGCCGCAGGCGCGGCAAAGGATTTGCCATGGCCAAGGAAGACCTGATCGAAATGCGCGGACGCGTCGAAGAGATCCTGCCGGACTCGCGCTGCCGGGTGATCCTGAGCAACGGGCACGAACTGGTGGCGTACACGGGCGGCAAGATGCGCAAGCACCGCATCCGGATCATCGCCGGTGACGACGTGACGCTGGAGATGTCGCCCTACGACCTCAGCAAGGGCCGGATCATGTTCCGCCACCTGCCCGAGCGCAGCGGCGGCGGACGGCCGCCCATGCGCCGCCGCTGAAGACCGGATCCGTCATGCTCCGCGCAAGCGGAGCATCCTCCACGTGCAGCGGCATGCGTGGAGTCCCTCCGCGGGAATGACCCGTGGATTCCCGCTCCCGCGGGATCGACCAGCGCCGTACCATGCGGGCCATCCGACAAGCTGATGCC
>JAKFEA010000034.1:0-5592 GCA_036675905.1 Acidovorax sp. | reverse complement strand
AAGAAAGCCCCCCGCCGCACGGCCGAGCGCATCCTGGAAGTGACGCTCGACCTGTTCAACCGCTTCGGCGAGCCGAACGTGTCGACCACGCTGATCTCGGCCGAGATGAACATCAGCCCGGGCAACCTGTACTACCACTACCCGGCCAAGGAAGAACTGGTCAACTCGCTGTTCGAGCGCTATGAGCGCTCGCTGTCCGAGTTGCTCGCCGCCGCCGACAACGTGCGCGACGTGGAGGACGCGTGGTTCTTCCTGCACTCGCTGTTCGAGCTGATCTGGCAGCACCGCTTCCTGTACCGCGACCTGAACGACCTGCTGTCTCGCAACCGCAAGCTGGAAACGCAGTTCCAGTCGGTGCTGAAGAACAAGGCGCGCGCCCTCCGCGCCATGCTGGACGGGATGAACCGGAACGGGTCGGCCGGCATCGATTCGCGCGAGGCCGAACCCATGGCCACCAGCATGGTGGTGGTGCTGACTTATTGGCTCAGCTTCGAGTACGTGCGCGACCCGCGCCACGCGCTGGAGCCGGAGACTGCGCAAGCCGCCCTGCTGCGCGGCGCACACCACGTGCTGCATCTGCTGGTACCCTATCTGCGCGCCGACCAGCGCGCCCATTTGCTGGGCCTGGCGGGGGCGTACACGGACGGCGGACAGTAGGCGCGGCCGCAAAAGATCGGGAGACAACGAGTGAGCAAGTGGGCAGCGTTCCCGCACCTGGGTGAATTCGACTTCGGCGCCGACGAGGTCCGCCGCCACTGGGCGCGGCTGCACGCCGGCGACGCCGAGCCGCTGCCCGGCGAGCCCGCGGTGCTGCAAGCCTGGGTGCTCTATCACCGCGGCGAATTCCACAAGGCAGCGCAGGCCGGACTCGAGGCCGGCGGCGCCGGCATCACGGTTGCCAACAAGGCCACCTGCATCTACGCCACCTACCTGGAGAAGAAGGAAAAGAACCGGCTCGAGCTGTTCCAGGAAGTGGCGCAGCGTGCCGAGGCGCAAGCGGTGCGCGAGCCGCGCAACGCGGCGGCCTGGCACCACCGCGGCTATGCGCTCGGGCGCTACAGCCAGGCGATCAGCGTGGCCAAGGCGCTGGCGCAGGGGCTGGGCAGCAAGGTCAAGGAATCGTTCGAGAAAGCGATCCAGCTCAATCCGCGCCATGCCGACGCGCACATCGCGCTGGGCGCCTTCCACGCCGAGGTGATCGACAAGGTCGGCCCGCTGATCGGCGGCATGACCTATGGCGCCCGGAAGGAGACGGGGCTCACGCTGTTCCAGCAGGGGCTCAAGCTCAACCCGAACTCGGCCATCGGCCTGATCGAGTACGCCAACGGGCTGGTGATGCTGGAAGGCGAAGGCAGGATGGCCGAAGCGACCGTGCTGTACGAGCGCGCCGCGGCCATCCAGCCGCTGGACGCCACGCAGCGCCTGGACGTGTCGCTGGCGCAGGCCGAATTGCAGGAGTAGTCCGCGGCTGGGCTGCACGCGGCGGCCTTGGCCTACACCCCGCCGACGGCGGGCCGCCGAGACTGGCGGCCATGGACATCTTCGACGCCCTCCTCCAGAGCCACGAACAGCAGCGCGCCATCAGCAAGCGCCTGCTCTCCGCCATCGGCGAACCCGCGCAGCGCCGCCAGGCGCTGGACGAACTCAAGGTCGAGATGGCGGCCCACGAAACCGCCGAGGAGCGCACCTTCTACGTGCCCCTGATCGAGCACGACGAAACCGTGGAAGCCGCGCGGCACGGCATCGCCGAGCACCACGAGATGGACGAGATGGTGGAAGACCTGGCCAAGGCCGACCCCGGCTCGCCCGAGTGGCTGGAGAGCATAGGCAAGCTGGTGCACAAGCTGGAGCACCACCTGCAGGAGGAGGAAGAGAAATGGTTCCCGCTGGCGCGCGAGGTGCTTTCACGCGGGCAGCAGAAGGCGCTGGGCGAGCCGTACCGGGAAGAGCACGACCGGCTGGCGGCGAAGGAGGAAGAGGAGCAGGACCGCGAGCAGCAGCACTGAGGCGACCCCGCGCTCCTACCCCTCCCCCCACGGCAGCATCAGCGTCAGCCACGACAGCTTGGCGAACTCCGGCGCGAAGGCGTCGATGATCTTTTGCGGGTGGGGGCACAGCGCGGCATCGGTGATCACGCCGAACTGCACGGCGCCGCCGTAGCTGAGGATGGACACGCCCAGGCCGATGTTGCCGGACTGGGGCACCCAGAACATGCATTGCTCCAGCGTGGCGCCCATCAAGCGCAGCTTCTCGCGCGGGCCAGGGACGTTGGTCACGACGGCGGTGGTCTTGTCGCTGAACAGGCCCAGGATCGCGTCCTGCGCCGGCTTGACCAGCAGGCCGGCCAGCGTCAGCACGCCGAAGGCCAGCAGCGGCTGGGTGCTGCCCTTGAGGGCGTTCATGCGCCGGCGCACCTCGTAGACGCGCTCGACCGGGTTGTCCAGGCCGATCGGCAGCACCAGCGGCACCAGCCCGAAGCGGTTGCCCAGCTTCCAGGCCTGGTCCATCGGCCGCAGGTTGACCGGCACCATGACGCGGATCTCCTTGCCGGCCGGATCGTCGCCCTGCCCGCGCAGGTACTCGGCGATCGCGCCCGACACGCAGGACAGCAGCACGTCGTTGATCGAGCAGTTCAGCGCCTTGCCCACCGCCTTGACTTCGTCCAGCGGCAAGGGCTCGCACCAGGCCACGCGCTTGCTGCCGGCGGGCTGGCCCTTGAGCAGCGTCTTCGAGTCATTGGGCATCAGCGCCAGAGCCGCCGCATCGTTGAGCACCTGCCACGCCATGCGCGCCATTTCCACCGAGCCTTCCAGCCCGGCGTGCGGATCGCCCAGCAGGTGCAGCGATCGCGCCGCGCCGTCGCCGGCGACGTCCAGCGCCTTGACGGTGAGGTCGGTGAAGGGCTTGAACAAGGTGTCGGCGATCCAGTCCTCGGCGCGGTGGCCCGCCTCCCTGGACTTGCGCTGCGGCGGCGCCGCGCCGCCGTCCACCAGCGACAGCACCACCGAGATCAGCGCGATGCCGTCTGCGATGCAGTGGTGGACGCGCACCACCAGCGCGCTGCCGCCGTCGTAGTCCTCCACCAGGTGGATGCGCCACAGCGGCAGCTTGCGGTCCAGCGGCTCCATCGCCAGACGGCCCACGCGCGCCTGCAGCGCCGCCTGTTCGCCGCCCTTGCGGCCGCGCGGCAGCTTCTCGCGCACCACCAGCTGGTGCACGTCCAGGCCGGGCGTCTCCACCCAGCTGGCGCCGGTGGGGTCCTCCACCACGTGCTGGCGGAAGCGCGGGATGTTCAGCAAGCGTTCTTCGACGCGCCGGCACAGCGCCTCGTAATCGATGCGCGGGCGCAGGGTCCACACCCCGAGGATCATCATCAGGTTGTGGTCGGTGTCCATGCGCAGCCAGGCGGTGTCGACCTTGCTCATGCGCTCGCCGGCCAGGCCCAGCACGCCACGGGCGGCGCGGGTCGCCTGCTTCACGGCGCCGCGGGCGGCGCGCCCGGCGGCTTGCTGGGCGACGCTGCGGACGATGCGGGTGACCATGGCGGGAAGTCCTTGTTCGGGTTGGAGCCGCGCCGATTGTGGCCGCGGGCCGGGCTTAAGATACCGCGGACTTTCCCACCGGAGCCCCACCATGGCCGACCTCAAAGCCGAATTCGAAACCGCCGTCGCCAACTCCAAGACCCTGAGCGAGCGGCCGGACAACACCACGTTGCTGAAGATCTACGGCCTGTACAAGCAGGCCACCCAGGGCGACAACAGCGAGAAGAAGCCCGGCTTCGGCGACATGGTCGGGCGCGCCAAGTGGGACGCCTGGAACGGGCTGAAGGGCACGTCCAGCGAAGACGCGATGCAGCAGTACGTGGACCTGGTCAACTCGCTGCGGGGATAGGCGGCCTCACCCCACCACGCCGCGCTCGCGCAGCGCGGCGATCTGCTCCGGCGTCAACCCGACTTCCTTCAGCACCGCATCGGTGTCCTGCCCCAGCGCCGGCGCATTGCGGCGATGGCCACCTGGCGTGCGTGACAGCTTGGGCACGACGCCGGGCACGGCCACGGTGCTGCCGTCGGCCAGCCCCACTTCCTGGATCATCCCGCGCGCCCGGTAATGCGGGTCGGCCGCGATGTCGGCCACCGTGTAGATGCGGCCGGCCGGCACGTGCGCAGCTTCCAGCGCCGCCAGCGCTTCGTCGACCGAATGCCGCGCCGCCCATTCGCCGATAGCGCCGTCGATCTCCTCCACCCGGGCCACGCGGCCGGCATTGGTCGCCAGCCCCGGATCGGCGCCGAGGTCCGGACGCCCGATGGCCGCCATCAGCCGGCGGAAGATGCTGTCGCCGTTGCCGGCCACCAGCGCGTAGCCGCCGTCGCTGCAGCGATAGGCGTTGGTCGGCGCGATGCCCGGCATGGCGCTGCCGGCGGGCTGGCGCACCACGCCGAACGCGCTGTACTCGGGCAGCAGGCTTTCCATGCAGTTGAACACCGCCTCGTACAGCGCCACGTCCACCACCTGCCCGCGGCCGCTGGCCCGGCGCTCGTGCAGCGCCATCAGGATGCCGATCACGCCGTGCAACGAAGCCAGCGTGTCGCCGATGGAAACGCCCACCCGCACCGGCACCCGGCCCGGCTCCGCGGTGAGGTGGCGCAGGCCCCCCATGGCCTCGGCCACCACGCCGAAGCCGGGACGGTCCCGATACGGGCCGGTCTGGCCGTAGCCGCTCACGCGCAGCACGACCAAGCGCGGATTGCGCTCCAGCAGCGCGTCGGGCCCCAGGCCCCAGCCCTCCAGCGCGCCCGGGCGGAAGTTCTCGATCAGCACGTCGGCCTCGGCGGCCAGTCGGCGCACGATGTCCTGCGCCGCCGGGTCCTTCAGGTCCAGCGCCACCGAGCGCTTGTTGCGCGACTGGACCTGCCACCACACCGAGGTGCCGTCCTTGAGCAGGCGCCACTGGCGCAGCGGATCGCCGCCGGCGGGCGGCTCCACCTTGATCACCTCGGCGCCGAAGTCGGCCAGCGTCTTGGCCGCGAACGGCCCGGCAATCAGCTGGCCCAGCTCCAGCACCTTCAGGCCGGCCAGCGGCCCGGCGGTTGCCGCTTCCATGGTCAGGCCTTGCGACTGCGTGTCGCGGCCGGCTTGGCTGCCTTGGCCGCCGGCTTCTTGCCGCCCGAACGCCGCGCCGTCGCCTCGGCCACGCCCTTCTCGAACGCCTTGACCGGGTCGCCCTGCTGCAGCAGTTCGTCGAGGTTGCGCGTGATCTCGGTTTCGATGCGGTCCTTGAAGGCACCCAGCAGCAGCCCCAGCCGCGCGTGCAGCTCGAAGCGGTCGCGCGTGACACGCAACTCGCCGTTCACGCCCGAGCGCGTGAAGCTGACCAGGTCGGAAGTCTTGCCCTCCTCGTAGGTGCATTCCATGTCCAGCTTGCCCTCGGCCGCCTCGGCCCACTTGAAGGCCAGCTGGCGGGCGCGCGGCAGCCCCAGGCTGTGCTCGCGTTCGATGTGGATGTCAGGCACGGCCTTTCTCCTTGTCTTTCAGGTATTCGTGTCGTTCCGCCTTGGGCACCTTGGCGAGCCGCCTGGCCTCTTCGTAGAAGCG
>JAKFEA010000033.1:0-2153 GCA_036675905.1 Acidovorax sp. | reverse complement strand
CGCAGCATTCGACACAGGCATTGAGCGCATCGAGCGAGCCGGCCAGGGTGCTGGCGGCAGCACTGGGGAAATCGAACTCGCGGACGGCAGTAAGGTAATCGCGCATGACGGTGACTCCCGCTTTGTTGTTGTACGGAGTGACAGCGATGGTCGCGGTGCAGCCGGGCCGCGGCAAGGTCGAAAGGCTTCAATCCGGCTGAGCGATTTGGACAACCGCGATCAAGCCCCAGGTGGCAGCTCGGGGTGCATCAGTGCGCGGTACTGCCCCGGCGTGGTCCCGGTCCACTTCTTGAACGCCTTGTAGAAGGCGCTGCTGTCGGCGAATCCCAGCGTGAAGGCCAACTCGGCGAAGTTGCCTTCGCCGCTGTCCAGGCGGGCGATGGCCAGGTCGCGGCGGACCTGGTCCTTGAGGCTCTGGTAGGACTGGCCTTCCAGCGCCAGCCTGCGCCGCAGGGTCGAGGGCGCCATGAAGAAGTGCCTGGCGAGCGCCTCGAAATCCGGCCAGCGCTCGGCCTTGAGACTGCGCAGGTAGGCCTTGATCCGCGCCGCATGGCTCTGCGGATCGCGGTACCTGACCAGGATGTTGGCCGGTGCGCCGGCGAGGAAACGCTTGAGCTCGCGCTCGCTGCGGCGTACCGGCAGGTCCAGGCAATCGGCATTGAACAGCAGGCGGCTGCGCGGCCGGGCGAAGCGCAGGTTGCTGCTGAACATCACCCGATAATCCTCGAGGTAGTCCGGCGCCGGGCAGCGCAGCTCGGCCGCGAGGATCGGAATGCGCCGGCCCAGCAGCCAGCAGGCCAGACCGTGCACGATCATCCACAGGGTGAAGCAGCCGAAGGCGCGGCAGGCCTGCCCCGGCGGCTCGTCGATGACGATTGCCGCCAGCCCGCCCTGGCGTTCCAGGCGCGGCGTCAGGCCGTCGAACACCAGCGCGAGAAAGGCCAGGGCGCTGTCCAGCGCCGCGCCGAGGCTCGGCTCGCGCAACGCGCTGCGCACCATGAAGGCGAAACTGCCGGGCTTCATCCGCCGAGGGTTCATGCCGAAGAACTCGTCGTCCATCGCCTTGGCTAGCAGCAGCCACAACCGCGCATAGGCCTGCGCGGACACCCGCGCATAGGGCTTGCCGAGCAGCTCGGCGGCGATCCCGGCCTGGGCCAGCAGTTCGCCGCAGTCGTACCCCTGCGCGCGCCATTGCTGCAGCGCCTCGCTCACCAGCCTGACCGAGATGGTGCCTTTTTCGACAGTGTTGTCGGTCATGCCGATCCCGTGTCCATGCGCATCAAGAATCCACCCGCTCCAGCTCCGCCAGCATCAGCTCGCGCATGCGGAACTTCTGCACCTTGCCGGTCACGGTCATGGGGAATTCGTCGACGAACTTGAAGTAGCGCGGCACCTTGAAGTGGGCGATGTGGGCCTTGCAGTAAGCGCGCAGCTCCTCGGCGTCGCAATCGTGGCCGGGATGCAGCTTGACCCACGCGGCGATCTCCTCGCCGTACTTGGCGTCGGGCACGCCGGTCACCTGCACGTCCGCCACCGCCGGGTGGCTGAAGAGGAACTCCTCGATCTCGCGCGGGTAGATGTTCTCGCCGCCGCGGATGATCATGTCCTTGCTCCGGCCGACGATGCGCACATAGCCCTGCTCGTCCATCACCGCCAGGTCGCCGCTGTGCATCCAGCGTCCCGGATCGATGGCATCAAGCGTGGCCTGCGGATTGTTCCAGTAGCCGAGCATCACGCTGTAACCGCGGGTGCACAGTTCGCCGGTCTGGCCGCGCGGCAGGATGCGCCCGTCGCCGTCGACGATCTTGCTTTCCAGCTGCGGCTGGGTGCGCCCGACGCTGGTCACGCGCAGTTCCAGCGGGTCGTCGGCGGCGGTCTGGGTCGATACCGGGCTGGTCTCAGTCATGCCATAGGCGATCTGCACCTCGGCCATGTGCATCTCCTTGATCACCCGCTTCATCACCTCGATCGGACAGGTGGCGCCGGCCATGATCCCGGTGCGCAGGCTGGACAGGTCGAACTCGGCGCGGCGCGGGTGATCCAGCTCGGCGATGAACATGGTCGGCACGCCGTACAGCGCGGTGGCTTTTTCCTCCGCCACGGCTTGCAGGGTGGCCTCCGCCTCGAAGCTCGGCGCCGGATAGATCATGGTG
>JAKFEA010000032.1:0-43086 GCA_036675905.1 Acidovorax sp. | reverse complement strand
CTGCGTCGGCCATGCGCCCAACCGCTCGGCGGAACAGATCGCGCGCGACCTGGCTGCCCCGGCCGACACCCGCTTCCGCCCCGAACTGCGCTGACCACCGCGCGCTCAGCGCGTGAGGACCAGATTGGTGCGGTGGATCATTTCGGGCTCGGCCATGTAGCCGAGCAGCTTCTCGATGTCGCCGGAAGGCGTGCGGCACAGCAGCCGCGCTTCGGCGCTGGCGTAGTTGGCCAGGCCGCGCGCGATCTCGGCCCCCGCCGGGTCGCGCACCGCAATCACCTCTCCGCGCGAGAACTCGCCTTCCACGGCCGTCATGCCGATCGGCAGCAGGCTCTTGCCCTCGCGCACCAGCTTGGCGACCGCGCCCTGGTCCACCAGCACCGCGCCGCGCAGCTGCAGGTGGTCGGCCATCCACCGCTTGCGCGCCTGGCTTTTCTGCGTCGGCGCCACCAGCAGCGTGCCTATGCCTTCGCCGCCGGCCAGCCGCGGCAGCGCGTCGGGCTCGCGGCCCCAGGCGATCACGGTCGACGCGCCCGAGCGGGCGGCCCGCCGCGCGGCCAGGATCTTGGTGATCATCCCGCCCTTGCCGATGCTCGAGCCGGCTCCCCCGGCCATGGCTTCCAGCGCCGGGTCGCCCGCGGCGCCGATGTGCACGAACCGGGCTTGCGGATCCTTGCGCGGGTCGGCCGTGTACAGCCCGCGCTGGTCGGTCAGGATCACCAGCAGGTCGGCTTCCACCAGGTTGGCCACCAGCGCGCCCAGCGTGTCGTTGTCGCCGAACTTGATCTCGTCGTTGACGACGGTGTCGTTCTCGTTGATCACCGGCAGCACGCCCAGCGACAGCAGGGTCAGCAGCGTGGAGCGGGCATTGAGGTAGCGCTCGCGGTCGGCCAGGTCGGCGTGCGTGAGCAGGACTTGCGCGGAGCCCAGGCCGTTCTCGCGCAGCTTGGTCTCGTACATCTGCGCCAGGCCCATCTGGCCGACTGCGGCGGCCGCCTGCAACTCGTTGAGTTCACGCGGCCGCGCGCTCCAGCCCAGGCGCTTCATGCCCTCGGCGATGGCGCCGCTGGACACCATGATCACCTCGCGGCCGTCGCGCTCGAGCACCGCCAGTTGGCGGCACCACTCGCCGATGGCGCCTTCGTCCAGGCCGCGGCCTTCGTTGGTCACCAGGCTGGAGCCGACCTTCACCACGATGCGGCGGGCGCCGCACAGGAGCTGCCGGTGCTCGGGGCCGTGGCTGCCCGGCGTCATGCCGGGTCCTCCCCTTGCGGGCGCGGAGCGAAGCGCGGGTCGACTTCGGGCTGCTCCTGCTCTTGCTCCCGTACCCGGCGCGCGTGCAGGTGCTGGTACGCGGCCTGCACCAGTTCCTCGCAGCCCTCGCGCGTGAGCGCGGAGATGCGGAACACCGGGCCCTTGTAGCGCATGCGGCGCACGAACTCCTTCACGAGCGCCTCGCGCTCGTCGGCCGGCACCATGTCGATCTTGTTGAGCACCAGCCAGCGCGGCTTGTCGTACAGCGCCTTGTCGTACTTCTTCAGCTCGGCGACGATGGCCTTGGCCTGGGCGACCGGATCGACGGCATCGTCGAACGGCGCCACGTCCACCAAATGAAGCAGCAGGCGGGTGCGCTGCAGGTGGCGCAGGAACTGGTGGCCCAGGCCCGCGCCTTCCGACGCACCCTCGATCAGCCCGGGCACGTCGGCCACCACGAAGCTCTGCTCCGCCGCCACGCGCACCACACCCAGGTTCGGGTGCAGCGTGGTGAACGGGTAATCGGCGATCTTGGGCCGGGCGTTGGAGATGGCGGCAATCAGCGTCGACTTGCCGGCGTTGGGCATGCCGAGCAGGCCGACGTCGGCCAGCACCTTGAGCTCGAGCTTCAGGTTCTTCTTCTCGCCCGGCCAGCCCGGCGTCTTCTGCCGCGGCGCCCGGTTGATCGAGCTCTTGAAGCGCATGTTGCCGAAGCCGCCGTCGCCGCCCTTGGCCAGGATCAGGGTCTCGCCCGGCACCAGCAGCTCGTGCAGCACCTCGCCGGTCTCGGCGTCGCAGATGATCGTGCCGACCGGCATCTTCAGCGTGACGTCGGCGCCGGCGGCGCCGAACATGTCCGACCCCATGCCGTGCTCGCCCCGCCTGGCCTCGTGGCGACGCGAGAACCGGTAGTCGACCAGCGTATTGAGGTTCGGGTCCGCCACCGCGTACACGTGGCCACCGCGGCCGCCGTCGCCGCCATTGGGCCCGCCGAACTCCTTGTACTTCTCGTGCCGGAACGAGACGCAGCCGTTCCCGCCGTCGCCGGCGGCAACGTCGATGAAGGCTTCGTCCACGAATTTCATGCCGCGCTTCCAGGAAGTGGTTTTAGACGAAAAAGGCCCTGCGCTTGCGACGCAGGGCCTTCGTTGCGGAAAGCCTGGCGGCTTACGCCGGGACCACGTTCACGGTGTGCTTGTTCAGCGCGCCCTTGGTGGCGAACCGGACGTGGCCATCGACCAGCGCGAACAGCGTGTGGTCACGGCCCACGCCGACGTTGGCGCCCGGGTGGAACTTGGTGCCGCGCTGGCGCACGATGATGGAGCCGGCGCTGATCAGCTCACCGCCGAAAGCCTTGACGCCGAGCATCTTGGGCTGGGAGTCCCGCCCGTTGCGCGTAGAGCCGCCGCCTTTTTTCTGTGCCATGTCAATCTCCAGTCTTAGGCCGCGATGGCGCCGATCTGCAGCTCGGTGAACTGCTGGCGATGCCCCTGGCGCTTCTGGTAATGCTTGCGGCGACGCATCTTGAAGATGCGCACCTTGTCGTGCTTGCCATGGGCGACGACCGTGGCCTTGACGGTGGCGCCGGACACCAGGGGAGTGCCGACCTTCAGGTCGCTGCCGTCGCCGACAGCCAGCACCTGGTCGATCACGATCTCCTGGCCTACGTCCGCAGCAATCTGTTCTACTTTGATCTTTTCGCCGGAGGCAACGCGATACTGCTTGCCGCCGGTTTTTATGACCGCGTACATGTGAGACCTCTCGAGAAAGGGAGTCTCCGCCGGGACGGATTTCCCGGGGAGCCTGCGACTATACCATGGTTTGCGGTCACTAACACGCCCCGGCGGATGCGCCGCGGCCGCTTCCTATAATCCCGCGCCAACTGCCGTACCCGCCTTGACTGCCACTGCCGCCAGCACCGCCTCGGTGCTCTCCCTGATCGCCGATGACATGCTCGAGGTCGATGCGGTCATCGCCCGGCGCCTCGACTCGGGCGTCCCGCTGGTGGGCCAGGTGTCCCGCTACATCATCTCGGCCGGCGGCAAGCGCCTGCGCCCGGCCCTGCTGCTGCTGGTGAGCGCGGCGTTGGGCTGCAAGGGGCCGCAACGCTTCAACCTGGCTGCCGTCGTTGAGTTCATCCACACCGCCACGCTGCTGCACGACGACGTGGTCGACGAGTCCACGCTGCGTCGCGGCCGCGCCACGGCCAACGAGAGCTTCGGCAACCCGGCCAGCGTGCTGGTGGGCGACTTCCTGTACTCGCGCGCCTTCCAGATGATGCTGGACGCCGGCGACATGAGGGTCATGGCGATCCTGGCCGATGCCACCAACGTGATCGCCGAGGGCGAGGTGCTGCAGCTGATGAACATGCACGACGCCTCGCTGGACGAAGCCGCTTACCTGCGCGTGATCCGGTCCAAGACGGCCAAGCTGTTCGAGGCCAGCGCGCGCCTGGGCGCGGTGCTGGCGGGCGCCGGCGCCGACGTGGAAGAAGCCAGCGCGGAATACGGGCAGGCGCTGGGCACCGCCTTCCAGGTGATCGACGACGTGCTCGATTACGACGGCGACAGCCACGAGATGGGCAAGAACCTGGGCGACGACCTGCGCGAGGGCAAGGCCACGCTGCCGCTGATCGCCGCCATGGAGCGCGCCACCCCACGGCAGGGTGAACTGATCCGGCATGCGATCGAGAACGGCGCCACGCGCGAGCTGGACGCCATCGTTGCCGTGGTGCGCGATACCGGCGCACTGGACGTCACGCGCGCCGCCGCGGCCGCCGAAGCCAGACGCGCGATCGCGTGCGCGCAGCGCCTGCCGCGCAACGACTACTCCGAGGGTTTGGTACAATTGGCGGCTCAGCTGCTCGAGCGTCGCAACTGATTCGAAAGGATCAGGCCGCGGCGTCCGGCGAGCGGCAATCGGGGTGTAGCTTAGCCTGGTAGAGCGCTACGTTCGGGACGTAGAGGCCGGAGGTTCGAATCCTCTCACCCCGACCAGTTTTCCCTTCTCCCGCGTGACATCCTGCGCGACTGCGCCGCGCAGCGGCGACTGTCTTCGCGCCCGGCGCCACACGCAAGATTTACACCGGTTGGGCTTTAGGCGATGATCAGTTGGCTGTCCCTCGCCCCGAGGGGCGCCTGACCTCACCACCCACCGATGGCCGCCGTCGACCCCGTGCTCTCCGACGCCCCCGCCCTGGCGCTGCCCGGGCTGGCGCGCGCGCTGGTGTCGGCCGGCAAGCTCGGCCAGAAATCGGCCGAGGAGCTGTACCGCAAGGCGCAGGCCAGCCGCAGCAGCTTCATCGCCGAACTGACCGGCTCCGGCGCGGTGTCGCCGTCCGACCTGGCACACACCATGTCGGTCTCCTACGGCGCCCCGCTGCTGGACCTGGACGCAGTCGACGTGCAGCGCCTGCCGAAGAACCTGCTGGACGTGAAGTTGTGCCAGGCCTACCGCGTGGTGGTGCTGTCCAGGCGCAACAACCGGCTGATCGTCGCCACCGCCGACCCGTCCGACCAGCAGGCCGCCGACAAGATCAAGTTCGCCACGCAGATGGGCGTGGACTGGGTGATCGCCGAGTACGACAAGCTGACCAAGATGGTGGAGGTCCATGCGACCAGCACCACCCAGGCCATGGAAAGCATCGTCGGCGAGGACTTCGAGTTCGACGAGTCGACCATGGACGACTCGGTGATCGACGACGACGACAAGGCTTCGGCCGGCTCCGAAGTCGACGACGCCCCGGTCGTCAAGTTCCTGCACAAGATGCTGCTGGACGCGTTCAGCATGCGCGCGTCCGACCTGCACTTCGAGCCCTACGAGCACACCTACCGGGTGCGCTTCCGCATCGACGGCGAGCTGCGCGAGATCGCATCGCCGCCGATCGTGATCAAGGACAAGCTCGCCTCGCGCATCAAGGTGATCTCCCGCATGGACATCTCCGAGAAGCGGGTGCCGCAGGACGGCCGCATGAAGCTCAAGGTCGGCCCCGACCGGGTGATCGACTTCCGCGTCAGCACGCTGCCGACCCTCTTCGGCGAGAAGATCGTGATCCGGATCCTGGACCCGAGCAGCGCCAAGCTGGGCATCGAGGCCCTGGGGTACGAGGCCGAAGAAAAGGAGCGCCTGCTGCGCGCCATCGGGCGGCCCTACGGCATGGTGCTGGTCACCGGACCCACCGGCTCGGGCAAGACGGTGTCGCTCTACACCTGCCTGAACCTGCTGAACAAGCCGGGCGTGAACATCTCCACGGCGGAGGATCCCTCGGAGATCAACCTGCCGGGCGTCAACCAGGTCAACGTCAACGAGAAGGCCGGCCTCACCTTCGCGGCCGCGCTCAAGTCCTTCCTGCGCCAGGATCCGGACGTGATCATGGTCGGCGAGATCCGCGACCTGGAAACGGCCGACATCGCCATCAAGGCGGCGCAGACCGGCCACATGGTGATGTCGACGCTGCACACCAACGACGCGCCGACCACGCTCACGCGCATGCGCAACATGGGCATCGCGCCGTTCAACATCGCCTCCAGCGTGATCCTGATCACCGCACAGCGGCTGGCGCGCCGGCTGTGCGTCAGCTGCAAGCAGCCGGCCGACATCCCGCACGAGACGCTGATCGAGGCCGGCTTCACCGAGGAGGAGGTCGACGGCACCTGGACACCGTACCGGCCCGTGGGCTGCAACGCCTGCAACAACGGCTACAAGGGGCGCGTCGGCATCTACCAGGTGATGCCGATCAGCGAGGAGATCCAGCGCATCATCCTGCGCGACGGCAGCGCCATGGACATCGCCGAGCAAGCCCGCAGCGATGGCGTCAGGAGCCTGCGCCAGTCCGGGCTGCACAAGGTCCGGCTGGGCATGACCTCGCTCGAGGAAGTGCTCGGCTGCACGAACGATTAGCCGGCAGGCAAGAACAAGAGGAGTAGCCCTTCATGGCGACGGCAACAGCAGCGAAGGTCACGGAATTCGTCTTCGAATGGGAGGGCCGCGACCGCAACGGCAAGCAGGTGCGCGGCGAGACGCGCGCAGCCGGCGAGAACCAGGTCCAGGCCGCCCTGCGCCGGCAGGGCATCACGCCCAGCAAGATCAAGAAGCGCCGGATGCGCGCCGGCCAGAAGATCAGGCCCAAGGACATCGCGATCTTCACCCGCCAGCTCGCCACCATGATGAAGGCCGGCGTGCCGCTGCTGCAGGCGTTCGACATCGTCGGGCGCGGCAACGCCAACGCCAGCGTGGCCAAGCTGCTCAACGACATCCGCACCGACGTCGAGACCGGCACCTCGCTGTCGGCCGCCTTCCGCAAGTACCCGCTGTACTTCGACAACCTGTACTGCAACCTGGTCGAGGCCGGCGAGGCCGCCGGTATCCTGGAGACGCTGCTCGACCGGCTGGCGGTCTACATGGAGAAGACCGAAGGCATCAAGTCCAAGATCAAGTCGGCCCTGATGTACCCGATCTCGGTGGTGGTGGTCGCCTTCGTGGTGGTGGCGGTGATCATGATCTTCGTGATCCCGGCCTTCAAGCAGGTGTTCAGCTCCTTCGGCGCCGACCTGCCTGCGCCCACGCTGTTCGTGATGGGCGTGAGCGAGTACTTCGTCCAGTATTGGTACCTGATCTTCGGGGGCGTCGGCGGCGGCGTCTACTTCTTCATGCAGGCCTGGAAGCGCAACGAGAAGTTCCAGCGGGTCATGGATCGGGTGATGCTCAAGCTCCCGGTCTTCGGCGACCTCGTTTACAAGTCGGTCATTGCCCGCTGGACCCGCACCCTGGCGACCATGTTCGCGGCCGGTGTTCCGCTGGTGGAGGCGCTCGACTCGGTCGGCGGCGCGTCGGGCAATTCGGTCTACTCGGTGGCCACCGAAAAGATCCAGCAGGAGGTGTCCACCGGCACCAGCCTGACCGCGGCCATGACTAACGCCAACGTGTTCCCGACCATGGTGCTGCAGATGTGCGCGATCGGCGAGGAGTCGGGCTCGATCGACCACATGCTCGGCAAGGCGGCCGACTTCTACGAGTCCGAGGTCGACGACATGGTGGCCGGCCTGTCCAGCCTGATGGAGCCGATCATCATCGTGTTCCTCGGGGGCCTGATCGGCGGCATCGTGGTGTCGATGTACCTGCCCATCTTCAAGCTCGGCGCGGTCGTCTGATGCTGCCCGTGGAAGTGGGCGCCGCGCTGGCCGGCGTCCTGGGGCTGCTGGTGGGCAGTTTCCTGAACGTGGTCATCTACCGGTTGCCGAAGATGCTGGAGCGGCAGTGGGCGGCCGAGTGCGCCGGGCTGGCCGGACAGGAGCCGGTTGCCGGCGAACCGTTCAACCTGCTGCGGCCGCGATCGCGCTGCCGCAACTGCGGCCACGCGATCCGCTGGTACGAGAACCTGCCGGTCCTGAGCTACCTGGCCCTGCGTGGCAGGTGCTCGTCCTGCGGCACGCCGATCGGCCTGCGCTACCCGCTGGTGGAGCTGGCAACGGCAGGGCTGTTCGCCTTCTGCGGATGGAAATGGGGCATCAGCTGGACCGCCGCGGCCTGGTGCGGCTTTGCCGCCGCCCTGCTGGCGCTGGCCCTGATCGACTGGGACACCACCCTGCTGCCCGACGACATCACGCTGCCGCTGGTCTGGGCCGGCCTGATCGCGGCCGCAATGCGCTGGAACGGAGTGACCCTGCAGCAGTCGCTCTGGGGCGCGGTGGCCGGCTACCTGTCGCTGTGGCTGGTCTACCAGGGCTTCAAGCTGCTCACCGGCAAGGAAGGCATGGGTTACGGCGACTTCAAGCTGTTCGCCGCGCTCGGCGCGTGGTTCGGCTGGCAGGCGCTGGTGCCCATGGTGCTGATGGCGTCGGTGATCGGCGCGATCATCGGCATCGCCATGAAGTTTTCCGACAACCTGCGCGAAGGCGGCGCCATCCCCTTCGGTCCCTTCCTCGCCGGTGCGGGCCTGACCGCATTGGTGTTCGGTCCGTCGGCCATCCTGCGCGCGATCGGCCTGTAGCCATGGCCGCGATGCGCATCGGCCTGACCGGCGGCATCGGCAGCGGCAAGAGCACGGTGCTGCAGATGCTGGCGGAACTGGGCGCCGCCGCGATCGACGCCGACGCGATCTCGCGCGCGAGCACTGCCGCCGGCGGTGCGGCCATCCCGGCGATCACCGCCCGCTTCGGACCGGAATTCATCACCGACGAGGGCGCGCTCGACCGCGAGCGCATGCGCCAGCACGTGTATGCGCAGCCGCAGGCCCGGCGCGAGCTGGAGGCCGTCGTCCATCCGCTGGTGGGCGCGGAGACCGAGCGCCAGGTGCAGGCGGCGCTGGCGGCCGGCGCGCCGTGCATCGTCTTCGACATCCCGCTGCTGGTGGAGTCGGGCCGATGGCGGCGGCAGGTCGACCGCGTGCTGGTGATCGACAGCACGCCTGCGACGCAGGTGGCGCGCGTGGTGGCACGCAGCAGCCTGCAGCCCGCGCAGGTGGAAGCCATCATCGCGGCGCAAGCATCGCGCGCGTTGCGCCTCGCCGCGGCCGATGCCGTGATCTTCAACGACGGCGGGCTTTCGCTTGGCGGACTCGAGGCGCAGGTGCGGCAGGCGGCCCAGGCCTTCGGGCTATGATGGCGCGTCCGCGAATGCGTCCGCGAATGCCCTCCACCCTGCCGCCCGCGTGATCCTCTACGAGTACCCGTTCAACGAACGAATCCGGACCTACCTGCGGCTGGAACACCTGTTCCGCCGCCTCGCCGAGCTGGTCCCGCGCGAGCACCCGCTGGACCACCACTACGCGCTGGCCACCCTCTTCGAGGTGATGGACGTGGCCGCGCGGGCCGACCTCAAGTCCGATGCGATGAAGGACCTGGAAAAGCAGAAGTCGGTCCTCAACGGCTACCGCGGCAACCCGGCGATCGCCGAGGGCGTTCTCGACGAAGTGGTGGGCCAGCTCGATGCCTGCTTCACCGCCCTCAACAGCCAGCCCGGCAGGGCCGGCCAGTCCCTGACCGACAACGAGTGGCTGATGAGCATCCGCAGCCGCATCGGCATTCCCGGCGGCACCTGCGAGTTCGACCTGCCCGGCTACTTCGCCTGGCAGCAGCTCGACGCGGCGACCCGCCAGGCCGACCTGGGCCGCTGGGCACGCTGCCTCGGCCCGCTGGCCGAATCGGTGCACCTGCTGCTCAAGCTGCTGCGCGACTCGGGGACGGCGCAGAAGGTGATGGCGGCGGACGGGCACTTCCAGCAGACACTGCCGCAGGGCCGAAGCTTCCAGCTGCTGCGGCTGCGCATCGACCCGGCGATGCGGCTGGTGCCCGAGATCAGCGGCAACCGGCTGATGGTTTCGGTGCGCCTGATGCGCCAGGAAGGCAGCGACCGGCTGCAGCCCAGCCACGAGAATGCAGGTTTCGAACTGACCCTGTGTTCCTGAGCATGGCAAGCGAGAGTGGCAAGACGGCGCCGCAGCGGGTCGTGAAGTGCCCGCAGTGCGGCGGCAAGAGCATCTACGCGCCCGGCAATCCCTACCGGCCCTTCTGCAGCGAGCGCTGCAAGGGCCTGGACCTGGGGGCCTGGGCGAGCGAAAGCTTCCGGGTGCCGGACGAAACACCCGCGGACGACCAGCCTTTCGGCGACCCGAAGCTGCAGTAGCCCTCAGGCGCCCGGATGGGTGGCGCCTGCGAAACCGCGCTCCTGCGCGAACCAGTGCAGCACCGGCACCGTGCCGGGCAGAACCGGCTGCACCCGCACGGGCAGCGTTTCCCACGAGCAGCTCTGGCCCTCGTGCATGTGCAGTTCGCCGGCCCAGTCGAACACCTTGCAGAAATTCAGGCGCACCAGCGCATGCGGGTAATCGACCTTCTCGATGCGCCACGGGTGCACCGCGCCGATCACCACGCCGATTTCCTCGGACAGTTCGCGCCGCAGCGCAGCCTCGATGGTCTCGCCCGGCTCGACCTTGCCGCCGGGAAATTCCCAGTAGCCCGCGTAGACCTTGCCTTCGGGCCGGCTGGTGAGCAGGAAGCGCCCGTCCGGGCGCACCAGCACGCCGACGGCCACTTCCACTTCCTTGCGGTCGGGCCCGCCCTCGCGCGGCCGTTCGGCGTCGGCGACGAGGACCGGGGTCACGACGGGTGCCGGCCGGCCCAGTCGCGCGCGAACTGGTAGGCCACGCGGCCGCTGCGCGAGCCGCGCTCGAGCGCCCACACCAGCGCCTCCGCGCGAGCCGACTCGATCGCCGCCGGCGACGCGCCGAAGGACGACAGCCACTGGGCCGTGATTGCCAGGTACTCGTCCTGGGTGAAAGGATAGAAGCTCACCCAGAGCCCGAAGCGCTCGGACAGCGAGATCTTCTCCTCGACCACTTCGCCCGGATGCACCTCGCCATCCTCGGAATGGGTGTAGCTGAGGTTCTCCTTCATGTACTCGGGCAGCAGGTGGCGCCGGTTGCTGGTGGCGTAGACCAGCAGGTTGGGCGTGGCCGCCGCGACCGAGCCGTCGAGGATGGACTTCAGGGCCTTGTAGCCGGGCTCGCCTTCCTCGAAGCTGAGGTCGTCGCAGAACACGATGAACTTCTCGGGCCGGTGGGCCACGATGTCGACGATGTCCGGCAGGTCCGTCATGTCGGCCTTGTCCACCTCGATCAGCCGCAGGCCCTGCGGCGCGTATTCGTTCAGGCAGGCCTTGATCAGGGACGACTTGCCGGTGCCGCGGGCGCCGGTCAGCAGCACGTTGTTGGCGGGCTGGCCGGCGACGAACTGCTGCGTGTTGCGCTGGATACGCTCCTTCTGCGGATCGATCTCCTTGAGATCGCCCAGACGGATCGCCGCGACGTGGCGCACCGGGTCGAGCGTGCCGTGGCCCGATGCGCGCCTGCGGTATCGCCAGGCAATGGCGGCATCCCAAGCCGGCGCCGACAACGGCTGCGGCAGGATCGCTTCCAGGCGATCGAGCAGCCGGTCGGCGCGCACCAGCAGCAGGTCGAGCTTCTCGCTCATGAGCGGTAGTCCGCGTTGATGCTCACGTAGTCGTGGCTGAGGTCGCAGGTCCAGACGGTGTCCGCTGCCTGCCCCCGGCCCAGGCCCACGCGCACCGTGATCTCGGACTGCTTCATCACGCGCTGGCCGTCCTCCTCGCGGTAGGCCGGGTTGCGCCCTCCCCGATGCGCGACGTGAACGTCGTCCAGCCACAGGTCGATGGCAGCCGGGTCCAGGTCGTCGATGCCGGCGTAGCCGACCGCCGCCAGGATGCGCCCGAGGTTGGGATCACTGGCGAAGAACGCCGTCTTGACCAGTGGCGAGTGCGCGATCGCATAGGCGACCTGCCGGCACTCGGCGGCGCTGCGGCCGCCCTCGACCTGCACCGTGATGAACTTGGTCGCTCCTTCGCCGTCGCGCACGATGGCCTGCGCGAGCTGGCGCGAGACCTGCAGCATCGCGTCCTTCAGCGCCCGCCCCTCGGGGCTGTCCAGCGAGGTGATGGGCGCATGGCCGGCCTTGTGGGTGGCCATGACGATGAAGGAATCGTTGGTGGACGTGTCGCCGTCCACCGTCACGCGGTTGAAGGAGCCGTCGGCCAGCTCCTGCGCAAGCTGCTGCAGCAGCGACTGCGCGATGCAGGCATCGGTGGCCAGGAAGCCCAGCATGGTCGCCATGTTCGGGCGGATCATGCCGGCGCCCTTGCTGATGCCGGTGACCGCCACGTCCGCTGCACCGATGCGCACCGAGGTGCTGAACGCCTTGGCTACCGTGTCCGTGGTCATGATGCCCTCGGCGGCCCGCAGCCAATTGTCCGGCCTGGCGTCGGCCAGCGCTGCGGGCAGCCCGGCTTCGATGCGATCGACCGGCAGCGGCTCCATGATCACGCCGGTGGAAAACGGCAGCACCTGGGTGGCTGCGACGCCGAGTCGCAGAGCCAGCGCCTCGCAGGTGGCGCGTGCGCGCGCAAGGCCGTCCTCCCCGGTGCCTGCATTGGCATTGCCCGTGTTGACCACCAGCGCGCGGATGTCGCCGCCCGCGAGGTGCTCGCGGCACACCTGCACGGGCGCGGCGCAGAAGCGGTTGCGGGTGAACACGCCGGCCACCGCAGCGCCCGGGTCCAGCAGGAACACCGAAAGGTCCTTGCGGCCGGCCTTGCGCACGCCCGCTTCGGCGACGCCGATGGAAAGCCCGGGCACGGGCCGGAGATCGCCCGCGCGCGGGGCGGAAAGGTTCACTGCCATGGTTTCGTTCGCAAGAAAGACAATCAGTTCTGCCGCCAGGGCAGGCCGCGATGGCGCCACCCTCCCTTGAGGCCGCGATGGCCGTTCTCGTCGGCATCGCCCTCGAAGCCCTCGAGGATGTTGTAGGCCTCCAGCCCCAGTTCGGTGGCGCGCCGCGCGGCGGCGGCCGAGCGCACGCCGCTTCGGCACAGCATCACGGCCTTCTTGCCAGGCGGCACTGCAGCCCGCAAGCCGGCATCGAAATCGGGGTTCAGCGCCATGCCGGGCCACTGCTTCCAGGCCAGCGCGACCGCGCCGGGAATGAAGCCGACCCATTCGCGTTCGGCGTCGCTGCGCACGTCGACCAGCACCGCTTCGCCGCTGCGCCACCAGTCGCAGGCCAGCGCGGGCGGCACGTCGCCGGCGTGCCCCTGGGCCGGGCGGGGCGCTTGCACATCGTTCGGGGATGCCGGGAGCTCGCGGCCTGCCGGTGGTGATCGCTTCGACTCTGCCATGGTGTCAGCACCCGATTCTGCCAGTGCCGGCAACGTTCCCCGGGACACGCGCGCACGCCGGGCCGAAGCTGGCAGCAGGCTGACGAGCCGGGCCTTGCACGCGGTTGAGCACGCCCATCCTTAGGGCATAAGTATGAAGCGCAGGCATTGGCGGCAACCGCACTCCGTGTAAACCCTCTCAAGCCGCGCACCCCACTACTTCAAAGATAGTCCTGCTTCCCCACTGGACATCCTGGACAGGAGACTTCACATGACGATTCCCAGCACCCCGCGCCGCAGCCTGCTCAAAGGCGCAGCGATTGCCGCCGGCGCCGGCGTGGCCGCGCCTATGGTCATGGCGCAAACCGCGCCGACCTCGTTCCGCTTCCAGAGCACCTGGCCCTCGAAGGACATCTTCCACGAGTACGCGCAGGACTTCGCCAAGAAGGTCAACGACATGGCGGGCGGCAAGCTGAAGATCGAGGTGCTGCCCGCCGGCGCGGTGGTCCCGGCATTCCAGCTGCTCGAAGCCGTCAACAAGGGCACGCTCGACGGCGGCCACGGCGTGGTGGCCTACCACTACGGCAAGAACTCGGCGCTGGCGCTGTGGGGCTCCGGCCCGGCGTTCGGCATGGACCCCAACATGGTGCTGGCCTGGCACTACTACGGCGGCGGCAAGGCGCTGCTGGAGGATATCTACAAGGCCATCAACATGGACGTGGTCTCCTACCTGTACGGCCCGATGCCGGTGCAGCCGCTCGGCTGGTTCCGCAAGCCGGTCTCGAACGTCAGCCAGCTCAAGGGCCTGAAGTTCCGCACCGTGGGCCTGGCGGTGGACGTGTTCAATGAACTGGGCGTGGCGGTCAACCCGCTGCCCGGCGGCGAGATCGTGCCTGCCCTCGACCGCGGGTTGCTGGACGCGGCGGAGTTCAACAACGCCTCCTCCGACCGCGTGCTGGGCTTCCCCGACGTGGCCAAGAACTGCATGCTGCAAAGCTTCCACCAGTCCGGCGAGCAGTTCGAGATCCTGTTCAACAAGGCCAAGTACAACGCGCTGCCGCAGGAACTCAAGGCCATCATCGACTACGGCGTGCAGGCGGCCAGCGCCGACATGAGCTGGAAGGCGATCGACCGCAACTCCAAGGACTACATCGAACTGAAGACCAAGGACAAGGTCAACTTCTACAAGACGCCTGATTCGATCCTGCGCGCCCAACTGGACGCTTGGGACAAGGTGACGGCCAAGAAGGCCGGCGAGAACCCGCACTTCAAGAAGGTGCTGGACTCGCAAAAGGCGTTCGCTTCACGCGCTGGCCAGTGGCAGAACGACTACACGGTCGATTTCCGCATCGCCTATAACCGCTACTTCGGCAAGGGCGCCAAGAAGAGCTGATCGCCCCCCGGGGCCAGTCCAGAGGGCGGCTGCCACAACAGCCGCCCTTTGCGTATCTGGGCTCCGGCAAGGGGTCCAAGGGACAACCATGCAGAAACTACTTCTGGCGATCGACCGGCTGTCCACAGCGCTGGGCAAGCTGTTCGCCTGGCTCATCGTCTCGCTGACGCTGATGATCTCCTGGGAGGTCTTCTCCCGCTACGCGCTGGGCGAGCCGCACGGCTGGATGCTGGACGCGCAGATCATGCAGTACGGCGTGCTGTTCATGATGGCCGGCGCCTACACCCTGGCCAAGGACGGCCACGTGCGCGGCGACGTGCTGTACGGCTTCTTCCGCCCGCGCACCCAGGCCACGCTCGACCTGATCCTCTACATCGTCTTCTTCCTGCCCGGCGTGGTCGCCCTGACCTGGGCCGGCTGGATCTATTTCTCCGAGTCACTCGCCATTCGCGAGCACACGTTCAACGCGGACCCGATCCCGGTGTATCCATTCAAGTTCTTCATTTCCTTTGCGGGGGCCATCCTGCTGCTGCAGGGCTTCGTCGAGATCGCCCGCTGCGTGATCTGCCTTCGTGACGGCGAGTGGCCCTCGCGCGGCGAGGACGTCGAGGAAGTCGACGTGGAGAAACTCAAGGCCATGGTCCACGCCGACGATGCCTTCGTGAATTCCGATCAGTCCGGCGGCGTGGTGGCGGCACCTCCTGCCGAGAAGGGCACCCTGTGAAGATCCGCAAGGAACTCTGGTTCGGCTTCGGCCTCATGGGGCTGATCGTTGCGGCAGTCCTGCTCATGCTGGTCAGCGTGGAGCAGATCGAACGGGGGCATATCGGCCTGCTGATGCTGTCGCTCGTGGTGGTCGCCATCATGCTCGGGTTCCCGACGGCGTTCACGCTGATGGGCATGGGCATGATCTTCACCTGGCTGGCCTACAACCAGAACATCACCCACACGCTGGACCTGATGGTCCAGGCCGCCTACAAGACCATGGCCAACGACGTGCTGATCGCCGTGCCGCTGTTCGTCTTCATGGGCTACCTGGTCGAGCGGGCGAACCTGATCGAAAGGCTGTTCCGCAGCATCCACCTGATGCTGGTGCGGGTGCCGGGCGCACTGTCCGTCGCGACGATCGTCACCTGCGCCATCTTTGCCACCGCTACCGGCATCGTCGGCGCCGTGGTGACGCTGATGGGCCTGCTGGCGATGCCGGCCATGCTGCGCGCCGGCTACAGCGTGCAGCTCACCGCGGGCTCGATCACCGCCGGTGGCTGCCTGGGCATCCTGATCCCGCCCTCTGTGCTGCTGATCGTGTATGGCGCCACGGCGGGGGTTTCGGTCGTGCAGCTGTATGCCGGCGCGTTCTTCCCCGGCATCATGCTGGCCGGCTTGTACGTGGTCTACGTCATCATCCTGGCGAAGCTGAAGCCATCCGTAGCCCCGCCGCTGCCCCTCGCCGAGCGGTTCGTGCCGCTGCCACCACTGACCCAGAAGATCACCCGGAGTGACGGCACACAGCATGCGATCGCGGGCCTTCTGACGGCCTTGAAGGGCCGCCACAACCGCGACGTGCCCACCGGCTTCCTGCTGCGGCAATTGTTCATGGCGCTGCTGCCCGCCCTGCTGTTTGCGCTGGTTGCGATCTGGTCCTATCGCGGGTTGACCGAACCCCTGGTAGTGGAACAGGGCGTCACGGGTCTCACGCGGATGGGCGAGGTCGCATCGGTCGAACGCAGTGCCGGCAGCCTGCAGGAGCCGCCGGGCGCCGCAGCCGTGGAGGAGCCGCCCGAAGAAGACGTGAAGGAGCCGCCGGGAGCCGAGGACGTACAGGAACCCCCAGGAGCCGAAGACGTGCAGGAACCCCCGGGAGCCGCAGACGTCCAGGAGCCGCCCGGCGCCGAAGCGGTGCAGGAGCCGCCGGGTGCCGAAGGCGTGCAGGAGCCGCCCCGTGCGGGCGCCACGGGCACAGCACCCGGGGCAGCGAGTGCAGCCGACACGCCCGCGCGGCAGGTTCCGCAGAGCTACTGGATCGGCTTTGGCATCGGCGCCGCCGCACTCGCGCTGTATTACGCCTTGCTGAGCTTCGCGCGGCTCGAGATCTTCAAGATGCTGCTGACCAGCTTCTTCCCGCTGGTCATCCTGATCCTGGCCGTGCTCGGCTCCATCGTGATGGGGCTGGCAACGCCGACGGAGGCGGCGGCGGTCGGCGCTTTCGGGGGCTTCCTGCTGGCGGTGGCCTACCGGCAGCTCACGGTTTCGGTGATCACGGAGAGCGTGTACCTCACGGCCAAGACGTCGGCCATGGTGTGCTGGCTGTTCGTCGGCTCGGCGATCTTCTCGGCGGCGTTCGCGCTCTTGGGCGGGCAGGAGCTGGTCGAGCGCTGGGTGCTGTCGATGGACCTGAGCCAGACGCAGTTCCTGGTGCTCACGCAGGTCATCATCTTCGTGCTGGGCTGGCCGCTGGAGTGGACCGAGATCATCGTGATCTTCATGCCGATCTTCATCCCGCTGCTGGACAACTTCGGCGTCGATCCGCTGTTCTTCGGCCTGCTGGTGGCACTGAACCTGCAGACGGCGTTCCTGTCGCCCCCGGTGGCCATGTCGGCCTTCTACCTGAAGGGCGTCTCGCCGCCGCACGTCACGCTGAACCAGATCTTCCTGGGCATGCTGCCCTTCATGGGCATCCAGATCATCGCGATCGTGCTGCTCTACATCTGGCCCGAGATCGGCCTCTGGCTGCCGTCGATCCTCTACGCCCGCTGACCCGGCACCGGGAAATCGCGCAGCGATTTCCCGGTGAATCAATTGACGTTGACGTAAACGTCAATTAGGCTCGGGGGTTCCTGGAGATCCCCCATGACCGACCTGTCCGCCGAATTCAAGGCGCTGGCCAGCTATCGCCCCACCCACAAGGTCCGCTTCGTGACGGCGGCCAGCCTGTTCGACGGGCACGACGCCGCCATCAACATCATGCGCCGCATCCTGCAGGGGATGGGCGCGGAGGTGATCCACCTCGGGCACAACCGCAGCGTGGACGAAGTCGTCACCGCGGCACTGCAGGAGGACGTGCAGGGCATCGCCGTCAGCTCCTACCAGGGCGGCCACGTCGAGTACTTCAAGTACATGGTCGACCTGCTGCAGCAGCGCGGCGGCTCCGCCATCCAGGTGTTCGGCGGCGGCGGCGGCGTGATCGTTCCGGACGAGATCCGCGAACTGCAGGCCTACGGCGTCACCCGCATCTACAGCCCGGAAGACGGCCAGCGCATGGGGCTGCAGGGGATGATCGGCGAAATGGTCATGCGTTGCGACAAGGGCCTCACGTCGCACGCGCCCAAGGAAGCCAACGCCATCCAGGGCCACCAGGACGCCAGCTGGCGCTCGCTGGCGCAGCTGATCACGGCGCTGGAGAACGGGACCGCCGATCCCCGCCTGATGGAATCGCTGCGCACGGAAGCAGCACGGCACAAGGTGCCGGTCGTCGGCATCACCGGCACCGGCGGCGCCGGCAAGTCTTCCCTGACGGACGAGCTGATCCGGCGCCTGCGCCTGGACCAGGACGACCGCCTGCGGGTGGCCGTGATCTCGATCGACCCGTCGCGCCGCAAGAGCGGTGGCGCGTTGCTGGGCGACCGCATCCGCATGAACGCGATCGGCCCATGGGGGCAGGGGTCGCGGGTTTTCATGCGCTCGCTGGCCACGCGCGACTTCGGCAGCGAGATCTCCGCGGCGCTGCCCGACGTGGTCACCGCCTGCAAGGCCGCCGGATTCGACCTGGTGGTCGTGGAGACCTCCGGCATCGGCCAGGGCGACGCCGCCATCGTGCCGCTGGTGGACGTTCCCATGTACGTGATGACGCCCGAGTTCGGCGCGGCCAGCCAGCTCGAGAAGATCGACATGCTGGACTTCGCCGAATTCGTGGCGATCAACAAGTTCGATCGCAAGGGGGCGCAGGACGCGCTGCGCGACGTCGCCAAGCAGGTCCAGCGCAACCGCGAAGCCTTCGGCAAGCGGCCGGAGGAGATGCCGGTGTTCGGCACCATGGCGGCGCGCTTCAACGACGACGGCGTCACCGCGCTGTACCAGGCGCTCAAGCCGCGACTGCAGGCGCTCGGCCTGCCGCTGCAGGACGGCCGGCTGCCGGCGGCGGGCGTGCGCCACAGCACCAACCAGGCTCCCATCGTGCCGGCCGCGCGCACGCGCTACCTGGCCGAGATCGGTGACACCGTGCGCGGCTACAAGAAGCGCGCGCGGGAGCAGTCGAAGCTGGCGCGCGAGATCCAGCAGCTGGAAGAAGCCGCCCGCATGCTGCAGGTGGACAAGCCGGACCGCGCGCCGGCCGCCGAGGCCGCCATCGACCTGGCGCGCGGCCGCAAGGAGCGCCTGGACAGCGATGCCAGCCAGCTGCTGCAGCAGTGGCCCGCCATGCGCAAGGCCTATGCGGGCGACGAGTACGTGGTGAAGATCCGCGACAAGGAGATCCGCACCGCGCTGACCACGAAGTCGCTCTCGGGCACCCCGATCCGCAAGGTGGCCCTGCCCGCCTTCGAGGACCATGGCGAGATCCTCAAGTGGCTGATGCTGGACAACGTGCCCGGCAGCTACCCCTACACCGCCGGCACCTTCGCCTTCAAGCGCGAGAACGAGGACCCCACGCGCATGTTCGCGGGCGAGGGCGACGCCTTCCGCACCAATCGCCGTTTCAAGCTGCTGTCCGAGGGCATGCCGGCCAAGCGGCTGTCCACGGCATTCGACTCCGTCACGCTGTACGGCAACGACCCGCACGAGCGTCCCGACATCTACGGCAAGGTCGGCAATTCCGGCGTGTCGATCGCCACCCTGGACGACCTGAAGGTGCTGTATTCGGGATTCGACCTGTGCAGCCCCGGCACCTCGGTGTCGATGACGATCAACGGGCCGGCGCCGACGATCCTGGCGATGTTCATGAACACCGCCATCGACCAGCAGGTGGACAAGTTCAGGGCCGACAACGGCCGCGAGCCCACCGCCACCGAGGCCGCCAAGATCCGCGAGTGGGTGCTGGCCAACGTGCGCGGCACGGTGCAGGCGGACATCCTGAAGGAGGACCAGGGGCAGAACACCTGCATCTTCTCCACCGAGTTCAGCCTGAAGGTGATGGGCGACATCGCGCAATACTTCGTGCACCACAACGTGCGCAACTTCTATTCGGTGTCGATCTCGGGCTACCACATCGCCGAGGCCGGGGCCAACCCGATCAGCCAGCTGGCCTTCACGCTGTCCAACGGCTTCACGCTGGTGGAGGCGTACCTGGCGCGCGGCATGCACATCGACGACTTCGCGCCCAACCTGTCGTTCTTCTTCTCCAACGGCATGGACCCGGAGTACACGGTGATGGGGCGCGTGGCGCGCCGCATCTGGGCGGTGGCCATGAAGGAGAAGTACGGCGCCAACGAGCGCAGCCAGAAACTCAAGTACCACATCCAGACGTCCGGCCGCAGCCTGCACGCGCAGGAGATCCAGTTCAACGACATCCGCACCACGCTGCAGGCCCTGATCGCCATCTACGACAACTGCAACTCGTTGCACACCAACGCGTTCGACGAGGCGATCACCACGCCCACCGAGGACAGCGTGCGCCGTGCGATGGCCATCCAGCTGATCATCAACCGCGAATGGGGGCTGGCGAAGAACGAGAACCCCAACCAGGGCAGCTTCATCGCCGAGGAACTGACCGAACTGGTGGAAGAGGCCGTGCTGGCCGAGTTCGAGCGCATCGCCGAGCGCGGCGGCGTGCTCGGCGCGATGGAAACCGGTTACCAGCGCGGCCGCATCCAGGACGAGAGCCTGCACTACGAGATGCTCAAGCACACCGGCGAGTTGCCCATCATCGGCGTCAACACCTTCCGCAACCCGCATGGCGACCCGACGCCCGGGAAGCTGGAGCTGGCGCGCTCGACCGAAGACGAAAAGCGCAGCCAGCTGGCGCGGCTGCGGGATTTCCAGGCCGAGCACGCGGCCGAGGCGCCGGCCATGCTGCGCCGGTTGCAGCAGGCAGTGATCGACAACCGCAACGTCTTCGAGGTGCTGATGGACGCGGTTCGGGTGTGCTCGCTCGGCCAGATCACCGGTGCGCTGTTCGAGGTCGGAGGCCAATACCGCCGGAACATGTGACCGGCATGCACTGCGAAGAGCGCGGGCGCGTGGCGCGTCCCGCGCGGGTGAACTCATCTCCACGCAAAACTACTTAAGGTTTTCCCCGCTATCCCCGCACACCCCGGCTCCCTAGCATTCGCTTCTTGCCCCCGGCTTCATCCGCGGGGCGCTGGAGGAGCTTGTTTTGCCGGGTGAGATCATTCTCGAGACCAAGGGACTGACCAAGGAGTTCAAGGGCTTCGTGGCCGTCGACAACGTGGACCTGCAGGTCCGGCGTGGCGATATCCATGCCCTGATCGGCCCCAATGGCGCGGGCAAGACCACGTTCTTCAACCTGCTGACCAAGTTCCTGCCGCCGACGCACGGAACCATCGTCTACCAGGGCAACGACATCACGCACGAGAAGCCGGCGCAGACGGCGCGGCGGGGCATCGTGCGCTCGTTCCAGATCTCCGCGGTGTTCCCGCACATGACCGTGCTGGAGAACGTGCGCGCCGCCCTGCAGCGCAACCTGGGCACCTCCTTCCATTTCTGGAAGCCCGAGAAGTCGCTGTTCCACCTGCATGACCGAGCGCGGCAACTGCTGGCCGAGGTCGACCTGCAGGATTTCGCCGGCGAGATGACCGTCAACCTGCCCTACGGGCGCAAGCGCGCGCTCGAACTGGCCACCACCATGGCGCTCGAGCCCGACCTGATGCTGCTCGACGAGCCGACCCAGGGCATGGGCCACGAGGACGTGAGCCGGGTGACGCAGCTGATCAAGAAGGTGTCGGCCGGCCGCACCATCCTCATGGTGGAGCACAACATGAACGTGGTGTCCTCCATCGCCGACCGCATCACGGTCCTGCAGCACGGCGCGGTGATCGCCGACGGGCCCTATGCGGAGGTCTCTCGCAACCCGCAGGTGATCGAGGCCTACATGGGCTCCGAGCAGGCCGAACTGGAAGGGGCGCACTGAATGTCCGCTCAGGAACTCCTCCGCATCGAGAACCTGAACGCCTGGTACGGCGAGTCGCACGTCCTGCATGGCGTCGACATGGCCGTCAACGAGGGCGAAGTGGTCTCGCTGCTGGGCCGCAACGGCGCCGGCCGCACCACCACGCTGCGCGCCATCGTCGGCCTGACCGGCAAGCGCACCGGCTCCATCCGCATCCGCGGCCGCGAGGCGATCGGCCTGGCGTCGCACAAGGTGGCGCGGCTGGGCGTCGGCTACTGCCCCGAGGAGCGCGGGATCTTCGCCAGCCTGTCGGCCGAGGAGAACCTGATGCTGCCGCCGGAGGTCAGTTCGGGCGGCATGGGCGTTGCCGAGATCTACGACATGTTCCCGAACCTGAAGGAGCGCGCCGGCAGTCCCGGCACCCGCCTCTCGGGCGGCGAGCAGCAGATGCTGGCCGTGGCGCGCATCCTGCGCACGGGCGCGCGGCTGCTGCTGCTGGACGAGATCTCCGAGGGGCTCGCGCCGGTCATCGTGCAGAAGCTGGCGGAGACCATCCGCACGCTCAAGTCCAAGGGCTATACCATCGTGCTGGTCGAGCAGAACTTCCGCTTCGCCGCCCAGCTGGCGGACCGCTTCTACGTGATGGAGCACGGCAAGATCGTGCGCGAATTCGCGCAGCACGAACTGCAGGCCAACACGGCCATGCTGCAGGAATACCTCGGCGTCTGACCCTTTTTCAACAGGAGAGCTTGCAATGAAACTCAAGACCCTAGTGGCCGCACTGGCCGTCGGCCTCGGAACCGCCGGCGCTTTCGCACAGGAGCAGTCCGGTCCCGTCCGCATCGGCTTCATCACGGACATGTCCAGCCTGTACGCGGACATCGACGGCCCCGCGGGCGCCGAGATGATCAAGTGGGCGGTGCAGGACTTCGGCGGCAAGGTGCTGAACCGACCGGTCGAGGTGCTGACGGCCGACCACCAGAACAAGGCCGACATCGCCGCCTCCAAGGCGCGCGAGTGGATGGACAGCCAGAACCTGGCGATGCTCGTGGGCGGAACCAGCTCCGGCACCAACATCGCCATGGCCGGCGTGGCCAAAGAGAAGAAGCGCCCGTTCATCGCCATCGGGCCGGGCTCGGCGCGCCTGACCAACGAGGACTGCTCGCCCTACACCGTTCACTACGCGTATGACACCGTGGCACTGGCCAAGGTGGCGGGCAGCGCGCTGATCAAGGCCGGCAGCAAGAAGTGGTTTTTCCTGACGGCGGACTACGCCTTCGGCCATTCGCTCGAGTCCGACGCGTCGAACGTGGTCAAGGCCAACGGCGGCTCCGTCGTCGGCACCGTGCGCCACCCGCTGAACGCCTCCGACTTCTCGTCGTTCCTGCTGCAGGCCCAGAGCTCCAAGGCCGACATCCTGGCCATGGCCAATGCCGGCGGCGACTTCGTCAACGCCATGAAGGCGGCCAAGGAGTTCGGCATCACCAAGACCATGAAGGTCGCCGGCCTGCTGGTGTTCATCAACGACGTGCACTCGCTCGGCCTGGCCAACACCCAGGGCCTGCAGCTCGCCGACAGCTGGTACTGGGACCAGAACGACGAGTCGCGCAAGTTCGCCAAGCGCTTCTTCGAAAAGTTCAAGCGCATGCCGTCCAGCCTGCATGCCGCCGACTACTCCGCCACCATGAACTACCTGAAGGCTGTGCAGAAAGTCGGCACGACGAACGGCGACAAGGTGAACGCCGAGTTGCACTCGATGAAGTACAACGACTTCTATCACAAGAACGGCCATGTCCGCGCCGACGGCCGCATGCTGCACGACATGTACCTGTTCCAGGTGAAGTCCCCTGCGGAATCCAAGTCACCTTGGGACTACTACAAGCTCGTGGCAACCGTTCCCGGCGAGAAGGCCTTCACCACGCCTTCCGAGTCGAAGTGCTCGCTGCTGAAGAAGTAGGACACTGCTAGTCCCCGCAGCAGGGGTCGGATCGGGCACGCGCCGGTTCGACCCCTGTTCGCCAAAGCCAACCCGTCGATCAATCCGGGCCACTGCGGCCCCAGCACTGACCCAGGTCACCCTTGGAAATCTTCGGAATCCCCCTGCAGGCCTTTCTCGGGCAGCTGATGCTCGGCCTGGTCAATGGCGCCTTCTACGCCATGCTCAGCCTCGGGCTCGCGGTCATTTTCGGCCTGCTCGACGTCGTGAATTTCGCCCATGGTGCGCTCTACATGGTCGGCGCGTTCGCCGCCTGGATCATGCTGGACTCCTGGGGCATCAATTACTGGTTCGCGCTCGTGCTGGCGCCGCTTGCCGTGGGCGTGCTGGGCGTGATCATCGAGCGCGTGCTGCTCAAGCGGCTGTACGGACTGGATCCGCTCTACGGACTGCTGCTGACATTCGGCGTCGCGCTGATCCTGGAGGGCGTGTTCCGCAAGCAGTACGGCGTCTCCGGCCAGTCCTACAACGTGCCGGAGCTGCTCAGCGGCGCCACCAACCTCGGTTTCATGATCCTGCCGAACTACCGGGCCTGGGTGGTCGTTGCCTCGGTCGTGGTGTGCCTGGTCACCTGGTACACCATCGAGCGGACCCGGCTCGGCGCCTACCTGCGCGCCGGCACCGAGAACGCCAAGCTGGTGCAGGCGTTCGGCGTCAACGTGCCCGTGATGGTCACGCTCACCTTTGCCGCGGGCGCCGCCCTCGCCGGGATGGCCGGCGTGCTGGCCGCGCCCATCATCCAGGTCACGCCGCTGATGGGGTCCAACCTGATCATCGTGGTGTTCGCCGTGGTCGTGATCGGCGGCATGGGCTCCATCCTGGGATCTGTGCTCACCGGCCTGGGCCTCGGCGTGGTGGAAGGCTTCACCCGGGTGTTCTATCCTGAGGCCTCCAACATCGTCGTCTTCGTCATCATGGCCATCGTGCTGGTGCTGCGTCCGGCCGGACTGTTCGGCAAGGAAGCCTGAGAATGTCCCTGCCTTCTTCCTCCGTCGCCAACCAGGCCGCGCTGCAACCGCCGCCGGCCACCAGCGAGCCGCGCGCCGGCCTGCCCCGTTCCGTCCTGGCCACTTACCTGGCGCTGTTGGCGTTCGCAGTGGTCGCCCCGGCCATCGGGCTGTACCCGGTGTTCCTGATGAAGCTGCTGTGCTTCGCGCTGTTCGCCTGTGCGTTCAACCTGCTGCTGGGCTTCACCGGCCTGCTCTCGTTCGGCCATGCTGCCTTCTTCGGCTTCTCCGCCTACGTCACCGGCTGGGTGGTGAAGGTGCAGGGGTGGACGCCCGAGCTGGGCCTGCTGGCCGGCCTGGTCGTGTCGGCCCTGCTCGGCCTGGCATTCGGCCTCGTGGCCATCCGCCGCCAGGGCATCTACTTCGCGATGATCACGCTGGCGCTGTCGCAGATGGTCTTCTTCCTGTGCCTGCAGGCGCCGTTCACCGGCGGCGAGGACGGACTGCAGGGCGTGCTGCGCGGCAAGCTGTTCGGCGTGCTGTCCCTGGTGGACGACACGGTCATGTACTACGTCGTGCTGGCCGTCTTCGTGGCCTGCTTCGTCGGCATCCTGCGCATCGTCACCTCGCCGTTCGGCCAGGTGCTGAAGATGATCCGCGAGAACGAGCCGCGTGCGGTTTCGCTGGGCTACAACGTCGACCGCTACAAGCTGCTGGCCTTCGTGCTGTCGGCCTCGCTGTCCGGCCTGGCCGGGTCGCTCAAGACGCTGGTGATGAAGTTCGCCACGCTGACCGACGTGCACTGGCAGATGTCCGGCGAAGTCATCCTGATGAGCCTGATGGGCGGCGTGGGCACCTTCCTGGGCCCGGTGCTCGGCGCCGGCATCGTCATCGCGCTGCAGGACATGCTGGCCGACAAGGTGGGCGAATGGGTCACCGTCATCATCGGCGTGATCTTCGTGCTGTGCGTGCTGGCCTTCCGCAAGGGCATCGTGGGCGAACTGCTCGCCTGGATACAGCGCCGCCGCGCCCGGTCCTGAGCCCGCGGCTCGAAAGGCATCGAGGCCCGCCGTATCCGGCGGGCCTTTTTCATTTCCGCCTGCCACCTGTGTCGTGCATGCGATTGCCTGCGCCACGGCGGCAGGCTAGGCTGCGGCGCAGTCCAACAGCGCACAAGGCACATGCCATGAACGACCTCTTCTCGCTTCAGGGGCGCGTCGCCCTCGTCACCGGCGGCTCGCGCGGCATCGGCCGCATGATCGCCTCCGGCTTCCTGCGCCAGGGGGCCAGGGTCTACATCACGGCGCGCAAGGCCGCTGCCTGCGACCAGGCGGCGGCCGAATTGTCGGCACTGGGCCCCTGCATATCGCTGCCGGCGGACATCTCCAGCGTGGAAGCGGCGCGCGCCCTGGCAGCCGAGATCGCCCGCCGCGAGCCTGCGCTCGACATCCTGGTGAACAACGCCGGCTCCGCCTGGGGCGAAGCATTCGAGACCTTTCCCGAAACCGGCTGGGACAAGGTGGTGGACCTCAACCTGAAGGCGCCGTTCTTCCTGACCCAGGCCCTCCACCCGCAGCTGAAGGCGGCGGCGCAGGCCCGCCCGGCCAAGGTGATCAACATCGCCTCGATCGACGGCATCTCGGTCAACCCCTGGGAGACCTACTCGTATGCCGCGAGCAAGGCCGGGCTGATCCACCTGACCCGGCGCATGGCGCTGCGTCTCGCGCAGGACAACATCGTGGTCAGCGGCATCGCCCCGGGTGCGTTCGCGTCCGAGATGAACAAGGAGGCGCGCGACCATGGCGACGAGGTGGCGCAACGCATTCCTGCCGGCCGCATCGGCACCGGGGAAGACATGGCCGGCGCGGCGATCTACCTCGCCTCACGCGCCGGCGACTACGTGCTGGGCGAGACGCTGGTGGTCGACGGCGGGGTGACGCACACCCGCGGTTGATTACCCGTCTTCGAAGACTGGATCCCGGGTCAAGCCCGGGATGTCGCCTCTTCGAGGCTCCAATTCTGCGGGCCGCGGCTGGCAACCTTGGCTGCGCCGACTCGGTTGCCCAGTTCGGCGCAGCGCACCAGGGGCCAGCCCTGCTCCAGTCCGAACAGCAGCGCGCCGCGCCACGCGTCGCCGCAGCCGGTGGGATCGACCACCGCCTGGGCCCGCACGCCGGGCACCAGCGTTTTTTCGCCGCCCACCCAGACTTCGCAGCCCTCGCCGCCCAGCGTGACCACCAGGCCCTGCACGCGGCGCGAGATCTCGGCCGGCGACCAGCCCGTGCGCTCGCACAGCATCTTGCCCTCGTAGTCGTTCACGGTGACCCACGTCGCCTGTTCGATGAAGGCGGCCAGTTCACGGCCGTCGAACATCGGCAAGCCCTGTCCCGGGTCGAACACGAAGGGAATGCCGGCGGCATGGAACTGCTGCGCGTGCTGCAGCATGGCGTCGCGGCCGTCGGGCGAGATGATCCCCAGCTTGATGTCGGGCCGCGCCTCGATGCGGGTCAGGTGCGCCTGCATCATCGCGCCGGGGTGGAAGGCGGTGATCTGGTTGTTGTCCAGGTCGGTCATGATCATCGCCTGCGCCGTGTAGCTGTCCTCGATGCGCCGCACGAACTCGGTGCTGATGTCCAGCGACTGCAGCCGCTCCACGTAGCTGGCGCCGTCGGTGCCCAGCGTCGCCATCGGCAGCGGCTGGCCGCCCAGGCGCTTGAGCGCGTAGGCAATGTTGCCGGCACAGCCGCCGAAGTCGCGCCGCAGGCCCGGGACGAGGAAGGACACGTTCAGGATGTGCAGCTGGTCGGGAAGGATCTGCTGCGAGAAGCGGCCCTCGAAATTCATGATGGTGTCGAACGCGAGGGATCCGCAGATGACGGCTGCCATGGTCTTGTGGAGTGTGGGTAAGGGTCAGGGATAGAAGGCCAGCAGACGGTAGCCTGCGACGCGGGCGGCATCGCCGTCGCCGGGGGTGACCGCCAGCGCAACGCTGGCGGACCATTCCGATGCGGCGCCCAGGGTCGCCGCGGAGGCGCCCAGTTCGCGGGGCAGCAGCACGCGCTGCACCACCGCCTGCTCCTGGCTGTCGGTCAGCGTGAGCTGCAGGGCCGGTGCCGCCACCGGCAGCGGCGACTGGTTCTTCAGCGTGAAGCTCAGGCGGTACACGTCGGGGCGCAGGCGCGTGAAGCCGCTGTTGTCGATCACGATGGCCTCGATCCGGCGCGGCGCGCCGATCGAGCAGCCCAGGCGCTCACAAGCTTGCTCCAGCAAGGGCCGCAGTTGCGGCTGCGCCAACGCCAGGCGGTCGCGCTCGCGCAGCGCGAACTGCAAGGCCAGCAGGCCAGCCAGCGCCAGCACGGCCAGCAGCAGCGCGAACCGCACCAGCGGCCGCCGCCAGAACGCCTGCCGGCGGGCCTGCCGGACGAAGGAAACGTCATCCAGCGCGCTGTCTTCATCGGCCCCGGAGTCCGGCGCTTCGGAATCGCCGGATTCCTCGTCTGCATCGCGGCGGCTGTCTTGCCAATCGTCGAAGCGGGAGGAGACGGCCGTGGGCTGCGAGTCCCAGGACGTGCCGGACGGACTGCCGGGCAGTTCCGCGGCCATGGCCACTTCCGAGGGCGCAGCCCCCTCCGCGCGCGGCTCGGACTCGAACTCGATCGTCTCCTCGGCCTCGTCGATTGCACGCGATTCATGGGCCAGCAGCTGCGAGACGGGCGGCGGTTCCGCCAGCGCAGCCGGCTCGGCATGCACAGGCTCCCCTCGGCCTTCGTCAGCCTGCGCGTCCCGCTGTGCCACTGCGTCCGGCCGTGCTTCGGACTGCAGGTTGCCGGTGGCATCGAACACCTCGCCGCAGCGGCCGCAGCGCACCCAGCCTTCGGAGATCTTCAGCTGGTCGGGCACGACCCTGAACATCGTTCCGCAGGCCGGGCAGCCGGTGATCATGCTCATGAGCGGGGCATTGTAGAAGCCGCTCAGCGCTGACCCGTCATCAGGATCCAGCCGTCCTCGCTGTCGGCCACTGCCAGCCGCAGCCAGGGCGCGTAGGCTTCGGCCAGTTCAACGGCCTGCCGCTCCAGGATGCCCGCCAGCACCAGCTGCCCGCCGGCGGCGAGGTGCCCGCACAGCAGCGGCGCCAGCACCTTCAGCGGCGAGGCCAGGATGTTGGCGAGCACCACCTCGTAGCGCCCCTGGGCTGCGTCCGGCAGCCCTGCGCGCAACTCGACGCCGTTGGCGCTGGCGTTGTCCAGCGTGGCCTGCACCGCCGCCGGGTCGATGTCCACGGCGTCCACTTCGGGCGCCCCATGCAGGGCCGCGCCGATGGCCAGGATGCCGGACCCGCAGCCGTAATCCAGCACGCGGCGGCCATGCATGGCCTGCCGCGCGATCCAGCGCAGGCACATGCGGGTGGTCGGATGGGTACCGGTGCCGAAGGCCAGGCCGGGATCGAGCCGGATCACGCGCGTGGCCTGCGCCGGCGGCTCGTGCCAGCTCGGCACGATCCAGAACTCGGGCGTGATCTCCACGGGTGCGAACTGCGATTGGGTCAGGCGCACCCAGTCCTGCTCGGCGACTTCGGCGACGCCCAGCACCTGGCCGTCGGCAAAGAAATCCTGCGCCTGCAGCAGTCGCGCGGCCTCTTCGGCGGCCTCGCGCTGCTGGAACAGCGCCAGCACGCGCGAGCGCTGCCATCCTTCGCGTGGCGGCGGCAGCCCCGGTTCGCCGAACAGCGCCTGCTCGGCGTCGGTCTGCGCGTCGGCGTCCTCGACCGAGACGCTCAGCGCATCCAGCGCCTCGAGCGCGTCGCTGATCGCCTCGACCTGGCCTTCGCCGCAGAGCAGGCGCAGTTCGAACACCGGGCCCTCACCTCTTGTGGTGCGACAACCACTGCTCGAGGTAGTGGATGTTGGTGCCGCCCGTCATGAACTTGGCGTCCACCAGCAACTCGCGGTGCAGCGGGATGTTGGTGTGGATGCCCTCCACCACCGTCTCCAGCAACGCGGTACGCATGCGTGCCAGCGCCTGCTCGCGCGTGTCGCCATGCACGATGACCTTGCCGATCATGGAGTCGTAGTTGGGTGGCACGAAGTAGTTGTTGTACACGTGCGAGTCCACCCGCACCCCGGGCCCGCCCGGCGCGTGCCACAGCGTGATGCGGCCGGGCGAGGGGGTGAACTTGTACGGGTCCTCGGCGTTGACTCGGCATTCGATGGCATGGCCGCGCAGCTGGATGTCGCGCTGGGAAAAGGGCAGCTTCTCGCCGGCCGCCACCATGATCTGCGACCTCACGATGTCGATGCCCGTGACCAGTTCGGTGACCGGGTGTTCCACCTGCACCCGGGTGTTCATCTCGATGAAGTAGAACTCGCCGTCCTCGTACAGGAACTCGAAGGTGCCGGCGCCGCGATAGCCGATCTTGCGGCAGGCCGCCGCGCAGCGTTCGCCGATCTTGTCGATCAGCTTGCGCGGGATGCCCGGCGCCGGCGCCTCCTCGATGATCTTCTGGTGGCGCCGCTGCATGGAGCAGTCGCGCTCGCCCAGGTAGACGGCATTCTTGTGCCGGTCGGCCAGCACCTGGATCTCGATGTGCCGGGGGTCCTGCAGGAACTTCTCCATGTAGACCGCCGGGTTGCCGAAGGCGGCGCCGGCCTCGGCCTTGGTCATCTGCACCGCGTTGACCAGCGCAGCCTCGGTGTGCACGACCCGCATGCCGCGCCCGCCGCCCCCGCCGGCGGCCTTGATGATCACCGGGTAGCCGATCGTCCGGGCGATGCGACGAACCTGTGCCGGGTCGTCCGGCAACTCGCCCTCGGAACCGGGCACGCAGGGCACGCCCGCCTTGATCATGGCCTGCTTGGCCGAGACCTTGTCGCCCATCAGGCGAATCGACTCCGGAGTCGGGCCGATGAACTGGAACCCGCTCCTCTCCACCCGCTCGGCGAAATCGGCGTTCTCGGACAGGAAACCGTAGCCGGGGTGGATGGCCTCGGCGTCGGTGACTTCGGCGGCCGAGATGATGGCCGGCATGTTGAGGTAGCTCTGCGGCGCGGGGGCGGGGCCTATGCACACCGCCTCCTCGGCCAGCTTGACGTACTTGGCGTCGCGGTCGGCCTCGGAGTAGACCATCACGGCCTTGATGCCGAGCTCGCGGCAGGCCCGTTGAACGCGCAGGGCGATTTCTCCCCTGTTGGCAACCAGGATCTTCTTGAACATGAGTGGGCGCTTACCGGGTCACTCGATCACGAACAGCGGCTGTCCGTATTCGACGGCCTGGCCGTTCTCGCACAGGATCTGGGTGATGGTCCCGGACTTGTCGGCCTCGATCTCGTTGAGGATCTTCATGGCCTCGATGATGCAGACGGTGTCGCCCTCCTTGACCTGGCTGCCGATGTCGACGAAGGGCTTGGCCCCCGGGCTGGACGACCGGTAGAAGGTGCCCACCATCGGCGACTTGACGGCATGGCCGGCCGGCACCTCCGGCGCAGGCGCAGTGGCCGCCGCCGGCGCGGCCTGCGCGGCAACGGGAGCCGGCGCCGCTACGGCGGGCGGCGGCACATAGGCTTGCGGGCCGGCCGGTCCGCCCTTGACGATGCGGACCTTGCCTTCGGCTTCGGTGATTTCCAGTTCCGAGACGTTGGATTCGGACACGAGGTCGATCAGCGTCTTCAGTTTTCGCAGGTCCATGGTCTTCGCCGGTTCTTCGTGGAAAGTTGGCGAATTTACCGCAAAACGCTGCGATTTTTACTTTTCTTCGCCTAATTTTAGGATCCGCCGACTTGACGCAGGCATGCGGGTGGGCGGTGGCGGCGCCGCTTTCCGGAGCTGGAAGGTCCGCAGTCACCCGCTCGCGGACACCCACTGGTCGAGGTCGCGGCGGTAGAGCTTGCCCATTCTACGCTGGCGGATGCCCCCCTCCGGATCGAACACGACCGTGAACGGCAGCCCCCCGCCCTGGTTGCCCAGCGACTTGCCGAGCTCGGTGCCGCCCAGCCCTGCCATGCCGATGGGGAAGCCGACCGGCATCTTGCCCAGGAACTGCCGCACCGCACTCGGCTGGTCGATGGCCAGGCCGACCACGTTCCAGCGGCCGGCCTGCTCGCGCTGGAACGCGTCCAGCAGCGGCAGCTCGTCGATGCACGGCGGGCACCAGGTGGCCCAGAAGTTCAGCAGCAGGTGCTGGCCGCGGAACCGGGACATGGCCAGCCGGGCGCCGTCGGGGGTCTCGTAAGTGGACGCCCAGAATCCCTCGGGCGCTCCTTCGGCAATGGCGCCCGGGCGCAGGCGCCACCAGGCCAGGCCACCGCCGGCCAGCGCCGCGGCGGCGCCCACCCCGGCGGTCAACAGCATGCGCCGGCGGCTGGCCGGGCGCGAGACAACAGCTTCGTTCATTCCATCTCCAGCAGGGCCCGCACCGCCGCCGCGTCGCCGCGCGGGACGCGGCCCCTGGCATCCGGCTTCAGCGCTCCGCGCACATCGTCCAGGTCGTGCACCAGCAGGTGCACGCCGACCACCTCGTCCAGCCCCGGGCACACGCTCGACAGGCTGAGCGCTTCCACCGGTTCGCCCTGGAAACCGGTCACGGTGCGGGCCTCGTAGTTCACGTCGCGGTCGATCAGGGCCAGTTCGGCCGACTTCGGGTCGTCGCAGAACAGTTGCAGGTAGATATCGGACAGCCGCGTCGCGGTTCCGTTCCACACGGCGCCGGCCAGGTGCGGCCGGAACCCGGCCAGCCGCTCCATCCAGGTCAGGGCATGGCGGCGCAGGGCCGCCAGCTCCTGCGGCTGGGTGTCGGCGCAGAACAGCGAGATGTACTCGCGCACGGCTTCCTCGAGCGTGTCGTTGTCGGGCAGGGCCGCGCGCGCGCGCAAGCCCAGCTGGCGCACCGCGCGGCGCTTCGCCGGCCCGTACTCCAGTCCTTCCTCGACCACCATGCGGGCCGCGGCCGCCGCGATCTCCGCCTGCACACTGTCCATCACCACGGGATTGTGCCCTTCGGCACTACTCGGCCTGCGTTGCGGCCGGTGAACGCGGCCGCAACTCGGGGCCATCCGATAATTCCGCGCATGCACATCCATATCCTGGGCATCTGCGGCACCTTCATGGGCGGCGTCGCGGCCCTGGCCCGCGCAGCGGGGCACAAGGTGACCGGCTGCGATGCCGGTGTCTATCCGCCGATGAGCGACCAGCTGCGCGCCCTCGGCATCGAACTGATCGAGGGCTTCGGTGCCGACCAGCTGGCCATCGCGCCGGACGCCTGGGTGGTCGGCAACGTGGTCTCGCGGGCGCGCCAGCCCGACGGCTCGCCGCGCTACCCGCTGATGGAAGCCATCCTGGAACAGGGCTCTCGCTACACCAGCGGCCCGCAATGGCTGGCCGAACACGTGCTGCACGGCCGGCACGTGATGGCCGTGGCCGGCACCCACGGCAAGACCACCACCACCTCGATGCTGGCCTGGATCCTGGAGCAGGCGGGGCTGGAGCCCGGTTTCCTGGTGGGCGGGGTGCCGATGAACTTCGGCGTTTCGGCGCGCCCGGGCAAAGGCAAGTGCTTCGTGATCGAAGCCGACGAGTACGACACCGCCTTTTTCGACAAGCGCAGCAAGTTCGTGCACTACCGGGCGCGCACCGCGGTGCTGAACAACCTGGAGTTCGACCACGCCGACATCTTCGACGACCTCGCGGCGATCGAGCGCCAGTTCCACCACCTCGTGCGCACGGTGCCGGCCGGCGGCCGGGTGGTGGTCAACGGACTGGAGGAAAGCCTGCAGCGCGTGCTGCACCAGGGCTGCTGGAGCGAAGTGCGCAGCTTCGGCGCCGCTGTCGACGACTTCAGCGCCATCGGCGAGCCCGATGCATTCGACGTCCTGCACCGCGGCGACAGGGCGGGCCGGGTCGAATGGGGCCTGGGCGGCGTGCACAACCAGCTCAATGCGCTGGCCGCGATCGCGGCGGCCGAGCACGTCGGCGTGGCTCCGGCCACCGCTGCGCAGGCGCTCGCTTCCTTCCAGAACGTGCGCCGGCGCATGGAACTGCGCGGCGAGGCCGGCGGCGTGCAGGTCTACGACGACTTCGCCCACCACCCGACCGCCATCCGCACCACGGTCGACGGGCTGCGCCGCAAGCTGGGCGCCGGCGGGGGCCGCATCCTGGCGGTGTTCGAGCCGCGCAGCAACACCATGAAGCTGGGCACCATGAAGTCCCAGCTGCCCTGGAGCCTGGAGCAGGCCGACCTGGCCATCTGCCACGGCGGCGGGCTGGACTGGGATCCACGCGAGGCGCTCGCGCCCATGGGCGAGCGCGCCCTCGTCGGCGACACGGTGGATGAAGTGGTCGCCCTGTCGGTGGCCGCTGCCCGCCCGGGCGACCACATCCTGTGCATGAGCAACGGCGGTTTCGGCGGCATCCACGCGCGGCTGCTGGCCGCGCTGGGCGCCTAGTCGCGCCCGAGGGGGGCGGGCACGGTCATGTCGAGCGGCGGGCGCAGCCCCTGCGGCTCGGCGGAGTCCGCGCCCAGCCCGGACGGCGCGATGCTGCGGCTGCTTTGCAGCGACTCCGGGCCGTCGGAGTGGCGCAGCGCCACGTGCGAGGCGCGCCTGGAGTTGGACGTGATGGCGCCCACCAGGTACAGCGCCGCCAGGTCCTGGGCCAGCCTGGCCTCACCGAGGCCGGTGCGCTGCTGCAGTTCGACAAACCGGCCGGGCGCGCAGGCCAGTTCACGCAGCAGCAGCAGGTGCGCATCGCTGAGCATGCGCTGCGGCAGCCGCGGCGGGCGCCTGAAATACAGCAGTTCCGTGCGGTAGCGGCGCGGCAGCACGTCGCGCGGGGTGCGCAGCGCGTACTGCCACATCAGGCGCGACAGGCTGGCGCGGGCGAAGTGGTCCGGCACGGCGGTCGTGCGCGGCTGCGGCGTCCACATGGCGTTTTCCAGCTCCAGCGGATTGACCGAGGGCAGCACGGCGACGTCGCCGCGCAGGTCGACCACCGCCACCAGCAGGCCGCCGGCGGCGTTGACGTGGTACACGCCGGAGCCCAGGGCGCTCTCCTGCTCCAGGATCTGCGAGGCCAGGCAGAACTGGGCGATGGTCGGGCGCAGCCAGATCTCCAGGCGGCCCAGCAGCGCGCGCAGCGTCGCGGGCTCCTGCGGATCGAAGCTCAGCGGTGCCTGGAGGTTGCGCGGCAGCGGGAGCGCAAACGCAACCGGGCGGTCCACGTCCGGCAGGTTGATGTGCACGGAGCGTTCGCCCGGCACGCCCGAGCCGATGCGCAAGGTGCCGTCTGCGAGCACCTGCGTGCGGCTGCCGTGGATCCAGAGGACGTCGGCCTCGCCGAGCCGGGAGAACTCCCAGGCCATGCCGCCGGGCGAGGCCCGCTCCAGCAGGCGCGACAGGTCGTGCTGCTGCTGCTGGGCGAACCCGGCCAGTCCGATGCGGAGGATGGGCAGTTCGAGCGACATGGGGTGCCGCCAGGAACGACATCCGCGGCGGCGGCAACAAATCTAGCCCGAATGTTACTTCTTGTAAACAACAACCCGTTCCGCAGGGTCACCGCGCCCGGCGTGCGGCGACGGCCTGCGACAGCACCTCCAGCAGCTGGGCGGATTCATCCCATCCCAGGCAGGCATCGGTGATGCTCTTTCCGTACTCCAGGTCCGATGCCCGGTCCTTGCCGGGACTGAACTTCTGGGCGCCGGCCTTCAGGTGGCTTTCCACCATCACGCCGAACACGTTGCGCGAGCCGCTGGCCAGTTGGCCGGCGATGTCGCGCGCGACGTCCAGCTGCTTCTCGTGCTGCTTGCTGCTGTTGGCATGGCTGCAATCGACCATCAGCCGTGGCGGCAGCTTGGCCCCCTCCAGCTCGCGGCAGGCCGCCGCCACGCTGTCGGCGTCGTAGTTGGGCGTCTTGCCGCCGCGCAGGATGACGTGGCAATCCTTGTTGCCGTTGGTGCGCACTATCGCCACCTGCCCGTTCTTGTGCACCGACAGGAAGTTGTGGCCGCGCCCGGCGGCCATGATCGCGTCGGTCGCGATGCGGATGTTGCCGTCGGTGCCGTTCTTGAACCCGATCGGCGCCGACAGGCCCGAGGCCAGTTCGCGGTGGACCTGGCTTTCGGTGGTGCGCGCGCCGATGGCGCCCCAGGAGATCAGGTCGCCGATGTACTGAGGCGAGATCACGTCCAGGAACTCGCTGCCGGCGGGCACGCCCACCCGGTTGATCTCGATGAGCAGCTGGCGGGCGATGCGCAGGCCCTCGTCGATGCGGTAGCTCTCGTCCAGGTACGGGTCGTTGATCAGCCCCTTCCAGCCCACCGTGGTGCGGGGCTTCTCGAAATACACCCGCATCACGACTTCCAGCGTGCCGGCATGCCGATCGCGTACCTCCTTGAGTCGCCGCGCGTACTCGAGCGCCGCTTCCGGGTTGTGGATCGAACAGGGGCCGATGACCACCAGCAGGCGGTCGTCGGCCCCGGCCATGATGTCGTGGATGCGGCGGCGGGTCTGGCTGATCAGGCCTTCCACTTCGGTCCCGCGGATCGGGAAGAAGCGGATCAGGTGCTCGGGAGGTGGCAGCACGGTGATGTCCTTGATGCGCTGGTCGTCGGTGGCACTGGTCTTGTCGACGGGGTGCGGGTACCAGGCATCGCCGGCGGGGGCGGATCGGGCTGCGTTCATCGGGAGGCTCCTTCGCGGTCTGGAAAAGGCACAAAAAAACCGCCGGGGGTCCGGCGGTTTGTTCGGGGGTTCTTGCGTTTCTTGCAGGTACGCTCAGGACTCTCGACCGCCGGGGGCGCCAGAGAACCAGAAGTAGCCGAAGAAGAACACGCTGTGCTTGCGCATGGGTCGGAAATCTAGCACATCCGCCGTCAGGCCGTGCCGCCGACTGTCAGGCCATCGATGCGCATGGTCGGCTGGCCGACCCCCACCGGCACGCTCTGGCCTTCCTTGCCGCAGGTGCCCACCCCGCTGTCCAGCTGCATGTCGTTGCCGATCAGCGTGACCCGCGTCAGCGCGTCCGGGCCGTTGCCGACGATGGTGGCGCCCTTGACGGGGTACTGGATCCTGCCGTTCTCGACCCAGTAGGCCTCGCTGGCCGAGAACACGAACTTGCCGGAGGTGATGTCCACCTGCCCGCCGCCGAAGTTGGTGGCGTACAGGCCCTTCTTGATGCTGGCGACGATCTCCTGCGCCGGCTTGTCGCCGCCCAGCATGTAGGTGTTGGTCATGCGCGGCATCGGGATGTGCGCATAGCTCTCGCGGCGACCGTTGCCGGTGGGCGCCACGCCCATCAGCCGCGCGTTGAGCGAATCCTGGATGTAGGCGCGCAGGATGCCGTCCTCGATCAGCACGTTGCGCTGCGTGGCATGGCCCTCGTCGTCGACGTTGAGCGAGCCGCGGCGGTCGGCGATGGTGCCGTCGTCCAGCACGGTGACGCCCCTGGCCGCCACCCGCTCGCCGATGCGGCCGGAGAACGCGCTGGAGCCCTTGCGGTTGAAGTCGCCTTCCAACCCGTGGCCGACCGCCTCGTGCAGCAGCACCCCCGGCCAGCCCGGGCCCAGCACCACGGTCATCTCGCCGGCCGGCGCGGGACGCGACTCCAGGTTGGTCAGCGCCGCCTTGGCCGCGTCGTCCACGTACTCGCGGATGCGGTCCTCGTCGAAGTAGGCCAGCCCGAAGCGGCCACCGCCGCCGCCGGAGCCGACTTCGCGCCGGCCGTTCTGCTCGGCAATGACCGTGACCGACAGGCGCACCAGCGGGCGCACGTCGGCGGCCAGCGTGCCGTCGGCGCGCGCCACCATCACCACGTCCCACTCGCTGGCCAGCCCGGCCATGACCTGGACGATGCGCGGGTCCTTGGCGCGGGCGAGCTGTTCCACGCGCCCCAGCAGGCTCACCTTGGCCGTGCTGTCCAGCGTGGTGATGGGGTCGACCGCCGGATACAGCGACCGGCTGGACGCCACCTTCTTCGCCGCGACCTTGGCACGGCCCGATCGCGCGGCCGACGAGATCGAGCGCACCGTCCGCGCTGCGTCCAGCAGCGAGGCCTCGGAGATGTCGTCGGAATAGGCGAACGCCGTCTTCTCGCCGCTCACGGCCCGCACGCCCACGCCCTGGTCGATGCTGAAGCTGCCGGTCTTGACGATGCCCTCCTCCAGGCTCCAGCCCTCGCTGCGCGTGTACTGGAAATAGAGGTCGGCATCGTCCACCTGGTGCGCCTTGATCTCGGCCAGGGCGCGCGAGAGGTGGGTTTCGTCCAGGCCGAAGGGCTCTAGCAGAAGGCGCTGGGCCGTGGCCAGCCGCTCGATGGTCGGTTCGCGGGAGATCATCGAGGGATTCTAGGGGCGGCGCCTAGCCCTTGCGGCGCGGTCGCCCATGTGTTCGGCAGCGCCGAAGCCGATGGCGACGACTCAGGAGGGCCGCTCGCCCAGCAGTTTCGGCAGCACCGCATCGTCGAGCTCGCCCATCCCGGCCTGCCCCGCCTGCCCGCTCATGTCTGCACCAGCCGCTTGGCCTTGGCGATCGACATCAGGATGCCCAGCCCCAGTCCCATCGTGACCATCGCGGTGCCGCCATAGCTGATGAAGGGCAGCGGCACGCCCACCACCGGCAGGATGCCGCTCACCATGCCCATGTTCACGAAGGCGTAGGTGAAGAAGATCATGGTGATCGCGCCGGCCAGCAGCCGCGAGAACAGCGTCGAGGCCTCCAGCGCCACGGCCAGCCCGCGCAGGATCAGGAAGACGAAGCCGGCGATCAGGCACAGGTTGCCCACCAGCCCGAATTCCTCGGAGAACGCCGCGAAGATGAAGTCGGTGGTGCGCTCGGGAATGAACTCCAGGTGCGTCTGCGTGCCCTGCATGAAGCCCTTGCCCAGCAACCCGCCCGAGCCGATGGCGATCATCCCCTGGATGATGTGGAAGCCCTTGCCCAGCGGGTCCTTGGTCGGGTCCAGCAGGGTGCAGATGCGCTGCTGCTGGTAGTCGTGCAGGATCGGCCAGCGCATGCCCTGGGCGCACAGCTGGCCCTCGAAGGCCACCAGCAGCACCAGCGCCACCAGTCCCACCACCAGCGGCGGCACGATCAGCTTCCAGGACAGGCCGGCGAAGAAGATCACCGAGAGCCCCGCGGCCAGCACCAGCAGCGAGGTGCCCAGGTCCGGCTGCTTCATGATCAGGCCCACCGGCACCAGCAGGATCAGCCCCGCCATCGCATGGTCCAGCGGGCGCAGCTGCCCCTCGCGCTTCTGGAACCACCAGGCCAGCATCAGCGGCATCGCGATCTTCATGATCTCGCTGGGCTGGATCACCACGCCCAGGTCGATCCAGCGCCGCGCGCCCTTCTTGGCGATGCCGAAGACCGCCACCGCGATCAACAGCGCGAGGCCGAGCGTGTACAGCGGCACCGCCAGGCTCATCAGCCGCTGCGGCGGCACCTGCGCCACCACGAACATGATGGAGCCGGCGATCAGCATGTTGCGGGCGTGGTCGTAGAAACGCGTGCCGTGGTCGAAGCCGGACGAATACATCGTCAGCAGGCCGGCGCACGCCAGCAGGAACACGGCAAATGCCAGGGGGCCGTCGAAACCCCGGAGCATCGGGGCCACGCGCTGCCACAGCGGCGGCTTTTCGAAGACGGCGGACATGGGGGCGGATTTTCGCTCAACGGCCGTCCCAGCTCGACAACGCGAACCCATCGTTACACTGGCCCCGCCTGGAGGAGGTCCGTGCGATGGAGTGGCTGGCGGCAGTAGTGGTCCAGTTGGCGGTCGGCGTCCTGACGCTTTCGATCAGCCTGGAGTTGAAGGTGGGGCATTTCACGGCGGCCATGGCGGCGCCACGCGACCTGGGCGTGGGGCTGGTGGCGCAACTGGCCATCCTGCCGCTGCTGGTGTTGCTGCTGTCGGCGACGCTGCAGGACACCACCGTCCTGACCGCGCTGTGCCTGGTGGCCTTCGCCCCCAGCGGGCCGACTTCCAACTACCTGGCCCACCTGGCGCGCGGCGACGTCGCCCTGGCCATCGTGCTGACCATCGTGGGCACCCTGCTGTCGGCCGCGGTCATGCCGCTGGCCCTGCCCTCCTTGCTGCAGTTCACCACCGGCAACGAGCTGGCCCGCACCGTCACGCCGCTGGCCGTCTTCCAGGGGCTGGTGTGGATGGTCCTGGTGCCGCTGCTGCTGGGGCTCTTTGCCGCCAGCCGCTGGCCGGCTGCGGTGGCCCGGGTGCAGCCGGCGATCAGCCGCGTCGCCGCCGTGCTGTTCGTGCTGCTGGTGGCCGCGGCCATCGCGTCGCAGGGGCCGTTGCTGGTGCGCACGGCGGCCCAGGCCGGGATGCCGGTGCTGGCAGTGAATGCGGCCGCGCTCGCGCTGGGCGCGCTGGCCGGGCGCGCGGCCGGCCTTGCGCCGCCCCGGCGCACCACGCTGGCCCTCAAGGTGGGTGTGCAGAACGTCTCGATCGCGTTGGGCGTCGCCATCGGCGTGCTCGGCCGGCTGGACGTCGCCGCCGTGGCCGCGCTCTATGGCGTGACCCAGCTGGTGGTGGCCACGGCCTATGCGGCGGCCTGCCGGCGGCGGCTCCGGCGCGGGGCCGCGGCCGCAACCTAGAACCACCAGACCTTGGTCGTCGGCACGAACGTGCCGGGATCGGCGCCCAGCATGTCGCGCAGGTGGAATGTGGCCAGCAGCTTCCAGCCGTCGCCGACGCGATCCAGCTGCAGGTCCAGCCAGCCGTCGCCCTCCTGCACCCACTCCAGCAGGACCTCGGCGTGCCGCCCGTCACCGAGCGCAATGGTTTCGGTCGGGCCGGCCAGGTCCTGCCTGCGGGTGTTGGCAAACACCAGCGGCGCATGCAGCGGCGGCGCGCACAGCGCCAGCGCCCGGCCGCCTCCGGGCAGCTTCAGTTCGGCGGCGGCGCTGCAGTGGTAGTCGCTGGACAGCAGCACGGCGTTGCGCACCTGCAGCTGCGACAGCATCGCCAGCAACTTGCCGCGCTCCGCGGGACTGTGCTGCCAGGTGTCCACGGACCGCGACGGGGGGCTGCCCGCCGGCAGGCGCTCGCCGTCCTCCATGCCGCCATCCCACAGCCCGGGCGCCAGCACCGAACCGGAGCAGATGAACTTGGGCCGGTCCGGCGCCACCTGCTGCGCATGCTGCAGCGCCCGGGCGAAGCTGTCCCATTGGCATCGGTCCATCACCTGCGGCTGCCCGTTGCGGCGGCGGGCGGTGCGGGTGTCCAGCAGGAAGAACCAGATGCCGTCGTACTCGAAGTACGCGTCGGCCGTGCCGTTGCCCGGCATGGCCGACGCATGCGAGTACTGGAACGCGCGGTAGGCATGCAGCGCGTTGGCCCGGCGCTGGCGGCCGGCCCGCGTGCGCAGCTGTTCGACGCTCCAGTTCTCGTTGATCTCGTGGTCGTCCAGGATCATCGCCACCGGCAGGCGCGAGACCAGCGCCCGGAATCCCGCCGAGCCGAACGCCTGCCGGTAGCGCGGCACCAGCCGCTCGATCTCGGAGGCGGTGTCGAACAGGCCGGCTCGCGCATCGGCATAGATCTGGTCGCCCAGCATCAGCATGAAGCGGGCACCGTCGGCCTGCACGGCCGCCCTCAGCAGCGACCGGTCGGCGCGATCGCGCTCGGCGGCCGTCAAGCCCGGATGGCGGCAGGCCGCCGCCAGGAACCGCAGTCCGGGGCCGGTGGGCGGCGCCCACTGGACGCGTGCATGGTCCAGCGCGGACAAGCGGCGCCGCAAGCGCGACAAGGTGCCGGGATCCACGCGGCGGGCGATGGCGTCGAGTGCCAGTTCGTACCACTGGGCCGTGTCCATCAGGGTCTCGAATACCGCCGGCGAATGCGTCTCGCACGGCTGGATGCGCCGTGACAAGGCAGCCAGCCCGGGTGCGCGCCGCCGCTCGCCGGATCGGCACGCATCGGCCCACTCCGCTGGCGGGGCGGCGACCACCCCCGCGGACGCTTCGGTGAGCCACGCCAGGCCGGCCGCAGGAGTGGCCGGCGCGGCGTCGAAGCCGGTGATGCGGGTGCCGGTCGGGTACAGCGGCACGTCGGCGAGGCGGTCGTCCATCTCCCCCTGCCGCATCGGCACGCCCCAGTTCGCGGGCACGGCCTGGGCTTGCTGCGGCGCCTGCTGCGCCTGGCCGGTGCCCTCGGGGGGCTTGCCGCGATAGCGGTGCACCGACAGCGCTTCGATCGCGACCGGTCCCTGCACGCCGGCGGGGACTTCGAGGTCGGCAACGCAGTAGCCGACCGACACGTCGCGCAACCAGGGATGGCGCCGGCGGCGCTCGGGATCGCCGGGCTCCCTCATCGGCGGCGTCCACTGCAGATTCCAGCTCTGTACCACCAGTCGTTCGGCGCCGTCCACTTGAAAGCGCATCCGCGTGAGCCCGCACACGGCGCGGTCGGCCGAGGTGAGGTCGAGCTCGAACCACAGGCGCAGCAGCCAGCCGCCGCCCTCGCTGCGGCGCGTCCAGCCGACCAGCGGCCCGGTCAGCGGCACCCGCGCCAGGCAGCGGTCCACGCTGGCTTGCGGCCGGTCGGTCGAGGGCAGCGCGCCCCGCCGGCCGCCCTCGAAGGTGTCGTCGAAGAACCGCACCACCGGCTCGAAGATGGCTTCCGGTGCGTCCTTGCCGATGGTGCAGTCGAAATGGGCGAAGCCCTTCACCGGGTGCTCCACGATCAGCGGCGGACCCGGCTGGTCGGGCGGGCCGCCGGCCACCCGGCGCAGTTGCCCGGCCGTGCGCTCGAGCGACTCCTTGTCGAACAGCGCGTTGTCCTCGCCGTGCAGCAGCATCAGCGGCATGGTCAGGTAGTTGCCGATCTTGCGGTCGGTGGCGTAGACGTTCTGGCCGTTCTCGCTCACCAGGCGCTCGTATTCCACGCAGCGCGCCCCGTGCAGGAACACCCCGAGGTTGGTGCGGCCGAAGTACCAGTCCAGCTGGCGGTGGGTCCTCGGCAGCAGCTGCTCGTGGTTGAACAGGCGGCTGAGGATGCCGCTCATGCGCTTGCAGGTGGCGCAGTCGCTGCGGTGCTGCAGCAGGTTGTGCTCGCCCGGGCAGCGCTCGCCTTGCCCGGGCTTGCGCTCGCCGGGGAAGCCATAGGGCGCCGAGGCGAACACACGGTCCAGCATCGCGTGCAGCAGGTCGGGCTGCACGGCGCCGGCCGTGAAGTTCAGCATGTCCTGCTGCAGCACGTTGCGCAGGAACGAGCCCACCTGCAGGCGCTGCTGCGCCGTCACCGAGCCGACCACGAACGGGTGGAACTGGGAGAACAGCACGCCGGCCAGCCGGGGCACCGCCCGGTCGAGGCAGCGGCCGTCGGGGCCCTGGACGCTTTTCTTCTCCCAATCGGCCAGGTACCCGCCCAGGATGGACATCCCCAGCGATGCCGAACCCACGCAGTGGCTGAACGCGAACACCTGCGAGCTGCCCTTGGGCAGCCCACACTCTTTCTCCACCGCGTCGCGCACCTGGGCCACCGCGGCCGGGATGTCGTACGCGGCGATGTCGTCCATCGAGGAGAACCGGGCCGAGGCGCGCAGCAGGGGGCTGACGCGGTATTCGAGCATCCACACGTCCCAGCCCTGCGCATGCAGGCGCGAAGCCAGCGCCCGCTCGCCCAGCTCGGGTGCGACGAAGGCGTGCGTGTTCTGCGCGAAGCCGTTGATCAGCAGGATCGACTTGACGCGGGTGCGGCCCCAGTGTTCGTCCGGCCGGGTGAGCGGCGTCCCCGACGCGGGCCGGAAACGCAGCAGCCCGATCTTGAT
>JAKFEA010000031.1:0-29784 GCA_036675905.1 Acidovorax sp. | reverse complement strand
ACATCGACGTGGCCGGCGGCTATTCCTATGCCAGCGCTTCGGCTGGCGGTCACGGCGGCGTGGTGGACATCGAGGGCGGCAAGCTCACGCTGGTGGACATCTACGCCCATGGCGGTAGTGGCGGCAGCGGCGGCACTGCGATCGGCGGCGCCGGCGGCAACGGCGGCAACGTGTTGCTGGTCCAGCGCAGCGGCCACCTCGACCTTTCCGAGGCCTACGTCGATGCCGAAGGCGGCGGCGGCGGCCAGAGCGCCAGTCTGGGCGGCACCGGCGGCCAGGGCGGCCACATCAAGGCCGTGGCGCAGGGCGGCGGGGTCATGATGCCGACGGGCTACGGCTGGCTCGCCACCCGCGGCGGCTCCGGAGGCTACACGGACGGAACGGCCGCCGGCGCACGGGGCGGCCAGGGCGGCAACGGCGGTGCCATCCACATCAGCGCGGCCGACAGCAGCACCCTGCTGGGCGAGCTCAATGCATCGGGCGGCGAGGGCGGCTATGCCGGGGGCACCGGCATGGGCGGCAAGGGTGGCAATGGCGGTGCGATCGAGGTGGCGCTGGCCGGCTCGTCTTCCGCCCTCTCGCTGGCGGGCGCCGTCCATGCCGGCGCCGGCGCTCCCGGCATGGCATTCGATGACTTCACCTACGAGATCGATCCAGCCCGCGCAGGCGCCCTGGGTGACGCATGGGGCACCTTCCGGGCCGTGGCGCCGGCCGGCATCGTCGTGCCCTCGGCCATGCCCTTCTCCACGCCCTCCCCGACCTCGACGCCCTCGCCTACAGGTGGGCCTGTGGGGATGATGGCGGCGGCGGTCGAATCGATGGTTCCCACCGAACTGCACCTGGACGCGAAGTGGACCAACACGTCCAGCGTGACCCTCCAGTCCGGCGCAACGCTGATGACGACCCAGGCGCTGGTCAACGAGGGCAGCCTCGACATCGCTTCAGGCGCGAAGGTCAGCCTGGGCCGTTTCGATCACGTCAGCGAAACGTTCGTCCCCGGCGGCGTCGCGCTGGTCAACGCGCCGATGGGCGTGATCCGGGGTTCCGGCACGATCCACGGCGACCTGTCCAACGCGGGCACGGTCGCCCCCGGAGGCGTTGGCGGCATCGGAGCGTTCACGGTCACCGGCAACTTCACCCAGCAGGCCACGGGCGTGCTGCAGATGGACATCGCCGCCAACACGCCCTACCTGCCCGGCGTCACCTACGACCAGCTCGTGGTGCACGGGAGCGCCGCGCTCGGCGGCCAGCTCCGGGTGGCGGCAATCCCGGCGGTGGCCACGCCGGCCAGCAGCCAGCTGGTCGGGGGTGCCACGCAACTGGCGGCGACCGCGCCGTCGCCGACCACCTACTACGAACTGCTCAGCGCGTCGTCGGCCAGCGGCCAGTTCTCGCTGATCTCCGGGCCGCCCGCGCTGGTGTCGCAGATCCGCATGAACGTGGGCGGCACCGTGATCGACGTGCCGGGCGTGACCGCGGCGGGGCTGGCGGCGGCGATCGCCTCGGTGCTGCCGGGGGTCACGCTGGAGCAGATCCAGCAGGTGATCACCGAGTCGACCAACAACTCGATCGCCAACGTGGACAGCACGCCAGGCGACGAGGAGGACGAGGCCGCCGGCGACCCGAAGGAAGGCGACATCGTCGTCACCGGCGAGGCCTGCAAGCCGGCCTGATCAAGCGCGAGCGGCAGCTCAGTAGCGCGGCAGGTCCGGGTGCGCGAGCCGGCCGCCGCGCACCAGCATCTTTCCGTATTCCGCGCAGCGGTTCAGCGTGGGGATCACCTTGCCGGGATTGAGCATCCCCGCGGGATCGAACGCCCGTTTGAGCGCTCGCATCTGCTCCATCTCGCCGGGGCTGAACTGCACGCACATGGAGTTGAGCTTCTCCACGCCCACGCCGTGCTCGCCCGTGACGGTGCCGCCCATGGCGACGCTGGTCTCCAGGATCTCGGCGCCGAACAGCTCGCAGCGGCGCAGCTGGTCGGCGTCGTTGGCGTCGAACAGGATCAGCGGGTGCAGGTTGCCGTCGCCGGCATGGAACACGTTGGCGCAGCGCAGCCCGTACTTCTTTTCCATGTCCTGGATCGCCAGCAGGATGTCGGCCAGGCGCTTCCTCGGGATGGTCGAGTCCATGCACATGTAGTCGGGGCTGATGCGGCCGGACGCCGGGAAGGCGTTCTTGCGGCCGCTCCAGAAGCGCAGGCGCTCGGCCTCGTCGCGGCTGACCGAGAGGGCGGTGGCGCCGGCGGCGCTCAGCACCTGCGACATGCGGGCTATCTCTTCCTCCACCTCCTCGGGCGTGCCGTCGCTCTCGCACAGCAGGATGGCCTCGGCGGACAGGTCGTAGCCGGCGCGGACGAAATCCTCGACCGCGGCAGTCATGGGCTTGTCCATCATTTCCAGCCCGGCCGGGATGATGCCGGCGGCGATCACTGCGGCCACCGCGTCGCCGGCCTTTCGGACATCGTCGAAGCTGGCCATGATGCAGCGGGCCAGCAGCGGCTTGGGGATCAGCCGGACGGTGACTTCGATCGCCACCGCCAGCATGCCCTCGCTGCCGATCACCGCGGCCAGCAGGTCGTAGCCGGACGCATCCAGCGCCTCGCTGCCGAACACCACCGGCTCGCCGTCGGCCGTGAAGCCGCGCACCCGCAGCACGTTGTGGACGGTCAGGCCGTATTTCAGGCAGTGCACGCCGCCGGAGTTCTCGGCCACGTTGCCGCCGATGGTGCAGGCGATCTGGCTGGAGGGGTCGGGCGCGTAGTACAGGCCATGGGTGGCGGCCGCTTCGCTGATCGCCAGGTTGCGCACCCCGCACTGCACGCGGGCGGTGCGGCTGACCGGGTCCACGGCGAGGATGCGGTTGAACTTGGCCAGCGACAGCGTCACGCCGAGCCGGTTCGGCAGGGCGCCGCCCGACAGCCCGGTGCCGGCGCCGCGCGCCACCACCGGAACGCCCAGTGCGTGGCAGGCGCGCAGCACGCCCTGCACCTGCTCCTCGGTTTCCGGCAGCGCCACCGCCAGCGGCCGCTCGCGGTAGGCGGTCAGGCCGTCGCACTCGTAGGGGGTGGTTTCCTCGGCGTGCCACAGCAGCGCGTGGGCGGGCAGCACCGCCTGCAGCGCGGGCAATACCTTGTCCAGCAGCGCAGCCTGCGACAGCACGGAGGGATCGATCGGAGCATTCATGAGCGGTACCGTAACCCACGCCCCCACGGCGTGCGCTGAAGATTATTCATGGGCCGCCGCTGCGCCCTTCAAGCCGCTGCGCGGTTTCAGGCCAGGCTCTTCTTCAGCCAGTCGGCAAACGCCGCGCACTCCCAGCGGTCCATGGCGCCGGTGCGCCAGCACAGGTAATGGGCGTGCGGGCTGGGCACGTTGCGCTCGGAGATGCGCGCCAGCCGGCCGTCTTCCAGCCAGGGCTGGCCCAGTTTCAGGCGCACCAGCGCGATGCCCAGGCCCTGGCCGGCGGCGTCGCACATCAGGCCGATGTCGTTGAACGAAGAGCCCTCGGCGGGCTCCGGCGCATCGACGCCATGGGCCAGGAACCAGGTGCGCCAGGGCTCCAGCGGGCTCTTCAGCAGCCGGGCGGCCAGCAGGTCCTCGATGGTGTCGAACGGGCCGTGCTCGCGCAGGAAGGCGGGCGACGCCAGCGGTGTCACCTCGTCCGTCATCAGGCACAGGTGCTCGACGTCGGCATAGCGGCCGGTGCCGAAGCGGATGGTCAGGTCGGCGTCCTCGGCCACCACGTCCAGCAGCGGGATGGAGACCTGCAAGGTCAGGTCGATTTCGGGGTAGGCCTCGGCAAAGCTGCGCAGCCGGGGCATCAGGATCGAGCGGGCGAACGTCGGCGTGACGGCGACCCGCAGCTTGCGCTTGCCCTGCGCGGCGTCGCGGCCGGGGAAGCGCTCCAGGCTGGCCAGTCCCTCGCGCACGTGTGCCAAGTACTCGCTGCCCTCGGTGGTCAGCGAAAAATCGGAGCGGCCGAACAGCTTGGCGCCCAGGATCTGCTCCAGTTGCCGCACCCGGTGGCTGACGGCGCTGGGTGTGACGCACAGCTCGTCGGCCGCCTGCGTGACCGAGCGCAGCCGCGCCAGTGCCTCGAAGGTCAGGAGGCACTGGATGGGCGGGATGCGGGGCGGCATGGGTTGTCATGCCGGGCTTGACCCGGCATCCACGAATGAACGCGGTGTCGATCGTGGGTCCCCGCCTTCGCGGGGACGGTTGTCTCGCATGATGCTTCGCATCATTTGAAGACAACCGTCTTGTGTCCGTTGAGGAGCACGCGATGCTCGCTGTGCCACTTGACCGCCCGCGCCAGCACCTGGCTTTCGCTGTCGCGGCCGACGGCGGTGAGGTCTTCCACCGTGTGGGCGTGGTCCACCCGGGCCACGTCCTGCTCGATGATCGGCCCCTCGTCCAGCTCCGCGGTCACGTAGTGCGCCGTGGCGCCGATCAGCTTCACGCCGCGCTCATGCGCCTGGTAGTAGGGCTTGGCGCCCTTGAAGCTGGGCAGGAAGCTGTGGTGGATGTTGATCGCCCGGCCGGCCAGCTTGCCGCACAGCTCGTCCGACAGGATCTGCATGTAGCGCGCCAGCACCACCAGTTCGGCGCGCTCGGATTCGATGATCTCGTACTGGCGCGCCTCGGCCTGCGCCTTGTTGGCGGCGCCTGTCGGGACGTGGTGGAAGGGCACGTTGTAGCTGGCCGCCAGCTGGTAGAAATCCCGGTGGTTGGAGATGATGGCCGCGATGTCCAGCCGCAGCAGCCCGCTCTTCCAGCGGAACAGCAGGTCGTTCAGGCAGTGCCCTTCCTTGCTGACCAGGATCACGGTGCGCATCGGCTCGTGCACGGCGTGCAGCTTCCAGCTGATCCGCAGCGGCTCGGCGAAGAGCTGCAGCTGCGACTTCAGGTCCTCGAAGGTGTGCTGGGCGCAGGCGAACTGCACCCGCATGAAGAACAGGCCGGTGGCCGGGTCGTTGTACTGCGCCGCTTCCTCGATGTTGCCGCCGCGCTCCAGCAGGAAGCCGGAGACGGCGTGCACGATGCCGGTGCGGTCGGGACAGGACAGGGTGAGGATGTAGGCGTGCTTCATGGTCGAACCCGCCATTGTCGCAAAGGCCCTGCGGTTGGCCCGGCGGCAGGGCCAAGGCATGATGGCCGCTCCAGCCATAGCTCCCGGCTTCGCCATGCACCGTCGATCGATCGTCCTTGCCGCCGTCTCGAGTCCGCTGGCCTGGCTGGCGCCCGCCGCCCATGCAGGCGGACTGGCGGCGCTCAGCAATGCCGACGCGACCCGCGGCCTGAAGGCGGCGCTGGAAACCGGCGCGCTGGCGGCCGTTCGCCTGCTGGGCGTGCAGGACGGCTTCCTGGGCAACCCCAGGGTGCGCATCCCCCTCCCCGGCGCGCTGCAGGACGCGTCCCAGCTGCTCAAGGCCCTGGGCCGGCAGCGGCAGGTGGAAGAGCTCGAGGTGGCGATCAACCGCGCCGCCGAGAACGCGGTGCCGCTGGCGAAGAACCTGCTGGTGAACGCCGTGAAGAACATGTCCGTGGGCGATGCCAGGAGCATCCTCACCGGCGGCGACACGTCGGTGACGGAGTTCTTCGCCGGCAAGACGCGAGAGCCGCTCTCGGGCCAGTTCCTGCCGGTGGTGAAGAAGGCCACCTCGCGCGTCGACCTGGCGGCCAAGTACGACCGCGTCGCCGGCAAGGCGGCCGGCCTCGGGCTGGTCAGGCAGGAGGACGCCAGCATCGACCACTACGTCACCCGCAAGGCGCTGGACGGGCTGTACCTGGTGATCGGCGAGGAGGAGAAGAAGATCCGCCGCGACCCGGTCGGCACCGGCAGCTCGATCCTGTCCAAGGTGTTCGGCGCCATCCGCTGATTCCCGCGCGCGGCCGGGGCGTCCCGGCCGTCGCACAATTGCCCTTCGAACTCAAAGGAGCTGTCATGGCCTACAACGACTTCAACATGGACAACCAGTGGTTGCCCTTCACGCCCAACCGTCAATTCCGCAAGGACCCGCGCGTGTTCGTCGGCGCCGACGGCATGCACTTCACCACCCATGACGGCAAGCAGGTGATCGACGGCATCTCCAGCCTGTGGTGCGTGGGGGCCGGCCACAACCGCAAGCCGATCAACGACGCGATCAAGAAGCAGCTGGACACGCTGGACTACGCCACCGCCTTCCAGGCGTCCAACGACAAGGCCTTCAAGGCGGCCGGGATGATCGCGGCGATGGCGCCGGGCGACCTCAACAAGGTGCTGTTCTGCAACTCCGGATCGGAAGCGGCGGATACGTCGCTGAAGGTGGCGCTGGCCTACCACCGGGCCCGCGGCGAGGGGCATCGCAACCTGTTCATCGGCCGCGAGAAGGGCTACCACGGCGTCGGCTTCGGCGGCATGAGCGTGGGCGGCATCGCGTCCAACCGCAAGGTGTTCGGCACCTCGCTGCTGCCGCGGGTGGACCACATGCGCTTCATCCACGACCCGGTGAACCACGCCTACATCCACAACCAGGAGCCGGAGTGGAAGGAAGACGCGCTGGCGGACCTGGAGCAGCGCATCCTGCCGCTGCACGACCCCAGCAACGTGGCCGCCATCATCGTCGAGCCGGTCGCCGGCTCGGCCGGCTGGTACCTGCCGCCCAAGGGCTACCTGAAGCGGCTGCGCGAGATCTGCGACAAGCACGGCATCCTGCTGATCTTCGACGAGGTGATCACCGGCTTCGGCCGCCTGGGCACCAACTTCGCCGCCGACTACTACGGCGTGGTGCCGGACATGCTGAACTTCGCCAAGTGCGTCACCAACGGCGTGATTCCGCTGGGCGGCGTGATCTGCCGCGACAAGCTGTACGACCAGATGATGAAGACCGACGCGGCCGAGCACGTGGTCGAGTTCTTCCACGGCTACACCTACTCGGGCCACCCGGTCGCGTGCGCGGCGGCGATCGCCACGCTGGAGCTGTACCAGCAGGAGAACCTGTTCGCCCGCGCCGGCGAGATGGGCAAGGTGCTGGGCGACGCGTTCCACGGCACCCTCAAGGGCCTGCCCAACGTGATCGGCATCCGCAGCCTGGGGCTGGCCGCCGCGGTGGAGCTGGCGCCGATCGCCGGCACGCCCGGCAAGCGCGCCTTCGACATCTTCCTGGACTGCTTCCGCAAGGGCTCGCTGGTGCGCCCGGCCGGCGACGTGCTGGTGATCGCGCCACCCTACGTCGTCGAGAAGTCGCACATCGACCAGCTGGTGAACACGCTGGCCGATTCGATCAAGGCGCACGCGTAGGTCATGGCGCAGCGGGTCGGCGTCCTGCTGCCGACGTACAACCGGCCCGACCTGCTGCGCGGCTGCGTGCTGCAACTGGCGGCGCAGTCGCGCCCGCCCGACCTGGTCTGCATCCACCAGAACGGGCACCCCGACCGCTACGACTGGGCGGTGGCCGACCTGCAGCTGCCGGCCACCCGGCTGGCGTACCTGCACACGCCGCAGCGCCTGCGCCAGCACGACTGGTACGCGGTTCCGCTGCGGCACTTGCTGCAGTCCGGCTGCACTCACTTCTTCTGGGTCGACCACGACGACCTGTACCTGCGCGACCACGTCGCCGCCGGCCTGGCGGAGCTGGCCGACTGGGACTTCTCGGTGTCGCGCCGCACCGGGCTGCTCTACACCCGGCCCGACCAGTGGCGTTACGAGCCGCTGACCGAGTTCAACGCGCACGCGCCGGGCGGCATGAGCGCCAGCATGTGCTTCAACCGCCCTTTTGCCGAACAGCTGCTGCAGGACCTGGCCGCCGACACGCGGCCGGTGTACGCCGACCAGGTGGTCGCCGAAATCACGATGCCGAAGTTCCGCTGCCTGCTGTCGGCGCGCCGCACCTGCGTCTACCACTCGCACGAAGGCTCCACCAGCTCGCGCGGCTGGGTGCAGCAAGCCTTGCCCTGAGAAATCGGGGTCGGATACGCATTTCCCGGTTGCAAGGCCGCCCGCTCACTCGCGGCGCAGCTGTTGCCGCAGTTCGGCGCAGTAGTCCTTGGCCGCCACGCCGTCCGGCCGCTCCAGCAGCACCGGCTTGACCACCAGCGACGCCGGCAGGTGGCGCGGTACGCCGAGCGCAAGATCGGCATGCCCCGCGCCGCTCAGCAGCACCACGGCCTTGCCGGGTTGAGTCGCCTCCATCACCGTCTGCGCCATCGCCCGGTCACGCGCGATCTGCACCCGCACCATGGGCAGCAACTGCCGCTGGGGCAGCAGGTCGCAGTGCCCGGCGCGGATCGCTTCGTGCTGCGCCGCCACGGTAGCGTCGTCCAGCGTGCCCTCGAGCGAGGCATCGGCCATGGCGGCACGCATTTGGCCGCGCGGCAGGTTGGCGCCCATCACCGGCACGCCGACGGCAACCGCTGCCATCACGGCGGGCGCGTAGGGCGCCCAAGGCCAGGCCTTTTCGTCCCAGTCCAGCGCCTGGCGCACGGCGCCTTCGTCGGCGTCGCGCGGCAGTCCGGTCGTGCTGCGGCCCCGTTCGGCCATCTCCAGCGCCAGCGCCGCGAGACGGCCGCGTGCCGCCAGCGCCTGCACCACGTCGCCGTGGAGCCGCTGGTGGCTGGCCTCGTCGTGGATTTCGCCGAGCAGCACCACGTCGGCCTCCTGCAGGTCCTCGATGCGTGGCGGGGCGCTGCCGCAGCCGGCCAGCTGCAGGGACAGCGCCAGCGCGGCGAAGGCGAGTAGCGGGCGCATCGGCGGATACTAAGCGGCACGCGTGTCGCAGGTGCCGTGGCCCTCGCGCCGGCGACGGCGCTGTGCAAGTGGCTGCTGGCCGCCTGCCTGGCGCCCCGCCGTGGATCAGTGCATCACGAGCGGGTTCTGGGCCAGCTCCGCATAGCCGTCGAGGGTTTCCTCGACCTCTTCCTGGGTGGGCGTGTTGAGCTGCCAGGCGTTGATCTGGCGCTGGAACGCATCGGCCCAGGTGCCGTCGAGGTAGACCTCCTTGTTGGTGCGCTTGTCGACGATCTCGAAGCCGTGGCGCACCGTGCGCGGCGGCGGCTCGCCCTCGGCGGCTTCGTTCGCCTGCATGTGCACGACGACGAAGGAGTCGGAGTCATAGAGCATCTGCATGGTGCTGAATCCTTTGCACTCCAGATATCAACGCCCGGGCCGCTTTCAAGATGACCCAGGCGACTGGGTTGGCGTCGGGTCCAGAGTAGGCACTGCCTGCCTCAGCCTTTGTCGGTGCCGGACCCCTGCAGGTCCAGCCAATCGCCATTGGGAGCTGTCAGACGCAGGCGCACGGGGCCGTAGTCCCGCCCGGGGACCAGCCAGACTTCCAGCCGCACGTCGTATTCGTGCCGGGGCGGGCGCACGAGTTTCAGCGTCGTGATCGGACCGGCCGGCAGGGCCAGTTCCTCCCGGCCTTCGACGCGGAACGGCCCATCGCCGGTTTCGCGCGTGGTCACGGTGGCCAGCGTCACGGTCGCGCCCGGTACGAAGCGGGCGGGGTCGCCGGCGACCAGCGCCGCCAGCTGCAGCAGCACGCTCAATCGGTCCTGCGCGCCAGCCGGCAGCGCGGCCTCGGGCTGGTTGCCGCTGAAGACGATGCGCCCGCGGACGCGGTCGAAGTGGGCGGCCTGCTCGCCGCGCAGGCGCTCGGAAAAGCGAAGCGGCGCCAGCCCTTCGGGGCCGAGGTCGCCCGTGCTGCGCTGGATGCGCGCTGGCAGCGGCGGCGCGCTGACCTGCAGCACCGCTTCGTACGAGCGGCCGTCGTGGCGCCAGTCGAGCTGGGCTTCGCCGGCCACCGCCAGCCCGCGCCGGCGCGCCGTGACGGCATAGCGCCAGCGCGCGGGCGCGGGCAGCACGACCGGCATGGGCGTTGCGGAGACCGGCAAGCTGGTGAACGAGGACGCGGCTGGTGCTTCGGCCTCAGGCCCTTGAAGCTGCACAGTCGCGAGCGCATCGGCTGCGGCGGATGCAACCTCCTGGCGTGCGGGCGCTCGCGGCGAAGCGGCGTCAGGGCGGCGGGTTCGGAAGGCCGGCGCCGATGCCAGGGCTGGCGTCACCGCCTCCGGTGGCGCCGGCGCAAGGGCGGCTGTCGCCGGGGCGGAGGCCGGCGGCTCGATCGTGCGAACCGCCAGCGGCGCCGGATGCAGCACTGGCAGCACGCGACTGGGGGTCACCCACAGGGCGAGCGCATGCAGCGCGAGCACGGCCAGCGTGAGCACCCCGAGCGGCCGCAGCGGCACGCCCGGGGCCGCGTTCATCCGCGCCAGCCCAGGTCGCTGGACAGCTGCGCCGCCGCCTGCCGCAAGGGGCCGTGCACGGCGCCGTTCCAGGCGGGATCGAAGGTGCCGGTCGGGCCGAGCGCGACCAGGCCGAGTGCCATGTGGCCGTCGGCGTCGAACACCGGCAGGCAGAACCCGACGATGCCGGGCAGCACCACGTCGACCACGCGGGCGGCGCCGCGCTCGCGCACCTCCTCCAGCAGGGCGCGCACCTGCGCCATGGACGCGGGCAGGTCGGTGCGGCCCTGCTTCTGGGCGCGTGCCAGCTCCTCGCGCAGCAGCGGCGTGATCGCATCCTTGGGCGCCCACGCGGCGAAGCAGCGGCCGGTGGCCGAGGCCAGCAGCGGCATCACGTCGCCGAGGCGCAAGTTGACGGTGACGGCCGAAGGCGACTCTTCCCAGTGCACGATGGTCGGCCCGTGGTTGCCCCAGACCGCCAGCGCCAGCGTGTGGCCGATGCGCTCCATCAGGCCGGCGATGCGCTCGCGCGCCAGCTTGACCGCATCCAGCCGCGACAGCGAAGCCAGCCCCAGCTTGAGCGCCGCCGGCCCCAGGTCATAGCGGGTGGTCGCCGCGTCCTGCACCACCAGTTGCAGGCGCTGGAAGCTCACGAGGTAGCGGTGCGCCTTGGCCGCGCTCATGCCGGCGGCGGCGGCGAGGTCGCGCAGCATCAGCGGGCCGCGCGCCTTGCCCAGCGCGTCGAGCAGCGCGAACCCCACCTCCACCGACTGGATCCCGGCGCGTTCCTTCATGCCTTCACGCGCGGGGGCTTCTTGTAGAATTTCGATTAGGTAAATTCATTTCACCATGCGTAACGCGACGGTCGGCGCCGACTCTAGCGCAACACGCGAAACGAAGGCAAATCCCGGATGAAGCTTGCGACGTACAAGGACGGTTCGCGCGACGGCCAGCTGCTGGTGGTGTCGCGCGACCTGGCGACGGCCCATTATGCGACCGGCATTGCCGCGCGCCTGCAGCAGGCACTGGACGACTGGGGCTTCATCGCCCCGCAGTTGCAGGACCTGTACGAGGCGCTGAACCAGGGCAAGGCGCGGCACGCCTTCCCGTTCGAGCCGCAGCGCTGCATGGCGCCGCTGCCGCGCGCCTACCAGTGGGCCGACGGCTCGGCCTACATCAACCACGTGGAGCTGGTGCGCGCCGCCCGCAAGGCCGAAGTGCCGCAGACCTTCTACACCGACCCGCTGATGTACCAGGGCGGCAGCGACGACTTCATCGGCCCCTGCGACGACGTGGTGGTGCCCAGCGAGGCCTACGGTATCGACTTCGAGGCCGAAGTCGCGGTGGTCACCGGTGACGTGCCGATGCAGGCCACGCCGGAGCAGGCGCTGGACGGCATCCGCCTGCTGATGCTGGCCAACGACGTCAGCCTGCGCAACCTGATCCCGCCCGAGCTGGCCAAGGGTTTCGGCTTCTTCCAGAGCAAGCCGGCCACCGCGTTCAGCCCGGTGGCGGTGACGCCCGACGAACTGGGCGATGCCTGGCAGGGCGGGCGCGTGCACCTGACGCTGCAGGCCACCTGGAACGGCCGCAAGGTCGGCATGTGCGAGGCCGGGCCGGAGATGACCTTCCACTTCGGCCAGCTGATCGCGCACATCTGCAAGACCCGCAACGTGCGCGCCGGCAGCATCGTCGGCTCCGGCACCGTCAGCAACAAGGGCGTCGAGCGGGACGGCCGCATGGAATGGCCCAAGGGCTACAGCTGCATCGCCGAGAAGCGCGCGATCGAGACCATCCAGGACGGCCAGCCGAGCACCGACTTCATGAAGTTCGGCGACACCATCCGCATCGAGATGAAGGGCCGCGACGGCCAGAGCCTCTTCGGGGCGATCGACCAGAAGATCGCCGCGCCGGCGTAGGCGGGGCTATCGAAACCACCCCGCTTGGCTCATGGCGCGAATCGTCGCGCTGCTGAACGAGTCGACAAGTCTGGTCAGGTCGACATCCGCTTCGTCGCCGATGCCGGGCTCGCGGGTCAGCGACCAGTAGGGTCCATCTGCCACGTTGTTGGCGATGGGCACGACCTTCCAGATCCCCGAGGCGCCGCGCTGGCGCACCGACACTTCGAACGCCACGTCGACGGCCCCGTTGTCGGCGCTGACCGACACCCACTGCGGGCGCAGCGCGATTTCCGTCTGATAGCCCTCCTGCACCCCCTCGGCGGCCAGCTTGGAGCGCAGCATGCGCGGGGCGTGCTCGCGGTAGGCATCGATCACGGCCCGCACGCGCCTTTGGGCTTGCTGCTTGTCCGAGTCGCTGATCACCGGCTTTGGCGGCGCATGGCCGTAGGCCGCGGCTGTCTTGCTCACCCGAACCGGCATGTACGCCATCGTGGACTCATCAAACGCGATTGCGGCTGAGGTGATCTTGACTCCCGTCCGGGGTTCCGGCGGCTTCGCGAGGTAGGCGCCCGCGCATCCGGCCAGCAACGCCGCAGCACCAATCGCAAGCAGCAGACGGCGCAAGCCGCAGGTGTCATGTCCCCGTCGCATTCCGGTCCTTGGAGCAAGGCCTGCGGTCGCGACTGTGCCGATTGGCAACCGACGAAATGGCATCGAAAAACCTCCTCGTTGTGACCGCCGGACGGTTGCAGGCGACAGTTCCACCTCCCGGCTCGCCGCAAGTGTGACTTGCCGGGGGCTGCGACGGCAACGCGCTTCCTCCATGTTGCGGATGCCATGGCTGACCGGGTCGTGCAAGCACGCCGTTCGGCCAATGCAGTCATCCGGTGTACGCACTGCGTGCGAGGGGCCCCCGCGGCGCTGGCAGCTACAGCCGCAGCCAGGGCGTCCCCGTCTCCTCGGCCTCGGCTTGGCCGAGCGCGTCCAGGAAGGTGTCGCACCACCAGTGCACGTCGTGCCGGCGCAGCGTCGCCAGCAGCGCGCCGTGGCGCTCGCGGCGTTCCTCCGGCGCCATCTGCAGCGCCAGGTGGATGGTGGCGGCCGTGCCCTCGACGTCGTAGGGATTGACCATCAGCGCTTCCTTCAGCTGCTCGGCCGCGCCGGCAAAGCGCGACAGCACCAGCACGCCGGGGTCCTCCGGGTCCTGGGCCGCGATGAACTCCTTGGCCACCAGGTTCATGCCGTCGCGCAGCGGCGTCACCAGCGCCACCCGGCTGGCGCGGTACAGCCCCGGCAGCCGGGCCCGCGCCACCGTGCGGTGCATGTAGCGCACCGGCATCCAGTCCAGCTCGCCGTAGTTGCCGTTGATGGCGCCGCACAGGCTCTCCAGCTCGTGCAGGATGTCGGTGTAGGCGCTGACGTCCTCGCGGCTGGGCGAGGCGATCTGGATCAGCGTGGCGCTCTGGCGCGTCTCCGGATAGCGCGCCAGCAGCTCGCCGAAAGCGCGGATGCGCTGCGGCAGGCCCTTGGAGTAATCCAGCCGGTCCACGCCCACCAGCACCTTGCGGCGCGAGTACTCGCGCCGCATGCGCTCGTACATCTCGCGCGCTTCCGGCGCTGCCGCCAGGGCCTTGAACTCGCCGACGTCGATGCCGATCGGCAGCGCCATCGGGTGGATGGTGCGGTTGAACACGCGCCAGCGGCCGCCGCCGGCTTCCTGTGCATGCGCCTCCGACTGGATGTAGCGGCAGAAGTGCTCGTGGTCGGCCATGCTCTGGAAGCCCACCGCGTCGTACGAGCACAGGCCCTTCATCAGCCAGTCGTGGCCGGGGATGGCGGCCAGGATCAGCGGTGGCGGCAGCGGGATGTGCAGGAAGAAGCCGATGCGCTGCGTGCAGCCCAGCGCCCGCAACTCGGCCGCCAGCGGGATCAGGTGGTAGTCGTGCACCCAGATCACGTCGTCGGGCCGCAGCAGCGGCAGCAGGGCGCGGGCGAACATCTGGTTCACCCGCCGGTAGCCCTCGATGTAGCCGGCGTCGAAGTCGGCCAGGTCGAGACGGTAATGGAACACCGGCCACAGCACCCCGTTGGAGTAGCCGAGGTAGTACGACTGGTAGTCCGCCGGGGTGAGATCGACGGTGGCGAGCTTGACCGGCCCGGCCTGCTGCTGGTGCACGCGCGGCTCGCCGCCGTTCTCCGACAGCTTGCCGCTCCAGCCGAACCACAGGCCGCCGCTGCGCTTGAGCACCTCGCCGAGGGCCACCGCCAGCCCGCCCGCAGCCGTCTTGCGCGGATCGGCCACGCGGTTGGAGACGGCGACGATCCGGCCCATCGGTCAGGCGCGGATCAGATCACGGTGTCCCACGATGCCGACAGGCGCACCGCGGCATTGATCAGGCCGACCATGGAATAGGTCTGCGGGAAGTTGCCCCACATCTCGCCGGTCTGCGCATGGGTGTCTTCCGACAGCAGCCCGAGCGGGTTGCGGCTCTTGAGCATCAGTTCGAAGATCTCGCGTGCCTCGGGCTTGCGGCCGATGCGCGCCAGCGCGTCGATGCGCCAGAAGGTGCAAATGTTGAAGGCGGTCTCGGGCCTGCCGAAGTCGTCGGCGGCCTCGTAGCGGCGCATGTAGGGCCCGTCGCACAGGCACTTCCCCAACGCGTCCACGGTAGCCACGAAGCGCGGATCCTTCGGGTCGATGAAGTTCACCTCGGCCATCAGCAGCGCGCTGGCGTCCAGGTCGCGCCCGCCGAAGCTCTCGGCAAAGGCCTGGCGCTCCTCGCTCCACGCCTCGCGCAGGATGCGCTCGCGGATGGTGTCGGCGCGTTCGCGCCAGTAATCGGCGCGGTCCTTCAGGGCCAGCGTGACGGCCACTTTGGCCAGCCGGTCGCAGGCCGCCCAGCCCATGAGCGCGGAGGAGGTGTGGATGCGAGCGCGCGTGCGCAGCTCCCACATGCCGGCGTCGGGCGTGTCGTAGATGCGGAAGGCCTGCTCGCCCACGGCCTCCAGCGAAGCGAATTCGGCGCGGCCGGAGCGGCGCAGCAGCCGGTGGTCGTGGAAGGCCTGGGCCGCGCCCAGCACGATGTTGCCGTACACGTCGTGCTGGAAGTGCTCGGCGGCCTGGTTGCCCACCCGCACCGGCCCCATGCCGCGGTAGCCCGCCAGGTGCCCGAGGATGGATTCGGGCAGCTCCTCCTCCTGGCCCACGCCGTACAGCGGCTGGATGTGGCCGCCGCGCGAGCGCACGATCACGTTGTTGAGCCAGCGCAGGTACTCCTCCATGGTCGCCACTTCGGAGATGCTGTTGAGTGCGCGCACCACGAAGAAGGCGTCGCGCAGCCAGCAGTACCGGTAGTCCCAGTTGCGCCCGCTGCCGGGCGCCTCCGGGATGCTGGTGGTCATCGCCGCGATGATCGCGCCGGTGTCCTCGAACAGCGACAGCTTGAGCGTGATGGCGGCGCGGATCACCGCATCCTGCCATTCGAGCGGCAGCGTCAGGGACCGGCTCCAGTTGCGCCAGTAGGCGGCGGTGTCCTGCTCGAACGAGCGCGCCGTGTCCTCGATCCCGCCGGTGAGCGTTTCGTCCGGCCCGAGGATGAAGTTCAGCGGCCGGTCGACCACGAAGAAGGTCTCGGACAGGATGTATTCGATCGGCGCGTCGGTGTTCACGCGCAGCGTCTGCTGCGGCCCGACGAAGCGGATGTGGGTGCTGCCGCGCGTGACCTGGGGCTTGTTGCGGCCCCAGTCGAAGCGCGGGCGCAGCACCACCCGCATGCGCGGCGTGCCGCCGAGCACGCGCACCCGGCGGATCAGCGTCAGCGGCCGGAAGGTGCGGTTGCGGCTCCAGAAGCGCGGCGCGAAATCGGAGATCTCGATGCCCTGGCCCTGGCTGTCGTACAGGCGGGTGCGCAGGATCGCGGTGTTGGGCTCGTAGTGGTGCTCGCTGCGGGCGAAGTCCTCCAGGTCGAACGCCCACAGGGCCGCGTTCTCGCTCGGGTCCAGCAGCGCGTTGAAGACCGGGTCGCCGTCGAAGCGCGGCAGGCAGCACCAGACGACGCTGCCGCGCTCGTCGACCAGCGCGCTGTACGCGCAGTTGCCGACCACGCCCAGGTTCAGGTTGGGGATCGAGGTGTTGGCTCGCATGTCGGAGGGCCTTTCGCAGCGGCGCGAGCGCGTTGCGCGACGGGGAATGCGGCCGCGCGGCTCATGCCATGTCCTTGCGGGTGACCTTCATGGCCACCGCGCTCTCGAATTCCAGGCGCAGCGCGCCGGGGTGCGACAGGCGCTGCCAGGCCACGGTCGGGCCCTCGCCCACCTTCACGCCCAGGCCGCCGAGCCGCTGCACGGCGGCAAAGCCCGCTTCGTCGGTGACGTCGTCGCCGACGAACACCGGCGTGCGGCCGGCAAACGGCGCTTCGCGCAGGAAGGCTTCGATGGCGCTGCCCTTGCTGACGCCGCCCGGCTTGGCCTCCACCACCATCTTGCCGCGCAGCAGCGCCAGTCCGGGCGACTGGTCCACGGCCTGTTCCATTGCCTCGATGCACAACGCTTCCAGCTGCGGCGCCTGCCGGTAGTGCAGGGCGAGCGAGCGGTCCTTGTGTTCCATCAGCAGCTCGGGGTGGCGCGCCACCAGCGCCCGCGCCGCCTGCTCCACCGTCTCCAGCGGGTGCGCCGGCAAGTGGGCCATCGCTCCGTCGGCGGCGCGCCGCTCGGCCCCGTGCACGCCTGCCACCGGCAGCCGCAAGGGATCGAGGAACTGGTCGATCTCGCGGATCGGCCGGCCGCTGACCACGGCCACCGCACCCCCGAGGTACTGCTGCAGGGCGCCCAGCAGGGGCACCAGGCCGGAGGGAACGACGACGGCGCCGGGCTCCGGCGCTATGTCCACCAGCGTGCCGTCGAAGTCCAGGAACAGCGCGCAGGCCGGACACAGGATGTCGACGAAATTCATGGACCCTGACCGTAACACGGTGGCGGCGCGAACCGCCCGGCGGAGCGACCGTGGCCCTGCGTAGGACGCGGCTTACAGGCGGCCGGGATCGTGCCGCATCACTGTTGCGCGTACAGGCCGGCCAGCGAGCGGAAGCCTTTCACCTCGATCGGATTGCCGCAGGGATCGCAGAAGAACATGGTCCATTGCTCGCCCGGCTGTCCGGGGTAGCGCAGGTGCGGCTCGATGATGAAGTCGGTGCCGGCTGCGCGCAGGCGGTCCGCCATGGCCTGCCACTGCGGCAGCTCCAGCACCAGCCCGAAATGCGGCATCGGCACCAGCTGGTCGCCCACCCGGCCGGTGCGGGTGGTGGCGAACGGCGTGCCCAGGTGCAGCGACAACTGGTGGCCGAAGAAATCGAAGTCGACCCAGGTGCCGGTGCTGCGGCCTTCCGTGCAGCCCAGCACGCCGCCGTAGAAGCGGCGCGCCTCGTCCAGGTCGGTCACGTGGAAGGCGAGGTGGAATAAGCTTGCCATCCCGCAAGACTACCCGACCCGCCATGGACTACTCGCGCTACCGCACCCTCTCGATCAGCCGCCGCGGCCCGGGCGATTCGGTGCTCGACATCGTCATGCGCGCCACCAACGGCAAGCTGCCGACCGCCGGCCACGACGGCCACCGCGAACTGACCGAGGTCTGGCGCGACGTGTCGGCCGACGACAGCGTGCGTTGCGCCGTGCTGCGCGGCGAGGGCCAGGGCTTCTCCGGCGGCGGCGACCTGTCGCTGGTGCAGGACATGACCACCGACTTCGAGGTGCGCAGCCGCGTCTGGAAGGAAGCGCGCGACCTGGTCTACAACGTGATCAACTGCGACAAGCCGATCGTCAGCGCCATGCACGGCCCGGCGGTCGGCGCCGGGCTGGTGGCGGGGCTGCTGGCCGACATCCCGATCGCGGCGAAGAGCGCCAGGATCGTCGACGGCCACACCCGGCTGGGCGTGGCGGCCGGCGACCATGCGGCCATCGTCTGGCCGCTGCTGTGCGGCATGGCCAAGGCCAAGTACTACCTGATGCTGTGCGAGCCGGTCAGCGGCGAGGAGGCCGAGCGCATCGGCCTGGTGGCGCTGGCGGTGGACGACGGGCAGCTGGTGCCCAAGGCCTACGAGATTGCCGACCGGCTGGCGCAGGGCAGCCAGAGCGCGATCCGCTGGACCAAGTACTCGCTCAACAACTGGCTGCGCCAGGCCGGGCCGGCCTTCGACACCTCGCTGGCGCTGGAGTTCATGGGCTTCGGCGGCCCCGACGTGCGCGAGGGCGTCGCTTCGCTGCGCGAGCGGCGGGCGCCCCGGTTCCCGGGCGCCTGAGTCGCGTCGCCGCTTGCGCCAGGTCAATCGATCGCCGGGTCTGCGCCTGGTCATTGCCGGCGCGCCGATAATCACCGGCATGCAGCGACTGCGCCAAGCCCGCTTCCTCGCCCGCCTCGTGCTGGCCTGGTTCGTGCTGGCCATCGGCGTCGCGGTCGCCTCGCCGGTGGTCCAGCCCAAGGGGCTGGAACTGGTGTGCAGCGGCGGTACGATGACGCTGCTGGTCGAGGCCGACGACGGCGGCGCGCCGGTAGCCTCGCACACTTTCGACTGTCCGCTGTGCGCCAGCGTGGCACCGCCACCGCCGGCCGTGCTGGCCGCGGCCGCGATGCTGCCGCTGGGCGAAGTGCTGCGGTCGATCCCCGCCCGTTCACCCGCCGCGCGCGCCGCGGCGCCGCTGCCGGCGCGCGGGCCGCCCTTGCTCCTGGCCTGAACCGATCCCGGCCGCGGCTCGCCCGCGAGCCGACCCTTCGTTTCCTTTTTTTTCAGGGGGCCGTTCGGCCGCCCTTCGCCATGAAGCATCTTTTCCTCTCCTGCGCGAGCGCCGCTGCGTTCGCCCTCGCACTTCCGGCCGCCGCCCACGTGGGCCTCGAATACACCGCAGCCCCCGCGGGCAGCAGCTACAAGGCGACCTTCAAGGTCGGCCACGGCTGCGGCGCCTCCGCCACCCGCCAGGTGAGCGTGGCCATCCCGGCCGGCGTGCTCGGCGCGCGGCCCATGCCCAAGCCGGGCTGGACCGTGGCGATCGAGCGGGCGCCGCTGCCCAAGCCCGTGACCTCGCACGGCCGCACCGTCACCGAGGCCGTGTCGCGCATCACCTGGACGGCCCGCTCGGCCGCCGACGCGCTGCCCTCCGACCAGTACGACGAATTCGTGCTGGTGGCGCAACTGCCCGCCGAGGCCGGCACGATCTACTGGCCGGTGAGCCAGGTGTGTGAACAGGGGCGCACCGACTGGACCCAGGTGCCCCAACCTGGACAGAAGGCGGCCGAACTGAAAGAGCCGGCCGCCGTGCTCGAAGTGCTGCCGGCCGCCGGCCACGGCCATCGTCATTGACGCAGGGAATTCCACGATGAACACGACATCCAGGACCCTGCTGGGCGCCCTGCTGGGCGCCCTGCTGGCGCTCGCCTCCATCGCCGGCGCCTGGGCACAGGCGGCCGCTCCCGTCACGGTGCTGGCCCCGTGGGCACGCGCCAGCGTGCAGGGCCAGCGCGCCTCGGGCGCCTTCATGACCCTGGTGGCGCAGGAGCCGTTGACCCTGGTGGGCGCTTCCAGCCCGGCTGCGGGCTTTGCCGAGGTGCACGAGATGAAGATGGAAGGCGACGTGATGCGCATGCGCGCGCTCGCCGCCCTCGAGCTCAAGCCGAACCAGCCGGTGCAGCTCAAGCCGGGCGGCTACCACCTGATGCTGCAGGAGCTCAAGGCGCCGCTGGCAGCCAACACCAGCATCCCGCTGACGCTGACCTTCAAGACCGCTGCGGGGGAAAAGCGCGAACTGGCGCTGCAGGTGCCGGTGTCCGCCATCCCGCCGCGCGAGGCCGGCGCCACCGATGCGCACGGCCACAAGAAGCACTAAGCTGGCGGCTTCCCCACGAAAGGCTGCCATGAGCGAGCAAGATCCCCTGGGCTTCGGCAAGTTCGTTCCCGGGTTCGACTTCCTGCAGAACCTGGCCAAGGGTGCCGGACAGTCGATCCCGCAGATGCCCAACCTGGCGAACTGGGTCGCGCCCACGCTCAACGTCGAGGAGCTGGACAAGCGCATCGAGGAGCTCAAGGCCGTGCACTTCTGGCTGGACCAGAACTCCAGGGCGCTGGCCGCCACCGTGCAGGCACTGGAAGTGCAGAAGATGACCCTGGCCACGCTGCAGGGCATGAACTTCAACATGGGCGACGTGGCCAATGCGTTCAAGCTCAAGGCCGCCGACACGGTGCTGGGCGGGGTGCAGAAGGTCACCGAGACGGCGGCCGGCGCGGCCGGCACCGTCTCCGGCGTGGCGCGCGCCGCGCGCGGGCGCAAGGCCGGTGGCCCGGCGGCGGCCAAGGGTGGCAACGGCGTGGTCGATCCGGTGCAGTGGTGGGGCGCGTTGACGCAGCAGTTCCAGCAGATCGCGGCCGACGCCTTCAAGGACGCCGGCCGCAACACCGCGGTCGACACGGCGCGCCACATGGCCACTGGCATGGCCCGCGACGCCGTCCGGTCGGCGGGCGACGTGATGCGCGCCGCCACCCCGGGCGCCGGCGCGAAGAAGGCCGGCCGCAAGTCGCCCGGCACTGCTGCGAAGACACGCAAGGCGGCAACCCGCAAGCGTTCCGCCACCCGCTGACGGCACCGCACGATGAAGCTGTTCCCCTTCGCCCATGCCACCCACCCGCAGTGGCCGATGGCGGCCGGGCTGGTGCTGGCGCAGCTGCGCGCGCAGATGGCGCTGCCCGACTACGCCGCGGCGCCGACGCTGGGGCTGCTGTACATCACCGACCACTACGCGGCCCACGCGCAGGACATCCTCGACCAGCTGTCGGCCGAGCTGCCGGAAGTGACCGACTGGTCCGGCACGGTGGGCGTTGGCATCGCATCGAGCAACGTCGAGTACTTCGACGAGCCGGCGCTGGCGGTCATGCTGTGCGCGGTGCCGCCGCACCAGTACCGCGTGTTCTCCGGCGTGGCGCCGCTGGGCGGCGGCGAGGGCCTGGGCTTCGAGCCGTACACCGCGCTGGTGCACGCCGACGCGTCCACGCCGGAGCTCGGCGAACTGGTGGCCGAGATGGCCGATCGCACCGCCACCGGCTACCTGTTCGGCGGCCTGGCCGCCAGCCGCGGCGACACGGTGCAGTTTGCCGTCGGCGGCAACGGCAACATCCGGGGACAGGGCAAGGCCGGCGGCGTGTTCCGCGGCGGCCTGTCCGGCGTGGCGTTCGGCGAAGGCGTGCAGCTGGTGTCGCGCGTGACGCAAGGTTGCCAGCCGCTCGGCCGCGAGCGCGTGGTCACCGCCGCCGAAGACAACGTGCTGCTGGCGCTGGACGGCGAGCCGGCGCTCGACGTGCTGCTGGACGAAGCGCAGATTTCGCTGGACCGGCCCGAGGCCGCCGTCGCGCGGCTGCGCGCCATCCTGGTCGGCCTGACCGCGCCGGGCGACGACCTGCTGGCGCGCGGGGGCACCTTCGGCACCGACGTCGAGGTGCGGCACATCATCGGGCTGGACCCGGGCCGTCGCGGCGTCGCGGTGGCCAGCCGGGTCGAGCCCGGCATGCGCATGGCCTTCTGCAGCCGCAACGCCCAGGCCGCGCGCGCCGACCTGATGCGCATCTGCTCCGAGATCCGCGAGGAGCTGGAGCCCGAGGAGATGCCGCATCCCGTCGCCGCCGCGCTGGCGGCGCCGGAAGCGCAGGCCGCGCCCAGCCCGGAGCGGCGCATTGCCGGCGCCGTCTACGTCAGCTGCGCCGGCCGTGGCGGCCCGCACTTCGGCGGCCCCAGCGCGGAGCTGCAGATCGTGCGACGCGCACTCGGCGACGTGCCGCTGGTCGGCTTCTTCGCCGGCGGCGAGATTGCGCGGCACCACCTGTACGGCTACACCGGGGTGCTGACGGTTTTCCGCTGAGGGTTTCTTGCAGTCCAACCTCCGTACGCAGAAGACGCAAAAGAGACGCAGAGGACGCAGAAGCAGCTGCAGAGAAACATGAGATAGGAAGTCCTTTCGCGTTCTCTGCGCAACTTTCGCGACTTCTGCGTTCGGTTCCCGCCTTTTTCGTCAGCGTTCTCGTCTGGCTCCCGTGCAGAATGCGGCGCAGCTGCCGCCAATGGCAGCGCGATGAGAGGAGGAGACCATGGGCAAGGCGCTGCGCCTTTCGGAGAAATGGTTTCGCCGCGGCCTGTGGCTGGTGGCGTTCGTGTTCGCGGGTTTCCTGATCGGACTCGGGGGCACCCTGGTGGGCGACCTGCCCAAGGTGGAGCAGCGGCTCACGCTGGACGACTTCCTGGACCGCGCTGCCGCCGATGGCCTGCGCGCCGACATCAAGGCCGGCGAGCGGGCGCAGCGGGACGCGCAGTCGGCGCTGGAGCAGGCCCGGCTCAAGCTGCAGGTGGCGCGGGCGGACTCGAACACCGCACGCGAGACATTCAACAACTGGCTGGCAACGCGGCGTGCCACCCAGCTCGCGGAGCAGGACCCCGAGCTGCTGGCGCGCACCCGCCAGCTCGATGCACTCAAGCAGGCCGAGCGCACGGCGCAGTCGGCCGTGGAGCAGCAGGAGCAGGCGGCGCTGGACGCCCGCCAGCGGCAGGAGCGCTCGCGGCTGGTGCTTGGCGAGATGCAGCAGGAAGCCGGCAAGCGACTGGCCGCCGAGCAGCGCAAGGTGGAATTGCGGGTGTTCCTGTACCGGCTGGCGCTCACCCTGCCGCTGCTGGTGGTGGCCGGCTGGCTGTTTCGCCACAAGCGCAAGGGCACGTACTGGCCCTTCGTCTGGGGCTTCATCCTGTTTGCGCTGTTCACCTTCTTCGTCGAACTGGTGCCCTACCTGCCCAGCTATGGCGGCTACGTGCGCTACGTGGTGGGCATCGTCATCACGGTGCTGGCCGGCCGCCAGGCCATCCTGGCGCTGGAGCGGTACCTGCAGCGGCAGAAGGCCGCCGAGCAGAAGCCGGACGCCGAGCGGCGCGAGGAACTGCCGTACGACACCGCACTGGCGCGGCTGGCCAAGGGCGTGTGCCCCGGCTGCGAGCGGCCGGTGGACCTGAAGAACGAGAAGATCGACTTCTGCCCGCATTGCGGCATCGGCCTGTTCGACCGCTGCGGCCACTGCGCCACGCGCAAGAACGCCTTTGCCCGCTTCTGCCACGCCTGCGGCACCGGCGCGGCGCCCGGCTTCACGCGGCTGGCCGAGGGCGCCTGAACGCCGCGGCCGCGAGGCGCCGCATCACACGCCCCGTGCGCGGTCCTCGCGGAACTGCTGCGCGAAGGCGGCGAAGCGCTGCGCCTCCAGCGCCTCGCGGATTTCGCGCATCAGGTTCAGGTAGTAGTGCAGGTTGTGGATGCTGGCCAGCATGGGCGCCAGCATCTCGCCGCAGCGCTCCAGGTGGTGCAGGTAGGCGCGCGAGAAGCCGCCGCTGGTGCTGCCGTCGGCGCGCGCGTGGCCGCGGCAGGTGTAGCAGCCGCAGGTCTCGTCCAGCGGGCGTTCGTCGCTGCGATGCCGCGCGTTGCGGATCTTCAGGTCGCCGAAGCGCGTGAACAGGTGGCCGTTGCGCGCATTGCGGGTGGGCATCACGCAGTCGAACAGGTCGACGCCGTTGGCGACGCCGTCGACCAGGTCCTCCGGCGTGCCCACTCCCATCAGGTAGCGCGGCTTGTGTCCCGGCAGCCGGTGCGGCGTGTGGGCGACGATGCGCTGCATGTCTTCCTTGGGCTCGCCGACGCTGACGCCGCCGATGGCATAACCGGGGAAGTCCATCTCCACCAGCGCGGCCAGCGATTCCTCGCGCAGGTGCTCGAACATGCCGCCCTGCACGATGCCGAACAGCGCGTTGGGGTTCTCCAGCCGGGCGAATTCCGCCTGGCAGCGCACCGCCCAGCGCCGCGACAACTCCATCGAGAAGCGCGCCTCGGCTTCGGTGGTGAGGTGGCCCCTGGTCTCGAAGGGCGTGCACTCGTCGAACTGCATGACGATGTCGCTGTTCAGAGCGGTCTGCACCTGCATCGAAATCTCGGGGGTGAGGAACAGGCGGTCGCCGTTGACGGGCGAGGCGAACTTGACGCCCTCCTCGCTGATCTTGCGCATCTCGCCCAGGCTCCAGACCTGGAAGCCGCCCGAGTCGGTCAGGATGGGTCGCTCCCAGCCTTCGAAGCGGTGCAGCCCGCCGAACTGCGCCAGCACGTCCAGCCCGGGGCGCATCCACAGGTGGAAGGTGTTGCCCAGGATGATCTGCGCGCCCATCTCCTCCAGCGAGCGCGGCGTCACGCCCTTGACCGTGCCGTAGGTGCCCACGGGCATGAAGATCGGCGTCTGCACGACGCCGTGGTTGAGGGTCAGCCGGCCGCGGCGCGCGCGGCCCTCGGTGGCCAGGATCTCGAATTGCAGCATTCGGTGCGGGAGGTCAGTGCTTTCGCTCGAGCAGCATCGCGTCGCCGTAGCTGAAGAAGCGGTAGCGCTGTTCGACGGCATGCCGGTACAGCCCCATCACGTGCTCGTGGCCGGCGAAGGCCGTGACCAGCATCATCAGGGTGGACCTGGGCAGGTGGAAGTTGGTGACCATCAGGTCGACCAGCCGGAACCGGAAGCCCGGCGTGATGAAGATGTCGGTGTCGCCCTCGGTCTGGCCGGTCAGCGCCCAGCTCTCCAGCGTGCGCACGGTGGTGGTGCCGACGGCGACGATGCGGCCGCCGTGCAGGCGGGTGCGCGTGATCGCCTCCTGCGTCGCCGCGGGTATCTCGTACCACTCGCTGTGCATGCGGTGTTCGGCGATGTTGTCGGTGCGCACCGGCTGGAAGGTGCCGGCGCCCACGTGCAGGGTCAGGCTGGCGCGCCGCACGTCGCACGCGTCCAGGCTGGCCAGCACGGCCTCGTCGAAGTGCAGGGCCGCGGTGGGCGCCGCGATCGCGCCGGGCGAGCGGGCGAACACCGTCTGGTAGCGCTCGGCATCCTGCTGCGTGTCGGCGTGCTCGATGTAGGGCGGCAGCGGCACATGGCCATGGCGCTCCATCAGGGCGAAAGGTTCGTCGCTGAACGCGAAGTGGAACAGCGGCCCGTCCGCGTCGGGCCAGCGTCCGAGCAGGGTGGCCGTGAAGCCGCCTTCCATCGCCAGCGTGGTGCCCACGGGAGGCTTCTTGCTCGCGCGCATGTGGACCACCGCCTCGCAGCCGCGCAGCACGCGCTCGACCAGCAATTCGACGCGCCCGCCGGTGGGCTTCTCGCCGAACAGGCGGGCCTTGATCACCTGGGTGTCGTTGAACACCAGCAGGTCGCCGGGGGTGAGCAGCGCCGGCAGCTCGCGGAACACGCGGTCGGCCGGCGGCTGGTGGCGGCCATCGAGCAGGCGCGAGGCGCTGCGCTCGGCGGCCGGCTGCTGGGCGATCAGTTCGGGGGGCAGGGCGAAGTCGAAGTCGCCCAGGGTGAATGCGCGCATGCTTGAGGGCTTGACGGGCCCGTTCCAAGGGGGAGGCAGAATTGTCCCATGCCCGCCGCCCAGGCCCTGTCCGCGCCGCAGAAAGCCCTGCTGAAACTGGGACTGGCACGCGACATCGACCTGGCGCTGCACCTGCCCTATCGCTACGAGGACGAGACGCGCATCGTGAAGCTGCGCGATGCGCGCGACGGCGACACGGCGCAGGTGGAGGGCACCGTCACCGACAGCCACGTGGCCTTCCGGCCGCGGCGCCAGCTGGTGGTGACCCTCGACGACGGCACCGGCGCCTGCGTGCTGCGCTTCTTCTCCTTCTATCCCTCGCAGCAGAAGGCGCTGGCGGTGGGCAACCGCATCGTGGCTCGCGGCGAGATCAAGGGCGGGCTGTTCGGGCGCCAGATGGTGCACCCGGTGTGCAAGCCGGCCGGCGGCGCGCTGCCGCAGGCGCTGACCCCCGTCTATCCCACGGTCGCCGCCTTGCCGCAGGCCTACCTGCGCAAGGCGGTGCTGTCCGGGCTGGCGCGCGCCGACCTGTCCGAAACCGTCCCGGCGGAACTGGCGCCGCAACTCGGCCTGGCGCCCGCGTGGACGTTGCGCGAGGCGCTCGAGTTCCTGCACCACCCGGGGCCGGACACTTCGCTCGCCACGCTGGAGGACCACAGCCACCCGGCCTGGCAGCGGCTGAAGGCGGAGGAACTGCTGGCCCAGCAGTTGTCGCAACTGGAAAGCAAGCGCGAACGCGACGGGTTGCGTGCGCCGGTGCTTCGCACGCGCCAGGGCGGGCTGCACGAGCAGCTGCTGGCGGCGCTGCCGTTCACGCTGACGGCGGCGCAGCGCCGGGTCGGCGAGGAGATCGCGGCCGACATCGCGCGGCCGGTGCCCATGCATCGGCTGCTGCAGGGCGACGTGGGCTCGGGCAAGACGGTGGTGGCGGCGTTGGCAGCCGCCATCGCCATCGACGCGGGCTGGCAGTGCGCGCTGATGGCGCCCACCGAGATCCTGGCCGAGCAGCACTTCCGCAAGCTGGTCGGCTGGCTGGAGCCGCTGCTCGCGCCACTGGGGCGCAGCGTGGCCTGGCTGACCGGCGGCCAGCGCAAGAAGGAGCGCGGCGCGATGCTGGAGGTGCTGGCCGGCGGCGAAGCGGCGCTGGTGGTGGGCACCCACGCGGTGATCCAGGAGCAGGTGCAGTTCCACAAACTGGGACTGGCGATCATCGACGAGCAGCACCGGTTCGGCGTGGAGCAGCGGCTGGCACTGCGGGGGAAGATGCAAGTCGGCGAGGACAGCGCCCTCGAGCCGCATCTCCTGATGATGTCCGCCACGCCCATCCCGCGCACGCTCGCGATGAGCTACTACGCGGACCTGGACGTCTCCACGATCGACGAATTGCCGCCCGGCCGCACACCGGTGGTCACCAAGGTGGTGGCCGACAGCCGGCGCGACGAGGTGATCGAGCGCATCCGCGCGCAGCTGGCGCAGGGCCGGCAGGTCTACTGGGTCTGCCCGCTGATCGAGGAAAGCGAGGCGCTGGACCTGCGCAACGCGACGGCCACCCACCAGGAACTGGCCGCCGCGCTGCCCGGCGTGCAGGTCGGGCTGCTGCACTCGCGCATGCCGGCCGGCGAGAAGAAGGCGGTGATGGCGCTGTTCGCCGGCGGGCAGATGGGCGTGCTGGTGTCGACCACGGTGATCGAGGTCGGGGTCGACGTGCCCAACGCCTCGCTGATGGTGATCGAGCATGCCGAGCGCTTCGGCCTGTCGCAGTTGCACCAGCTGCGCGGGCGGGTCGGTCGCGGCGCGGCGGCCTCGGCCTGCGTGCTGCTGTATTCGCCGGGCGAGAACGGCCGGCTGGGCGAGACCGCGCGGGCCCGGCTCAAGGCCATGGCCGAGACCCACGACGGTTTCGAGATCGCGCGGCGCGACCTGGAGATCCGTGGCCCCGGCGAGTTCCTGGGCGCGCGCCAGTCCGGCGCGCCGCTGCTGCGGTTTGCCGACCTGGCCGCCGACACGAAGCTGCTGCAGGCGGCACGCCGGCTGGCGCCGCAGATGCTGGATCGCTTTCCCGAGCACGCGCGCCGGCACGCCGAGCGGTGGTTGGGGGGAAAATCCGAGTACCTCAAGGCCTGATCCGATGACCCTGACAGAACTCAAATACATCGTCGCCGTGGCGCGCGAAAAGCACTTCGGCAAGGCCGCCGAAGCCTGCTTCGTCTCGCAGCCGACCCTGTCGGTGGCGGTCAAGAAGCTGGAGGACGAACTGGAGGTCAAGATCTTCGAGCGCAGCGCCAACGAGGTCAGCGTCACGCCGCTGGGCGAGGACATCGTGCGCCAGGCACAAAGCGTGCTGGAGCAGGCCGCGGCCATCAAGGAGATCGCCAAGCGCGGCAAGGACCCGCTGGCCGGCCCGCTCAGGCTGGGCGTGATCTACACCATCGCGCCCTACCTGCTGCCCTCCCTGGTGCGGCAGGCGATCGACCGCACGCCGCAGATGCCGCTGATGCTGCAGGAGAACTTCACGGTCAAGCTGCTGGAGATGCTGCGCACCGGCGAGATCGACTGCGCCATCATGGCCGAGCCCTTCCCCGACACCGGCCTGGCGCTGGCGGCCTTGTACGACGAGCCGTTCCTGGCGGCCGTGCCGGCCAGCCATCCGCTCGCGCAGCGCAAGGCCGTCACCGCCGAGGAGCTCAAGAGCGAAACCATGCTGCTGCTGGGCACCGGCCACTGCTTCCGCGACCACGTGCTGGAGGTCTGCCCGGAGTTCGCGCGCTTTTCCAGCGACGCCGAAGGCATCCGCAAGAGCTTCGAGGGCTCCTCGCTGGAGACCATCAAGCACATGGTGGCCGCCGGCATGGGCGTGACGCTGGTGCCGCGGCTGTCGGTGCCGGCCGAGGCGCTGGACCCGAAGCCGCGGCGGCGCAAGGACGACCAGGCGTTCGTGCGCTACATCCCGTTCGAGGGCGAACCGCCCGACCGGCGCGTCGTGCTGGCCTGGCGGCGCAGCTTCACCCGCTACGAGGCGATCGCCGCGCTGCGCAACGCGATCTACGCCTGCGAGTTGCCGGGCGTCAAGCGCTTGTCGTAATCGGCGCGATTGACGCCGCAGGGGCCACGGAGCGCCGCGATCCCGTAAAGTGGGGAATCACCCACGCTCAAGGAGTCAACGGATGAGCAGCCCTGCCCCCATCAACATCGGGATCAACGAAGCCGACCGCGCGTCCATCGCCGACGGACTGAGCCGCCTGCTGGCCGACAGCTACACGCTGTACCTCACCACCCACAACTTCCACTGGAACGTGACCGGCCCGCTGTTCAGCACGCTGCACGACATGTTCATGCAGCAGTACACCGACCTGTGGGGCGCCCTCGACGTCATCGCCGAGCGCATCCGGGCCCTGGGGCATTTCGCGCCGGGCTCCTATGCCGCCTTCGGCAAGCTGGCCTCGGTGGCGGACGCCCCCGGCGAGCCGCCCAAGGCGATGGAGATGGTGCGCATCCTGGTCAAGGGCCACGAAGCCGTGGCGCGCACCGCGCGCGGGCTGGTGCCCGCCGTCGACAAGGCGGGCGACGAACCGACGCTCGACCTGCTGACCCAGCGGCTGGACTTCCACGAGAAGACCGCCTGGATGCTGCGCAGCCTGCTCGAGGGCGAATAGCCACGAGGGCCCGGGCGCGCCGCTAACATCGCGCGGTGAGCCTGCCCGTCCAGCCAGCGGAGAAGCTGCGCCTCTACCTCGACCTGATCCGCTGGGACCGCCCGGCCGGCTGGCTGCTGCTGCTGTGGCCGACGCTGAGCGCGCTGTGGGTGGCGGCGCACGGCTTTCCGGGCTGGCACCTGGTGGCGGTGTTCACGCTCGGCACGGTCCTGATGCGCAGCGCGGGCTGCTGCCTCAACGACGTGGCCGACCGCGAGTTCGACCGCCACGTCAAGCGCACCGCCCAGCGCCCGGTCACCGCCGGGCGCATCGGCGTGAAGGAGGCGCTGGCCCTGGGCGCGGTGCTGGCGCTGCTGGCGTTCGCGCTGGTGCTGACCACCAACGCCGCCGCCATTGCCTGGTCGTTCGCGGCGCTGGCGGTCGCGCTGCTGTATCCGTATGCCAAGCGGGTCGTGTCCATGCCGCAGGCGGTGTTGGGGGTGGCCTTCAGCTTCGGCATCCCGATGGCGTTCGCGGCGGTGCAGTCGCGCGTGCCGCTGCTGGCCTGGGTGCTGCTGCTGGGCAACCTGTTCTGGGTGCTGGCCTACGACACCGAGT
>JAKFEA010000030.1:0-8945 GCA_036675905.1 Acidovorax sp. | reverse complement strand
AGCGGGATCGGACGCTCCGGTCGAATCCAGCCGCTGGCCGTGCGCAGCGACGGCAGCTGCAGCGCCGGATCCCACAGCTCGAACAGGTCGGCGGGCGCGTCCAGCGTGGCCGGGTCGGTGTCGGGCAGCCGGCGCTTGTAGTCCGGCGCCCGGAAGTCGAGCAATCGGGTCTTGAGCAGCACGCGCGCGATGAACAGCGGATACGCCGCCGCAGCCATCAGGGCGGTCAGTGTGTCGGCGCCGGGCGCCAGCTGCGAGGGCAGCCGGCGCAGGATTTCCGGCAGGTCCATCTCCAGCCGCCCCGACGCCAGGCGGGCGCCGGTGGCCGGGTCGATCAGCACCGCATCGGCCTGCGTCAGCTGCTCCCAGACGCTGCGCCGCCGCAGCGGCCGCCACTCGCCGGGCTGCCGGTCGCGCCACCAGCGGGCGATCTCGCGCCAGCCGGCGCTCGCGTCCAGCCGCTTGACGGCCTGCAGCCGGTAGGCCTTGCCATCGCGGTCGCGCAAGGCCAGTTCGTAGCGGAACTCGCGCTCCTCCATCGCGTGCCGCAGCAGCCTGAAGCCGCCGATCCAGTCGAAGGCGGGCTGGCGCGGGGATCGCGCCGGCAGCAACCTGCCCAGTGCGTTGCGCACGATGTAGGCAACGAAGCGCAGCCAGACGAGCCGGTCCGCAGGTTGCCGCTTGAGCGCATCGGGAATCCAGCGGTCGATCAGGACGGTGGCAGCCATGGCCAGGAAGCGACCCACCCCGCCCGAGCCCCCTTGCGCCACCCGGAACAACTGCGCTTCGCTGCCGGGCAGGACTTCGTAGACCCGGGGCTCCTCCTCGCCGACCTGCAACTCCAGCCGCGAAGCCGGATAGGGCGGTCGGGGCGGCTGGGGCGGCGTCGGCACCACGGCGGCCCGATGATCGGCACTGGCCAGCAGCGCCCGCCAGTCGTCCACCTGCAGGTTCAGGAACAGGGCGGCCTGCACCGGCCCGTCGCCCGAGTCCAGCGAGCCGCGCAACACCTCGGTGAGCGTGCCGCCGGGAACGGCTTGCACCGCCTGGCCCCTCACTTCGGGCAGGTGCGGCAGCACGCCGAACTCGCGCGGCTGGGGAGCGCCTCCGGTGGCGTCCCTCAGGATCAAGTCGCAGGCCCGTTCGGCCAGCGCGGTGATGGTCAGCAGGGGGTTGACCCCCAGCGAGGTCGGCACGATGGAGCCGTCGAGCACGTACAGGTCCGGGAAGACGCCGGGCTCGTCGCTGCGGAACACCGCGCCCCAGTCATTGACCACGGCCGAGTGGTGGCTGTCGCCCATCCGGCAGCCGCCCAGCGGATGCACCGTGAACAGGGCGCCACCGGGATTGGGGCCGCTCAGCACGCCGGCCAGCGCCGGCGGCAACACGCCGGCGGCGGGGTTGCCCAGGTGGATGGCCCCCAGGTCTTCCACGGCTGCCTGCCGCTGCTGGTGGCGGCGCACCGCCGGCTCCTCCTCCGCGCCGGGCCAGGCCCACAGCACGCGGTCGCTGGCGATGTCGAAGGCGATGGTGCCGCCGGCCTCGTCATGCCCCATGCCCAGCATGGGCAGCGTCCGGCCTATCGCCTCGGCCGACACCGCCAGGGCATCGGCGCCCCGCCGGCGGAACGACCAGCGCCCGAGTTGCGCGGTGGCTGCGAGCGTGGTGGCCAGTTCGCCGAAGACGGCCGAGAGCATCGCCGGCACGCCACCGTCCTCCACCAGCGTATCGCCGGTGAACCCGTCGCCGCCGCCGCGCAGTTCCACTGCGCCCGCGATGGTGGGACCGACGAAGCTCTCCGGCGCGCGGGGGCCCGAGCCGACCGCATTCACCTGGCGCAGCAGGTCGTAGCCGAACGAGATGTCGTCGCCGTTGCCCGACACCTGCATGCCCAGGGCAGTGGCCGAGACCGGCAGCCCTCGCGCCCGCGAGCGCAACAGGATCTCGGTGGAGCCGAAAGTGCCGGCCGCCAGGATCACCTTGCGGGCCCGCACCGTGCCGTAATGGGACTTCGCCGCTGGCGAGCGCGCGCCCGCTTCGGCCGCCAGCTTGCGCTCAGCCGTGCGGATGAAGGTGACCTCCCACTCACCCTCGTCCTTTGCCGTCTCATCGTCTCCTGGCCGGTCGCATGCGGGCTTCTTCACGCGGGGCCGGTACGCCAGCGACAGCACCGTGATGCCGGTGAAGAACTGCGCGCCGGCGCGCCAGGCCTTGGGCAGGTAGGTGGCCGTCAGGCTCAGCTTGGCGCCGTGGTTGCAGCCGGTGACGCAGTCGCCGCAACCGATGCACGCCTTGCGCGGACCCAGTTCCGTCGGCGGGTCGTCGCGCAACTCCACCGCGATCGGCACCGTGCGGAACTTCACTTCGGCGGCCACGCCCCGGGCGCGGGCCGCATCGGCGAACTCGCGCAGTGCCGCCACCTTGTCCGAGGCCAGGATGCGGCGGCCGGCCTCGCCCGAATCGCCTTCGCCGGGCACCTGCAATTCCAGTTCGCGCTCGGCCTTGTCGTACCAGGCATCGAGATTGGCATTGCGCAGCGCGGCCGGCCAGCGCTCCTGCCGGAACACCCGCGGATCGGCCCGCAGGCCGACGCCGGCGTTGATCAGGCTGGTGCCGCCCAGCCCGTTGCCCACCAGGGCGCCGGCCTGGTAGCCGACCCGCAGGTCGAACAGCGCGTGCTCGTTGCCCATCGCCGTGACGCCCGAGGTGGAGGCGAGCTCGGCCCGCACGTGGCCGCCGGCCTGGCTGATGTCGTTGGGAAATTCGCCGGAAACGTATTCCTCGCCGCGTTCGAGCACCGTGACCTGGCGCCCGGCCTGGGCAAAGCGCAGGGCCGCCACGGCGCCGCCGTAGCCGGAGCCGACCACCAGCACGTCGAGCGGCGCGGCCCCGGGCGCGGCTGCAGCCGCCGCCACCTGCGCGGCGAAGGCCTCGCCCGACCTGGACAACCATTGCATCGCAGTCCCCTCGCCGCCTCGTCGCGGGCGGCTCCTCTTTCATGTCCTGCGCCGCAGGAAGCGGCGCAGCCTTGGCCCAGTCGGACCTTAGCCGCTGGCGCTGCGCACGCCGGCCAGCGCGCGCTGCAGGGCCTCGGGCGACAACGGCTTGGGCAGCACGAAGCCGAGGTCCTTGAGCTGCTCGATGCGCGCCGGGTCGGACTCGCCGGTGACGATCAGCGTGCTCATGCCGGGAAAGGCGGCCTGGGTGCCGGCGATCGCGTCGGTGCCGAGCAGCCCGTCGCGCAACTGGAAATCGATCAGTGCCACTTCGGGCTCGCCCAATTGCGCCACCGCGGCCTGCAGTTGGCCCGGCTCGCTGCAGGTGGCGACGCGGCAGCCCCAGCTTCGCAGCAGCGTCTCGGTGGCCCGCAGGATGGACTCGTCGTCGTCCAGCACCAGCACCGCCAGGCCGGCCAGGTCGACGGCCGGTTCGTCGATGACCGGCATGGGCGCGCCCGCGGACGTCGACGGCAAGCGCACGGTGATGCGCGCGCCCAGGCGCCGCTCGCCATCGGTCCAGCCGATGTCCAGCCGGGCGCCGAGCTTGTCCGCCACCCGCCGAACGATGGACAGGCCCAGCCCCAGCCCCGACTCGCCGGAGCGGTAGAACTCGTCGAACACGCGATCGCGATCTTCCGGGCGGATGCCGGGCCCGGTGTCCGCCACGGTCAGCACCGCTTCGCCGTTCCGGCGCGCCATCGACAGGCGGATGGCGCCGCGCCCGCCATGCTTGAGCGCGTTGTCCAGCAGGTTGCGCAGCAGGCGCTCGAGCTGCACCGGGTCGGAGCAGACGGTGACGCTCTCGACCTGGCATTCCCAGCGCCGGTCGGCGGCCAGGCACAGGGCCCGGTACTCGGCGTCGAGCTGCGCCAGCAGCGTGTCCAGGCTGAACACCGTCCGCACGATGCGCTGGTCGCCGCTGTCCAGGCGCGAGATGTCCAGGATGGCGGAGAACATCTGGTTCAGGTTCTCGACCGTGCTGGCCAGCGTGGCGCTGAGCGAGCGGATTTCGTCGGCATCCTTCAGCCGCAGCAGCCCGGCGCCCATCAGGCCGATCGCGTGCAGCGGCTGGCGCAGGTCGTGGCTGGCGGCCATCAGGAAGCGCGTCTTGGCCTCGTTGGCCGCGGCCAGTTGCCGCACCAGCTCGGCGTTGTGCGAGCGGATCGCGATGCCCTCTTCCACCCGGTGCGTGAAATTGATCGAGAACGCGTAGAGCACCAGCCCGTACAGGCCCAGGCTGCCGGCGATCGGCAGCCCCTCCGGGCCGCCGGCGCTCAGCCAGCCGAGGGCCAAGCCCCCCAGGATGCCGGCCAGGTACAGCGCGTACAGGCGAGTCGACACCCACAGGGACAGCAGCGCGGCGGCGGACCAGCAGCACAGGACCAGGCTGAGGATCAGGTGTCCCTCGTATTCCGTGCGGTGGAAGGCGAACAGCGCGAACGCGCCCATCAGCAGCGACAGGCCCAGCGTGCTCAGGAACAGGGTCGGGCCGGCTTGCAGCCCGCTGGCGACGCGCTCCAGGCTGCGCGCCAGCAGCCGGTTGCGCCATCCGAGGTAGGCCACGAGCGCCAACGCCCATGCCGCGGAATGCAGCCACCCCACTTCGGCGGCGACCAGCGCCACCACCACCGGCGCGGCCAGCATCCCGGTGCGACCCGAGGCGATTGCCTGCTGCAGCGACAGCGTGCCGATTTCGCGCTGGAGGTCCTCAGCACGCCTCAAGGGGGATCCCCAGGCCGCTGCACTTGACGATCACGTTGGCGCGGCTGTTGACGCCGAGGATGCTGAAGATGGCCGCCGTGTGGGTCTTGACGGTCCCGTCGGAGATGTCGAGCGAGCGCGCGATCTGCTTGTTCGACTGCCCGCGCAGCAGGCACTTGAGCACGTCCTGCTGGCGCGGCGTCAGCCCCAGGCCCTGCAGCATGGCGGCGGCGCTGCTCTGCGCGCGCGCCGGATCCCAGGCGGGCTGCGAGCGGCGCGCGTAGTTGGCCGGCAGGATGATGCGGCCCATGCTGGCGTCGCGCAACGCCTGCGCCAGCACGGCCTCGCTGACCGACTTGGGCAGGTAGCCGTTGGCGCCGCCGTTGAGGGCCGCGGCCATGAACTCCTCGCTCTGCTCGCCCGACGTGACCCACACGTGCAGCTGCGGGCGCTGGGCACGGATCGCGTCGAGGATGGACAGGCCGCTGCGATCGGGCAGCTTGACGTCCAGGATCAGCAGGTCGAACGGTTGCGGGCCCTGCAGCAGTTGCAGTACCTGCTCCGCCGTGCCGGCCTCGGTGACTTCGCACTGCGGCACGGCCGCGAGGGCCGCCGTGCGCACCCCGACCCGGACCGCCGGATGGTCATCACAAATCAGCAGCCGGAACACGGTATGCGCCTCCCCCTTGCATTCGATGGGCCGCAATGTACACGCAGCCTGGGCCCGCCCCTCTCCCATTCGGGTGAGCGCGAGGGTGCGTTCACCCGAATGGCAGATGCGACCAGCGCGGCAGTTCCGTAACTTCGCGCCGCGCTCCGCATGGCGGGGCGTCGCGCCTGCGCTGCAGGCGTGACCCACGACAGGAGAACCGTGATGAAACTTGATTTCTGGAAGATGCGCGCCATGGCCATCCTGGCCGCGGCGTCGCTCCTTGCTGCCTGCGGAGGTGGAGGTGGTGACCCACCCGCGCCCGCAGCCACCGTGCTGACGGGCGTGGCCGCGGAAGGCGCACCCATGGCCGGGGCGCAGGTGCAGCTGGTCGACAGCCAGGGCAATGTGGTTGCCCAGGCGACGACCAACGCCGATGGCAGCTACACCTTGACGGTACCGGTGACCGCGCAGGCACCCTTCGTTGCGTCGGCCAGCACCGAAGACCTCGTGTACTACTCGCCCGTGGCGGAGAACAAGACCGGCACGATCAACATCACCAAGATCACGAACCTGATCGCTGCCCAGCTTTCGCCGACGGGCGACCCGAGCGATCTGGCCAGCCAGATCGCGGCGGGCACCGCCAGCGTCACGGCGCAAACCGTGAACGATGTCGTGGCTGCCATCGTGGAGGCCCTGGCACCCCTGATGACCAACGTGGGCGACAGCGTCAATCCGCTGACCGGCACTTTCAGCGCCGACGGCTCCGGGCACGACCAGGTGCTCACGTCCCTGGACATCGCCATTCTTCCCACCGGAACCTCGGCCAACATCACGATCACCGTCAAGGCGGTGACCGCCCTGAACGTCGACACGAGCGGCGGCACGAACTACAGCCGGGTGTGGGTGGTGCACGAGGACGGCGCGCTCAAGGCCATTGGCAACCAGGCCATTTACCCGTTCAACGTCCGCCCCTGGTCCGAGTACCGCGAACTGCTGAACACGCCCACCCTCAGCTACTGGGCCACGGGCTATGACGCGGGACTGCCCAACGTCACCAATGGCAGTGGTGATCCGATCTTCGATCGCGTGGTGCTGACAACGCCGAACGGCCGCGCCCTTACGCTTCGGCCGAACGGTGGGCTGAGTTTCCTGACCATCGCCGGATCGAACACCTCGGTCGTGCGCCTCGCCGGGAAATTTGCCGATGCGTCCGTCACGGCGCAGCCGCGCACGCTGAGCGAGAGCATCGTCTGGGCAAGGAATCCGGCCGACCAGGATACCGACTGGACCGAGGCGGAGATCAGCGCCATCCGCAACGTCGGACGCTGGAAAGCCGAGTTCTTCCTGGCCGGCAATACGGGCAGCACGCCGGATGCGACGCAGTACCACGAGACCACGACCCGCCCGCTGACCATCGGCGAACTGACCCAGCGCTCCTGGGCCGGCCTGCTGCCTGCTGCAAAGCAGGAGCTGATCTCCGGGTCTTCGACCACCGGCTACATCCAGATGGCCGAGGGCGATAGAGCGGAACTCAGCGTCGAAGGCGACACCGATTTCTGGCAGGTGCCGGCCGGCGCGCTGCCGCCGACGTTCGCGCAGGTTCAGGGCTCTACTTTCATCGCGCCGGTGCCGCCGGCGACGGTACCGACCCAAACCCGGTTCAACGACAACACCAACATGAGCAGCGTCGTGCGAAAGGTGGTGATCAACTGCTCGGCCCAGTCCGGGGGCGACCCGCACTGCGGCTCGACGGCGGGCACCTACTCCGACGTGGCCCGCATCAACTTCCTGCAACTCATGGCCTTTGACCAGAAGGACATGAACTGGGTGTCGAGCTTCGGCGTGTACAAGCCGGTGTTCGACTGAGCCGGTCGTCATCCAGAAGCCCGGCGGCCTTCGCCGGGACTCCGTCCCCGCCGACCCCGGCGGGGATTTTTTTTGCCCCGCTAGGATGGGGCATGGCCCTCACCCACCTGCTCTACCTCCACGGCTTCCGCTCCTCGCCTCAATCCGCCAAGGCCGTGCAGGTGGCCCAACGCATCGCCCGCGACCACCCCGAAGTCACCTGGTGGTGCCCGCAGCTGCCACCCTCGCCGCGCGCCGCGATGCAATTGGTGATGGACGGCATCGCCTCCTGGCCGCGCGACCGCATGGGCGTGATCGGCTCCTCGCTGGGCGGCTTCTACGCCACCCACGTCGCCTTCGAGACCGGCTGCCGCGCAGTGCTGCTCAACCCGGCCATCGACCCGGCGCGCGACCTGGCCCGGTCCATCGGCGAGCAGACCTTCTGGCACGACCCCAGCCAGCACTTCCACTTCGAGCCGCGCTACGTCGACGAGCTGCGCGAACTGGAGCGCGGCGCCCTGCCCCACCCCGAGCGGGTATTCGCCATCGTCGCCAAGGGCGATGAGGTGCTGGACTGGCGCGAGATGGCGGGCCGCTATCCCGGCTCCCCCATCGAGCTGATCGAAGGCGGCGACCACGCCATCAGCGACTTCGACCAGCGCATCGACAAGGTGCTGGCCTTCCTGGGCCTGGGCGGCCCGGCGCGCTGAAACCCGCATGGGACAATCGCGGCGATGTACGCATTGTTCGAAGAGGCCGGCAAGTTGCAGGCCGGCCGGGTCCTCTCCGAAGCCGAATCCTCCGCCCAGGTGGAGCTCGACAGCGGCAAGCGCGTCAAGGTCAAGGCCCAGAACCTCCTGCTGAAGTTCGACAAGCCGCAGCCGGCCGAGCTGGTGGCGGCGGCGCAGTCGCTGGCGCAGGGCATCGAGCTCGACCTGGCCTGGGAATTCGCGCCCGACGACGAGTTCGGCTTCGCCGAGCTGGCGCGCGAATACTTCAGCGACAAGGCTTCGCCGGAGCAGCAGGCCGCCGCGCTGTTCCGCCTGCAGGAGGCGCCGCACTACTTCCGCCGCGCCGGCAAGGGGCGGTTCCGCAAGGCGCCGGCCGAGATCGTCCAGCAGGCGTTGGCCGCGATCGAGAAGAAGAAGCAGCTGCAGCAGCAGATCGCGGCCTGGGCCGCGGAGCTGGGCGCCGGCAGCTGCCCGCCGGCGGTGCGCGAGCAGCTGTTCCGCATCCTGTTCAAGCCGGACAAGAACGCGCCCGAATACAAGGCGGTGGTCGAGGCCTCGCGCGCGACGCAGACGGCCCCGCTGGCGCTGCTGCAAAAGGCCGGCGCCATCGACTCGGCCTACCAGTTCCACTGGAAGCGGTTCCTGTTCGAGCAGTTCCCCAAGGGCACGGGCTTCCCGCCGCTGGCGCCGCCCGCGATCGCCGACGAACTGCCGCTCGCGCCGGTGCAGGCGTTTTCGGTGGACGACTCCAGCACCACCGAGATCGACGACGCGATGTCGGTGCAGGGGCTGGGCACCGGCACCGTCACGCTGGGCATCCACATCGCCGCGCCCGGCCTGGCCGTGCAGCCGGGCACGCCGCTGGACCAGGTGGCGCGCCAGCGCTTGTCCACCGTGTACATGCCCGGCCACAAGATCACCATGCTGCCCGACGAGGTGGTGCAGGCCTACACGCTGGAGCAGGGCCGCGACTGCCCGGCCGTGTCGCTGTACGTGCGCATGGACGAGGCCACGCTG
>JAKFEA010000029.1:0-10423 GCA_036675905.1 Acidovorax sp. | reverse complement strand
ACGACCTCGAGATCGCCCCCTCGCAGGCGGGCTTCACTGCCTTCGTGCAGGTCTCCACTCCCGGCAGTTTCTCGTCCAGCGCGCGCATCAGCGCCCTGGCGGTCGATGCCGGCGGCGCGTCCGCAGGCGGCTTCACGACCGTCGCCGAACGGACGCTGTTCTCGATCGACCGCACGGCAGGTTCGCAAACCGGCCCCGCGCCGATCGACTTCGCGGTGGCGGGCGGGCCGGACGGCCACTCCGTCGCCGTCTACCAGGCCGGCATCGCGGCGGGCTCGGAGGTCCGGGCCATCGGGCAGTAGGCGGTGCGGACGGGGCGGCCGGTCGCGCGATCGCGATCGCGATCGGCGCCGGTCAACTCCTGCGGCGGGCCGCGAGTTCCTCGATCAGCCCGCGGATGCGGCCGACGTTGAGCGGCTTGGTCAGGTGGGCGTCGAAGCCGGCTTCCATCGAATGCCGCACGTCGGCCTCCTGGCCCCAGCCGGTGGCGGCGATCAGGATCATCGAGCGGCCCCAATCGGTCGCACGCAGGCGGCGCGCGACCTCGTGCCCGCTGAGGTCCGGCATGCCGATGTCCAGCAGCGCGATCGCCGGGCGCTCCTGCTCGGCCACGTGCAGCGCTTCGCCACCGCTGCGCGCCAGCACGGCGCGAAAGCCGGACAGCTCCAGCAGCTTGGCCAGGCCCCAGGCGGCATCACCGTTGTCGTCGGCCACCAGGATCAGCTCGCCTTCGGCAGCCGGGGCCGGCTCGGGCGCCTGCTGCGGCGGCGGCTCGATGGCGTCGATCTCCGAACCGGCGGCCATCCGCAACAAGGGCAAGCCCACGCGCACCTGGCAACCCTGCCCCAGGCCGGCCGAGCTGGCCATGATCCAGCCGCCGTGCAGCTCGACGATGTTGCGCGCCAGCGCCAGCCCGATGCCGAGCCCGCCGTTGGATCGGTCGAGCGAGCCTTCGCCCTGCGAGAACAGGTCGAACATGCGGTCGATCTGCGAGGGCTCCATGCCGATGCCGTTGTCGGAAACCTCGAGCACCACCTCGTCGTGGAAGACCTCGGCCGAGACGGTGATGCGGCCGCTCTCGGGCGTGTACTTGGCCGCGTTGGTGACCAGGTTGGACACCACCTGCGCCAGCCGCATCGGGTCGCCGTCGACCTGCACGGCCGGCGGCGGCAGCTTCACCAGCAGCTCGTGCGAAGCCGCCTGCACCAGCGGCCGGGTCGCCTCCAGCGCCGACTGGATCACCGCCGCCACCGACACCGGGTAGCGCGTCAGGCTCAGGCGCCCCAGGGTCAGCCGCGAGACGTCCAGCAGCTCGTCCAGCAGCGCCTTCATGGCACGTGCCTGCCGCTGCACCACCTCGGCCGCCTTCTGCCGGGCCGACTCGGGCAGCCGCGCCATCAGCAGCAGCTCGGACGCGCTGGCGATCGACGCCAGCGGATTGCGCAGCTCGTGCGACAGCACGGCCAGGAAGCGGTCCTTGTTGGCGTCGGCCGCTTCCAGCTCGCGCCGGGCCTGCTCCATGTCCTCCAGCGCCTGGCGCAGCTCGGCCTGGCTGCGTTCCATCGCCTGCCTGGCCGCCAGCGTTTCGCTCATGTCGCGCGTGATGGACGTGCCCCCGATCACGGCGCCATCCGGGCCGCGGATGGGCGACACGCGCACCGAGATGTGGGCCTCCGCGCCGTCCTTGCGGCGCCGCACCGCCTCGTACTGGATCGCCTCGCCCTGGCGGATGCGCCGCATGTTCTCGTGGTACTCGGCCTCGCGGCCCGGCGCCAGCATGAACAGCGGCCGGCCGATCGCCTCCTGCGCCGGGTAGCCGTAGATGCGCTCGGCGCCGGCGTTCCAGCTCAGGATGGTGAAGTCGACCGAGAAGCTGATGATCGCGTCGGTCGACGCATGGACCACGGTGGACAGCCAGCGCAGCTGCTCGTCGGCCCGCTTGCGCTCGGTGACGTCGACGAAGGACAGCACCACGCCGGCCACGCCGTCCTGCGCGGCGCGGTACGGCAGCAGCCGCGCCAGGTAGCAGCGCCTGTCGCGGTCGCCGACCTCGCGTTCGACCGGTTCGGCACGCTCCAGCACGCGCTGCGCGTCGGCAGCCAGTTCCGGGTAGGCCAGCGGCGTCGCCAGGTCGGTCAGCCGGCGGCCCTCGTCGGCCGGGATCAGGCTGAACAGGCGGGTCGCGGACAGCGTGTAGCGCCGCACGCGCAATTCGGGGTCGACGAACACGGTGGGTATGCCGGTCGCCTCCATCAACTCGAGCAGGCCGCGGTTGGCTCGCTCCAGTTCGGCCAGGCGGGCGTCGGGCGCCGGCGCGCCGGAGTCGAACAGCACCAGCATCCAGCCGGGGCCCAGGTCGGCCGTGGGCACGACGCGCACCGACAGGCCGAGGCGATCGCCGCTGCAGGCCAGCTCCACGGGTTCCGATCGCGCCTCCGCCTTCGTCCGGGCGGCCTTCTGCAGCGTGGCGGCCAGCACCGGTCGCAGCGCGGGATCGGCCAGTTCGAGCAGCTTGCGGGAGGGCTCACCGCCGCGCCATTGCAGGAAGCGGCCGGCCTGGGGCGACAGGTGGACGATCTCGTGCCGGGCATCGACCAGCACCGAGGGCGGACCCAGCCGCTCCAGCAGCTTCAGGTGCAGGTCGGCCATCGCCGCGCGCCGGCCGGGAAAGCGCTCGACATCCGCCTGCGGCGCTCCGTTGCGCTCGGCGGGGCGGTCGGAGGGAAGGCCGTCGGAAGGCTCCTCCGGTAGGTCGGGATGCGCAGCTTGCATGCTCCTGCCCCAGCGACTGGAGTGTGCGGCTCATTATGCGCCGCGTCCGACAGCAGGCGCGTCCCGGCGACTACGCAACAGCATGGGCGGCCGCGCCCACACTGGGGCCAGACCACAGGAGGATTCCATGGCCTACAGCAGCATCCTGGGCGCCGATCCGGCGCCTGTCCAGCCCAGCGGCCGCGGCAGCGACGCACTCGGCCCGAGCGACAACTCCGACAGCGGCAGCGATGCGATCGGCACCGGCGAGGTGCACGCCGATTCCGACGGCCCCGGCACCGGCGAGCGGGCCGGCGTATCCGGCACCGACCTCGAGGAAGGCGCCGACATCGCGCCCGACCGCGTGGTGCACATGGGTGCAGGCGGTGAGGAAGAAGAGGACGCCGGCCCCGGCTCGGGCAACGGCTTCCCCGAAGCCGACCCCGACAGCCAGGAGTTCACCGACCTCGACTCCGACAGCGAGCCCGAAGCGGATGGCGAAGCCGATCGCTGAAGAATTGGGGTCAGATACGCATTCTTTTGGGTCCCGCGCCCCCACTCCAGCCCTTCCCGGGGGGGAGTAGAGAGTGGCTCAGCGCAGGCTGACGGTGTTGCGTTTCCAGCCCGGATCGGCCCAGCGCTGGAACGGTCCGAGCGCGGCGGGATCGGGCGATTGCCGCTGCACCGCCAGGCTGTCGAGCGAGAGCACCTCGTAGCGGCGCCGGTAGTGGCCCTCGCCGCGCGCCTCTCGCGCCACCAGCACCTGCCGGCCGCCGGGCACCCAGCCGGCGAACTCGGCATAGCCCAGCGAGGGCGACACGGCACCCGGCGGCAGCACGTCGACCGACCAGCCGGCCCGCGAGCGCCGGAACAGCCACAACTCGCGCCAGCCCGCCATCGGCTGCACCGCCAGCGCCAGCGCATTGCCCTCGCGATTGAGCGACGCCGACTGCGGCCACACCACGCCCCAGGTGCAGCGGCGCGCGAGCGGATCCGACGCCGCATGCCGTGCGTCCACCAGCAGCACGCAGGTCTCGCCCGGCTGCCCGGCGACGGTCTGCACCGAGGGCCGGGATGAAGGCCCGGCTGCGTCCGGCAACGGCACTGCCGCCCAGCGCGAAGCGTTGACCCGCATCACGGCATCGTTCCAGGCCGCCGCATCCGCCTCCGGCAGTTCGGCCGGCCGCACCGACGCCAGCTCCGCCAGCGCGCGCTGCGCCGACGACTGCGGCGGCTGCCCGAGCCGCGCCTGCTCCCAGGCCAGCGTGCTCCAGACCTGGGCCCGCCGCAGTGCGACGCGGTTCTTCACGTAGCCGGGCAGGCTGGCCACCTCCACCCGGTCCAGCACGTCGGCGCGCCACTGGTTGGCCTGGTGCAACTGCTGCGGCAAGAGGGCGGGATCCAGGCAATCGGCGCGCGTCAGCGCCAGCGCGGCGCGAGCCTGCTGCGCCGGCCGCGCGGCCATCGCCAGCACGCGCCGGAACGCCTCGCCGTCGTAGCACACGCGCATGCGGCCCTCGCGCTCGTAGCTGGTGAATCGCACGCCGTATTGCTGCGCGACTTCCAGGTCGGCCGCGACGCCCGCCTGTGCGCCGCGGCTCAAGGCCGACCCGGAGGACGCGCGCCCCGCGAGCCGCTCGGCCAGGGTGCCGATCGCGTCCAGCGCCTCGATGCCGGCTTCGCCGCGCACGGCCTCCGCCGGCGCCGCGCGCAGCCACGCGCCAGCCAAGCCGATGCCCAGCGCCTCCTTGCCCTGCGCTTCCCGCACGAAACGCAGCACGGCCAGCAATTCCGGCGCTTCCTCGGGCGCGCCGGTCAGGCGGCGCAGCTGGTCGGCTCGCACGAAACCGCCCCGTTCGCGCCGGTGGTCCCACACCTGCAGGTGGTCCAGCCGTTCGCCGCGAACTTCCAATACCTCGCCCTGGCGCAGTTGCGCCTGCTGCTGCGCCGAGTCGCGCGGGGCAGCGCGCAGCACCGCCTGGTCGGCGGTCACGAGGGCGGTGCCCAGGCTGGCCGCCACCGCGGCGGTCAGCAGCACGCCGGCCGGCATCTCACTCGCCTTCCACCGTCTCGCGCGCGGCGGCTTGCTGCAGCCCGGCAGGCGCAGCCGGCCCGCCACCCAGCAGGTTGGCGCCGATGAAGCCGCCGGCCGCACCCGGCGGGGCGATGATCACCTGCACCTTGTCGGACAGCTTGTCGGCCAGCGTTTTCTGGATCAGCAGCGGATGGCGCGACAGCAGCGTGCCCTCGCGCGCCATCTGCTCGGCGCTCGCCTGCCCCAGTCGATCCATGCGGAAGGCCTCGGCCTCGGCCAGCTGGCGGCGCGCATCGGCTTCGCCGCCGGCCTCGATGCGGCGGGCCTGCGCGCTGCCTTCCGCCGCCTTCAGACGCGCCTGCTTCTCGGCTTCCGCCTCCAGCCGGCGCTGCTCGACCTGGCGCAACTTGAAGGGCAGCACGTGCTTCATGGCCTCTTCCTGTGCCCGAGCGGCGATCACCTGCTCGCGCGCCGCCGCTTCGGCCCGCACCTCGCGCCGCACCTTGTCGGCCGCGGCTTCCAGCTCGGTCTCCCTGACGCGCTTGTCCTTGAGCTCCAGCGTGTAGCGCATCTTCTGCGTCGCCAGTTCCTCGGCCAGCAGCCCCTCCATGCCGCGCTTGTAGTCGGCCGGCAGGTCGACCTTGCCGACCAGCACACTGCGCAGCAGCACCGCGTCGGCGGCCAGCCGCGGAGCCAGTTCCGTCTCCAGCGCGGCCTGGATCTCGGCGCGCTTGGTCGAAAAGATCTCGCGCACCGTGTAGCGCGCAAACACCTTGTAGACCACGTTGCGGACCGCCGGCTCCACGATCTCGGTATCCAGCTCGGCGGGCAGGCCGCGCAGCAGGGCGACTTGCGCGGGATCGACGGCGTAGCGCACCGTCAGGTCGATGCCGACCGACAGGCCTTCGACCGACTGCACCGGCGCCGGCCCGGAAGCCAGCGCCATCTGGGCCGGCCGCCAGGTGCGGTCGCGCAGCGGCACCAGCCGCATCCGGTGCAGCCCGGGCACGACCAGCACCAGCCCGTCGCGCCATTGCGTCACCTCGCCGGTGAACTGGTTCACGCGCAGGCCGACCTCGCCGCGCGGCACCGGTTGCAGCGGCGGATGGGTGGCCAGCAACCAGCCGGCCGTGGCAACCGCCGCCACCAGGAGCAAGGCCGGGACCAGCCGCGACACACGCGCCAGCGTGGCTTCGGCGCCGAAGGGGGCGGGGGCCGCGCCATCGTCGGCCGGGCGAGGGGCGGCGCGCGGAACGATGCGCGAGGCAGCTTCGCGCAACGCGCGCAGCAGGGATTGGAGCTTTTCGATCATGGGTCCTCCGGCAAGCGCAAGCGATTCAGCAGCCTTCGTGCGCCGCCCACAGTTCGGCGCTGGGCACGTTCACACCCGGCCGCGCGGTGCCCGACAGCAGCAGCAAGGTCCGCTCGCCCACGTCGACGATGAAGTCGGGACGGCCGTCGCCATCCAGGTCGGCGATCGAGCGGATCGCGGTCGACTCGCCGGGACGCCCGAGCCGGTACAGGTGCTCGGCGCCGGCATAGCGGATCGTGTACGTCAGCGAGCCGTTGGCGTCCTCCACCGTGAAGCCGAACGGCGTGCGGCCGAACATCAGCTGGTACTCGCGGTCCAGCATGGGCTGCGCCACCGGCGCCGTCATGCGGTACAGCGGCCGCTCACCGGTCTTCAGCCGCACGCCCGGGATGCGCACGTACCAGGCGCCGTCCTCCCCTTCGGCAGCGGCTTGCCGGGGATCGGCGGCGCGCACCTCGACGGCCTTGTCGCCCGCCGCCAGGCGGAACCAGCCATCGGCCGGCCAGTGCGCGCCGCCCGCGCCGGCCACTTCCTCGTGCCAGAGCTCGGCGTCCAGCAGGTACCCCTCCTCCTGCAGGCCGGCGGCCCAGGTAGAGGCGGCGATCACCGCGGCGGCCAGCAAGGCCAGCAACTGAGCCAGCGAGCGCAGCGGACGGAACGGGGCGAGAGTGGCGGGCATCGCGTTTCTCCTGGGTGGTGGTGCGATGCAGGCATTCTTCGAAGCCGCCCCGGAGCGAACAATGCAGCCGGCGGGCGGCTTGCTTCACGCCGCGGAAGAAACCTTCACGCGGGCCGCGCAGGCCGCCGCCCATAATCGGCCGCATGGCCCGCATCGCCGTCATCGAGGACGACCCGCCCACCAGCGGGCAGCTCGCCGGCTGGATCCGGGCGGCGCACCCGGCGGCGCAGATCGAGCAGTGGTTCACCCGCGATGACGCCGAGGCCGCATTGGCCCGCGCGGCCTACGACGTGGTGGTGCTGGACATCGAGCTCGGGCGCGAGCGCCATGCCGGCGTGGCGCTGATCAACGCGATCAACAAGCAGGGCCGTGGCACCCCGGTGCTGGTGGTCTCGGCCATGCCGGCCGCGATCTACCGCAGCATCATGAAGGCGCTGGACGCCTGGGACTACCTGCAGAAGACCACCTTCGAGGAAGCCGACTTCGTCGAGACCTTCCTGGAGATCCTGCGGGTGGCGCGCGAGCGCCGCGCGCAAGACACGCCGCCGGAGCGGCCCGGCGCGGAGCTGTCGCTGGACCCGCTGTGGCAGCGCACGCCGACCTGGCGCGGCGAGCGCATCAACCTGCCGCTGACTGCCCAGCGCATCCTGGCCACCCTGTACCAGCGGCGCGGCCAGGTGGTCGGCTACGACGAGCTGTTCGAGGTGGTCAAGAGCGGGCGCAACCGCGACAACGTGCGCAAGCACGTGAGCACCATCCGCGATGCCTTCCGCGAAGTCGACCCCGGCTTCGAAGGCATAGAGAACGTGCCCATGCGGGGCTTCCGCTGGGTCGATCCGCCCGTCGCGCCCCGGCCATGAAGCTGCCGCCGCTGGCCCTCGCCGCGCGGGACCGTCCGCGCCTGGGGCTGGCCGCGTTCACCCGCCGCATCCTGCTGCGCGGCGTGTTCGCGCTGCTGGTGGTGGCGACGCTGGCGCTGGCGCTGGTGCTGCTGCAGGACGAGAAGGAGCGCAGCTACGCCAACTACCAGCGCGGCTTCCACCGCACCCAGGCCGAGTTGATGGCCCGGCTGCGGCACCCGGCCGGGCTGCTGGCCCTGCTCAATCCGGCGGCCGGCGGCGACGGGCCGACGCTGCGACCGCTGCTGCTGCCCTACGCGGCGATCGACTTCGACGACCAGAACAAGGCGCAGCAGGCGGTGGAGATGGCCGGCTGCTCGGTGCGCTACCCGGACGGCAGCTCGGTGTGCGTGGCGATCGGCAGCAATCCGTACGCGGGCGGTTTCGTCTACCTGGTGGGCCGCTTCCGGGTCGGCGACCTGGTGCCGCGCGAGCGCGGCATGCTGGACCTGGATGCGGTGCACCGCGCCCACGTCACGCTGTCCATGCGCGGCGAAAGCTGGCGCTGGGTCGCGCCCTTCGAGCGCCTGACCGGCACGCGCTCGCCGGTGGTGCGCGGCCGCCTCACCGGCTTCGTCGACACCGGCGCGCCGACCCTCGCGTCGAACGCCCGGCCGGTGCGCGACTTCCGCGGCTGGCTGTGGCAGGCCGGCGCCTGCGCCGAGGGCGAGCCGCAGCCCGGCTGCCTGCGCCACGCCTTCTTCTCGATCCGGCTGCCGGTGGAGGCCTTCAGCGAGGCCCTGTTCGGCGAGCGGCGGCCGGTGTGGCCGCCACCCGACCTGGACCGCATCGAGGTGCGCATGCAGGTGCTGGGGCCCGGCTCGGACCAGCCGCTGTTCGACACAGCGGCGCCCGGCGCTTCGCCGCCGCCGTCGCTGCAGGACCTGCGCAAGGCGCTGCTGCCGGGCGAGACGCTCAGCATCCGCAAGCTGGGCGCGCGCGACGCGCAGCCGCTGGTGCTGCACGGGCGCGACGAATCGGCCGAGCCCTCCTCGCCGCTGATCACGCGGCTGGTACGGCAACTGCCGGTGAAGGGCACCACCGGGCTGGCGGAGGCGCGCGAGGTGCTGGCCACGCCGGCCGGCCGCTACGAGGTGCTGCTGACCGGCGACGCCCGCGGCATCGAGCGCGGCCTGAGCGCGGTGGCCACCCGCATGTCCTGGTACGTGGCGGCGATGCTGGGCGCGATCGTGCTGGCCTGGCTGGTGATCGAGCTGGGGTTGATCCGCCGCATCACGGTGCTCACCCGTCGCGCCGCCGCGGTGTCGCACAACGTGCAGCAGGACGCGCGCGGCGGCGACCGCATCGGCCAGCTGGACGTGTCGGACCTGCGCGGCCGCGACGAGCTGGGCATCCTGGCCGGCGGCCTGGCCGACCTGCTGCAGCGCGTGAAGGACGACGTGCAACGCGAGCAGCTGCGGTCGCGCCAGGAGCGCGACATGCTGCAGGCGGTGGGCCACGAGATCCTGTCGCCGCTGCAGTCGCTGATGGTGCTGCACCCCGACGCCGACGACCCGGCGCGGCGCTACGTGCAGCGCATGCAGCATGCCGTCAGCGTGCTGTACGGACAGGCTTCGCCCAGCGAGGCGCTGGCCGCCGCCGACCTGTCGCTGGCGCCGCTGGACCTGGACGAGTTCCTGCGCCACGTGGCCGACAACGCCGCCTTCGCCGGCATCGCCGGCGTGCAGTACGCGCCGCTCGGCCGCGCGGTGGTGGTGCGCGCCGACGAGTTCTCGCTGGAGGACGTGCTCACCCACCTGCTGCGCAATGCCGACCGGCACCGGCTGGCCGGAACGACCATCGACATCCGCCTGGCGGTCGCTGACGGGCAGGCCATGGTGCGCATCCACAACCAGGGCCCGGCGATCGCCCCTGGGCTGCTGGACAAGGTGTTCGAGTACGGCGTCAGCGATGCCGCGCCCCATGAATCCACCGGCCGTCGCGGCCAGGGCCTGTTCGTGGCCCGCACCTGGCTGGCCAAGATGGGTGGCCGCATCCGGGCCGCGAACGAGGATGGCGGGGTGGCGATGGAGCTGGCGCTGCCACTGGCTGGCTGACAGCTCAGCGGGAGCGGCTCGACGTTTCCTTCCTGCTTGGCTTGGCGGCCTCCGGCGCCGGCGATGGGGCGGGCGGCGCACCCATGGACTGCGTGGGATCGGCCGACGCGGCCGCGGGCGGCGGCAGCGGGATCGCCGCCATGGCCGGGTCCTCGCGCTTCCAGTCCAGGCTCCAGGCCAGCGCCAGCACGAACAGCACGTGCGCGACGATGGCGATCGGCAGGCCGCGCAGGATCACGCGCCGCTGCCTCGGCGGGCTGAAGTCCTGCTGCTCGAGGGCGGGGTCCATCGCGGGGGGTTTCGGCTGCAACTCGCCAGACTAGCGCCGGGCCATGGCGCCGAACCCCACGGGACACACTTTGCCGCCGACGTGACGCGGCGGAAACGCCGGAGCTTCAGCGCGCCAGCGTGGAGGCGCCGAACAGGCTCTGGACGAACTCCACCGCCAGCTCGGCGGTGCGGTTGCGCACGTCCAGTGCCGGGTTGATCTCCACCACGTCCAGCGAGCCGAGCCGGCCGGTGTCGGCGATCATTTCCATGCACAGCTGCATCTCGCGGTAGGTGGGCCCGCCGCGCACGCCGGTGCCCACGCCGGGCGCCTCCATCGGGTCCAGGCAGTCGAGGTCGAAGCTCACGTGCAGGTGGGTGTCCTCGTGCACGTCGGACAGCACCTCGGCCATGGTGGTGCGC
>JAKFEA010000028.1:0-2515 GCA_036675905.1 Acidovorax sp. | reverse complement strand
CCGATTATCGGGAGCAGTACCCCGCTCGGCAGGCGGGGCGACTTGCACCGATTGCCGAGTTCAGCGGCTCTGCTTATCCTGTCCCGGCAGGCGGCGCCGTGACCCCTGCAGTACAGGAGCGGCCCATGACTGCCTACGCGATCCATCCCCCCGATGCCCCGGCCCGCACGCCGATGCGGCTGTTGCTGAACCCCGGTTCCATCCTGGCGCGCAGCTTCTCGCTGCGGGGCAAGCTGGCGCTGCTGGCCGCCGTGGCCATCCTGCCGTACGTGGCTGCACTCCCGACGCTGGTCGCCAGCGGCGCCTGGGCGGCCCTCGGGTTGTGCGTTGCCGCGGCCGTGGCGCTGTCGTACCTGTGCTGGTCGTTCCAGCGCACCTTTGCCGAGAGCGTGTCGGGCGTGCTGCGCTTCATGCACGACATCGAGCAGGGCAAGCTCGATGCGGTCGGGCAGGTGCGCACCGGGCGCGATCTGGCGGAAATCTCGGGGGCTTTGTCGCGCCTGGCCACCGGGCTGTCGGCCATCGTCGCGGACGTGCGCACCAGCGCCGCCCTGGTCGAGCAGGCGGGGCACACGCTGGCCCGCGGCCACCGCGACCTCGCCGCCCGCACCGAGCAGCAGGCGGCCAACCTGGAGGAGACCGCCGCCAGCGTGCAGCAGCTCGAATCGACGGTGCAGCAGAACGCGCGCGCCGCGCAGCGGGCCGACACCGAAGCGGGGCGGGTGCGTGCGGCCGCGGAGGGCGGGTCTGCTTCCATGGACACTGCGGTGGGCTCCGTCGGCGCCATCCAGAGCGACACGCAGCGGGTGCGCGAACTGGTGGCCATCATCGACCACGTGGCGTTCCAGACCAACGTGCTGGCCCTCAACGCCGCGGTTGAGGCGGCCCGGGCCGGCGACCGGGGGCGCGGCTTCGCCGTGGTCGCATCGGAGGTGCGGCTGCTGGCGCAGCGCTGCGCCCAGGAGGCGCGGCAGATCCGCGAACTGATCGAGACCTCGGCCAGCCACGTGGATGACGGCGTCAAGCGCATCCGTTCGGCCGGTGGCGAGATTGCCTCCATCGTCACCGCGGTGCGGGACATGGCCGAGCAGGTGACCCAGATCTCGGCGGCCAGCGCCGAGCAGAGCGTCGGCCTGGGGGAGATCTCCAAGGCGGTGCGGCACCTGGATGCGATCACCCAGAGCAACAACGCGATGGTGGAGGAGGCCGCCAGCCAGGCGGTTTCGCTGCGCGAGCGGGCCCGCAGCCTGTCGCGGTCGGTGGCCCACTTCACCCTGATGCAGGGCACCGCGAGCGAGGCGTTCCAGCTGGTGGCCCGGGCCAAGCAGGCCTTCGAGCGGATGCCGCGCCAGGAGTACCTGCGGACCCTCACCGATCCGAAGAACGGCTTCTTCGACCGCGACATGTACGTCTTCGCGCTGGACGCGCAGGGCGCCTACCTGGCTTTCGGCGGCAACCCGGACAAGGTCGGCACGCGCGTGCAGGACATCCGCGGCGTGGACGGCAATGCGCTGCTGGCGGCCATCGTGCGGCAGGCCGAGCAGGCGCCCGGCTGGGTGGAGTACGACATCGTGAACCCGGTCACCCGGCGGGTGCAGCCCAAGATGTCCTTCGTGGTCAAGCTGGGCGACCTGTACGTGGGCTGCGGCGTCTACAAGTCCCTGTTGCAATCGGACGCTGCAGCCCGGTAGCTGCAAAGGCCGCGGATCCGCACCGCCGCTCGTGGCGCGGGTCAGCCCTTCGCGCCGGCGGCCAGCAGTTCCAGCGTGCGCCGGTAGATGTCCTTCAGCGGCTCGATCTGGTCGACCGCGATGTGCTCGTCGATCTTGTGGATCATGGCGTTGACCGGGCCGAGCTCCACCACTTGCGGGCAGATCTGCGAGATGAAGCGGCCGTCGCTGGTGCCTCCGGTGGTGGACAGCTCGGTCTCGATGCCGGCCACCTCGCGGATCGCCTGCTGCACGGCGCCGACCAGTTCGCCCGGGCGGGTCAGGAAGGGCAGGCCGCCCAGGATCCAGTCGATCCGGTAGTCCAGCCCGTGCCGGTCCAGCACCTCGTGCACGCGCTGCTTCAGCCCCTCGGGCGTAGCCTCGGTGCAGTAGCGGAAGTTGAAATCCACCACCAGGCTGCCCGGGATCACGTTGGTGGCACCGGTGCCCGCGTGGACGTTGCTGGCCTGGAAGCTGGTGGGCGGGAAGAAGTCGTTGCCGCGGTCCCACTCGATCGCAGCCAGTTCGGCGAGTGCCGGCATGGCCAGGTGGATCGGGTTCTTCGCCAGTTGCGGATAGGCGATGTGGCCTTGCACGCCGCGCACCGTGAGCTTGCCCGACAGGCTGCCGCGGCGGCCGTTCTTGATCATGTCGCCCAGACGCTCCACCGAACTGGGTTCACCGACGATGCACCAGTCCAGTTTCTCGCCGCGCGCCTTGAGCCGCTCGCACACCACGACCGTGCCATCGACGGCCGGGCCTTCTTCATCGCTGGTGATCAGGAAGGCCAGCGAGAGCGCCGGGTC
>JAKFEA010000027.1:0-5372 GCA_036675905.1 Acidovorax sp. | reverse complement strand
GATCACGCCGCTGCCCTCGTTGCGCACGAAGGTCTTGATCGCCAGCCGGCGCTGCGGCGCGGTGGCGATCACCGACAGGTCGCGCAGGCCTTCCAGCGCCATGCCCAGCGTGCGCGGGATCGGCGTGGCGGTCAGCGTGAGCACGTCCACTTCCGCGCGCATGGCCTTCATCGCCTCCTTGTGGCGCACGCCGAAGCGGTGCTCCTCGTCGATGATGAGCAGGCCCAGGTTCTTGAACTGGATGGTCGGCGACAGCAGCTTGTGGGTGCCGACCACGATGTCGACACTGCCGTCGGCCAGGCCCTTGGCGGCGGCCGTGATCTCCTTCTGTGACCGGAAACGGCTCATCTCGGCCACCTTGACGGGCCAGCGCGAGAAGCGGTCCACCAAGGTCTGGTAGTGCTGCTCGGCCAGCAGCGTGGTGGGCGCGAGGAAGGCGACCTGCTTGCCGCCGGTGATGGCGATGAAGGCGGCGCGCAGCGCCACCTCGGTCTTGCCGAAGCCGACGTCGCCGCACACCAGCCGGTCCATGGGCCGCGGCGAGATCATGTCCTGGATCACCGCGTGGATCGCCGCGTTCTGGTCGGCCGTTTCCTCGAAGCCGAAATCGTTGGCGAACACCTCGTAGTCCTGCGGCGAGAAGCGGAAGGGATGGCCTTCGCGAGCGGCGCGGCGGGCGTAGATGTTCAGCAGCTCGGCCGCTGTGTCGCGCACCTGCTCGGCCGCCTTGCGCTTGGCCTTCTCCCACTGGCCGGAGCCCAGCTTGTGCAGCGGCGCCTCGTCGGCCGACACGCCCGTGTAGCGGCTGATCTGGTGCAGCTGGCTGACCGGCACGTAGAGCGTGGCCTTGTCGGCGTATTCGAGGTGCAGGAACTCGGTGTTGCCCTGGCCCAGGTCCATGTTGACCAGGCCCTTGTAGCGGCCGATGCCGTGCTGGGCATGCACGACCGGGTCGCCCACGTTCAGCTCCGACAAGTCCTTGATCAGCGACTCGACGTCGCTCACCTGCTCCTGCTTGCGGCGGCGGCGCGTGGTCGGGCCGGCGGCGAACAACTCGGTCTCGGTGACGAAGTCGATCGCGGCTTCGGGCCAGGCGAAGCCTTCCACCAGCGCCGCGGTGGCGATGCCCAGCTTTTCCTCACTGCCCTGGAACTCCTCCAGCGAGTCGAACGCCGGCACGCTCAACTGGCTGGCGCGCAGGAAGTCCAGCAGGCTCTCGCGCCGGCCGGCGCTTTCGGCCAGCACCAGCACACGGTGCGAAGTGGCGGACAGGTGCTGCTTGAAGCGGGACAGCGGTTCCTCGGCGCCGCGTACCACCGACAGCTCCGGCAGCTTCTGGAACAGGGCGCTGTCCTCCACGTCCTGCACGCCGGGCCGGATCGCCAGCTGCGCCCGCTCGTTGGCCTTGCCGTAGAACTGCTCGACGGTCAGGAACAGTTCCTCCGGCGGCAGGATCGGCCGATCCGGGTCACCCTGCAGCAGCCGATGCCGGTCCTTGGTGTCCTGCCAGAACCGCTGGAACGCCGGCTCCAGGTCGCCGTGCAGCACCAGGGTGGCCTGCTCGCCCAGGTAGTCGAAGACCGTGGCGGTCTCATCGAAGAACAGCGGCAGGTAGTACTCGATGCCGGCGGTGGCCACGCCGTTGCCCATGTCCTTGTAGATGCGGCTGCGGGTCGGGTCGCCCTCGAGCAGCTCGCGCCAGCGGTGGCGGAATTTCGCCCGCGCGTCCTCGTCCATGGGGAATTCGCGGCCGGGCAGCAGGCGCACTTCGGGCACGGGGTACAGGCTGCGCTGGCTGTCGGGGTCGAAGGTGCGGATCGAATCGATCTCGTCGTCGAACAGGTCGACGCGATAGGGCACCGCCGATCCCATGGGAAACAGGTCGATCAGGCCGCCGCGCACCGCGTACTCACCCGGGCTGACCACCTGCGTCACGTGGTTGTAGCCGGCCAGGGTGAGCTGGGCCTTGAGCTTGGCTTCCTCCAGCTTCTGCTTGTCCCTGAAGTGGAAGGTGTAGCGGGCCAGGAACGAAGGCGGCGCCAGCCGGTACAGCGCCGTCGTGGCCGGCACGATCACCACGTCGGCCTCGCCCTGCGAGATGCGCCAGAGCGTCGCCAGCCGTTCGCTGATCAGGTCCTGGTGCGGCGAGAAGCTGTCGTAGGGCAGCGTTTCCCAGTCCGGGAACAGGCAGCAGCGCAGGTCGGGCGCGAAGAAGGCCAGTTCGTCGACCAGGCGGCGCGAATCCGTGGCGTTGGCGGTGACGATCGCCGTCGGGCGACCGGCAGTGCGCTCGCGTTCGGCCAGCCGCGCCAGCAGCAGGGAATCGGCCGAGCCGGTCGGGCGGGGCAAGGCAAAACGCTTGCCGGGAGTGAGCTTGGGGAGGTCCATTCGGGAATGCGAGACAAACGCGAACACCCCTCACGGCGAAGGTGAGGGGTGTGCGTGGATTCTAGAATGCCCCATCCCGGCGCAGTCCCTTCGTGGATTCACCGCTGCGGCAACTGGACACCCGTGAACCCTTCCCCGACCTGCCACGTCCTCATCCCTGCCGGAGGTTCCGGCAGCCGTGCGGGCGCGGCCGGACCCAAGCAGTACGAACTGCTGGCCGGCCGCATGCTGGTGCTGCACACGCTGGATGCCTTCCTGCGCGTGCCGCGCATCGCCTCCATCGTGGTGGTTGTCGCGCCCGGCGACGAGCGCATGCCGCGTGGCGAGGGTTGGCGGGTGGCGCCCTGCGGCGGCGAGACGCGCGCGCAGACCGTCGCCAACGGCCTGGCGGACCTGCAGGCGCGCGGCGCGCAGGACGACGACTGGGTGCTGGTGCACGATGCCGCGCGCTGTTTGCTGCGGCCGGCGCAGGTCGAGCGCCTGATCGATGCCTGCGTGCAGGACGACGTGGGCGGCCTGCTGGCCCAGCCCCTGGCCGACACGCTGAAGGAAGAGGGGGACGGACGCTCGGCGCGGACGCTCCCGCGCCAGCACAAGTGGCTGGCGCAGACGCCACAGATGTTCCGGCTGGGGCTTCTGCGCCGCGCGCTGGACCACGCCGGCAGCGTCACGGACGAGGCCTCCGCCGTCGAAGGCCTGGGACTCAAGCCGCTGCTGGTGCCCGGCAGCGCGGACAACTTCAAGGTGACCTGGCCGGAGGATTTCGTGCTGGCCGAGGCGGTGCTCAGGAGCAGGACGGAATGAAGGCGATCCGGATTGGCGAAGGCTGGGACGTGCACGCGCTGGTGCCGGGGCGCCCGCTGGTGATCGGCGGCATCGTGCTGCCGTACGAACGCGGGCTGCTGGGCCACTCGGACGCCGACGTGCTGCTGCACGCGATCACCGATGCGCTGCTGGGCGGCGCGGGGCTGGGCGACATCGGGCGGCATTTCCCGGATACCGACGAGCGTTTCAAGGGCGCCGATTCCGTGCTCCTGCTGAAGGAGGCCGCCGCCCGCGTGGCTGCGGCGGGCTGGGCCATCGCCAACGTGGACAGCACGGTGGTCGCACAAGCGCCGAAGCTGGCCCCGCACATCGACGCCATGCGCGAGCGCATCGCGGACGCGCTGGGCCTGGCACCGGAGCAGGTGAACGTGAAGGCCAAGACGGCCGAACGGCTGGGGCCCGTGGGGCAGGGGCAGAGCATCGAGGCCCGTGCGGTCGTGTTGCTGCAGCAGGGCTGAACCTCACCCAGCCGCTTCCAGCCCGTTCCTGAAGTGCTCCTGCATGCGCTGCTGCGCGGCTGCTCCGTCGCGCTTTTCCAGCGCTTTCATCACCAGCCGGTGCTCCGCCAGGCTCTCCTCGATGCGCCCGGACTTGAACAGCGAGTTGTGCCGGTGCAGCTTCATGACCTTGCGCAGGTCGGCCACCATCTGGTTGCGCCAGCGGTTGCCGGCGATTTCCAGCAGCCGCATGTGGAAGCGCTCGTTGACCGCGAAGAACTTCTCGCGGCTGCGGACGGCGCCTTCCAGTTCCTTGTGCAGGGTTTGCAGCTCGCGCAACTCGGCGTCGCTGGCCCGTGTTGCGGCCACCGCAGCGGCGTCGCTCTCCAGCAGCGAGAGCAGGTGGTAGACCTCGGCCAGGTCCTGCTCCGATACCTCGGTCACGTAGGCGCCGCGCCGCACCTTCATGGTCACCAGGCCCTCGGCGGCCAGCACCTTGAGCGCCTCGCGCATCGGGGTGCGGCTGATGCCGTACTCGTGCGCGATCTTCACCTCGTCGATCCAGGCGCCCGGCTCCAGCTCGCGCTTGAAGATTCGCTGGCGCAGCAGCTCCGCCACCTCTTCGTAGAGGGCGCGGGGGGCTAGCGAGATGGCGGACATGGAGGGTCGATCAGGGTTGGAGCAGGGTTCCGGGCGACATGGGACCCGGAAGCGCCGCATTTTGCATCAATAATTATGAATCAGGTAAGATCCAAAAATCCCCGGAAGAACCCTCCCATGAGCTCTGCCCCCGAATTCAAGACCGCCAGCCTGGCCGACTGGTCCAAGGCCGCCGCCAAGTCCGCACCCGGCGGCGACCCTGCCGCGCTGAACTGGGTCACGCCCGATGGCATCGCGGTCAAGCCGCTGTACACCGCGGCCGACTTGCAAGGCCTGCCGCACACCGACACGCTGCCCGGCTTCGAGCCCTACTTGCGCGGCCCGCAGGCGACGATGTATGCGTCGCGGCCCTGGACCATCCGCCAGTACGCCGGCTTCTCCACGGCCGAGGAGTCCAACGCCTTCTACCGCAAGGGCCTGGCCGGCGGCGGCCAGGGCGTGTCGGTGGCCTTCGACCTGGCCACCCACCGCGGCTACGACAGCGACCACCCGCGCGTGACCGGTGACGTCGGCAAGGCCGGCGTGGCGATCGACTCGGTCGAGGACATGAAGATCCTGTTCGACGGCATTCCGCTGGACAAGGTGAGCGTGTCCATGACCATGAATGGCGCCGTCCTGCCCGTCCTGGCCGGCTACGTGGTGGCGGCGGAAGAGCAGGGCGTCGCGCAGGACAAGCTGTCCGGGACCATCCAGAACGACATCCTCAAGGAGTTCATGGTCCGCAACACCTACATCTACCCGCCCGAGCCGAGCATGCGGATCGTCGGCGACATCATCGAGTACACGGCGCGCCACATGCCGAAGTTCAACTCGATCTCGATCTCCGGCTACCACATGCAGGAGGCCGGGGCCAACCAGGCGCTGGAGCTGGCCTTCACCCTGGCCGACGGCAAGGAGTACGTGAAGACCGCCATGGCCAAGGGCCTGGACGTGGACGAGTTCGCCGGCCGCCTGTCGTTCTTCTGGGCGATCGGCATGAACTTCTACCTGGAGATCGCCAAGATGCGCGCCGCCCGCCTGCTGTGGTGCCGCATCATGAAGGGCTTCGGCGCGAAGAACCCC
>JAKFEA010000026.1:0-9028 GCA_036675905.1 Acidovorax sp. | reverse complement strand
CCAGAGCATCCTATGGTCCACCTGCTCGAATGACCTGCGAAGCCGGGGCAGGTCGACATAGGGCTCCAGGAACCGGGAGGACAGTACCGATCGCCGGATTTCCGGCAGCAACTCGCGCAGCCAGGTGGCGGCAGGTGCCTCGAAGCCGATCTTGTTGCGGCGCCAGGTGATCGAGGCCGGCATCTGCCCGTCCATGGCCTGTCGCAGCGGCCATTTGGTCCAGCCCTGGTGCATCTTCACCGTCGAGCGAAGGCCCAGGGCGAACTCCACCATCCTGTAGTCGAGCAGCGGCAGCCGCGCCTCGATGCCGTGCTGCATGGAGTTCTTGTCTTCATACCGCAACAGCATCGGCAGGTTGGTGCAGGTCAGTTCCTGCACCTGCATGGCGCTGACGTCACGGGTGGCCCGGCCGAATCGTCGCTGCGCCTCGGGCAGGCCTTGTCCGCGCAGGAATGGGTATCGCCACCGCACCGATCCGGCTCGGAGGGGTGCGAACAGGCTACCCAGCACATAGGCGGCCATCCGTAGAGGGGGCATGTTGGCATTGGCTCGGCCTATGTCGCGCAAACCGCGCCCGAGCGCTGCAAGGCCGCCCTCGCGCAGGGTGTCCAGCAGCCAGGCGCCGTAATAGCGCTCGTAACCGAGCAGGGTTTCGTCGCCGCCCTGGCCATCGAGCAATACGGTGATGCCGTTCTGGCGGGCCGCGCGCATCACGAAGTACTGCATGAAGATCGAGGGGCCGGCGAACGGCTCTTCCTGGCCTGCGATCACGTCGTCCAGCGCCTCCTGGAATTCGGCGAAGCCGGGCCGCACCGTGATCCACTGCAGTCCTGCGCTGTCCACCAGCTGCCTGGCATAACCTTCTTCGCTGTTCTCCTCCTCGGAGCTGATGGCGGTAATGGCGCGGAAGCGCTCGCCCGATGCCGCTCGGTACAGGGGCGAGGCCAGCGTGGCGACGCTGGAACTGTCGAGGCCACCACTCAGGCACGTGCCGACCGGAACGTCGGAGCGCAGCCGCAGCGACACCGAATCGGCCAGCAGCGCCGCCAGTTGCTCCGCAGCCTCTGCGGGGCCGAGCACCGCCGCATGGTGTGCCGGCGCCAGCCGATACCAGCGCTCCACGGTGCTCCGTGCCGTCTGCGTATCGATGCTGAGCCAGTGGCCACCCGGCAACTGGCGGATCCCGTGCAGGAAGGTGTCTGGCGTGTGATCCGAGAGTCCTGTGGCCAGGAAATCCTCGACCCGATCCGCAACCGGTCGCACCTCGGCCAGCAGGGGCCGCAACTGGCGGATTTCGGAGGCGAATGCGGTGCTCTCGCCGGTTTCCACCCAATACAGCGGTTTGATCCCGAACCGGTCGCGCGCGCAGAAGACTTCGTGTCGGCTGCGGTCGAAGATGACGAAGGCCCACATGCCATTGAAGCGCGAGAGACATTCCCGGCCCCATTGCAGCCAGGCTGCCAGGATCACCTCGGTGTCGGACTGGCTGCGGAAGGAGTGGCCCAAGTCCTCGAGTTCGCGCCGAAGTTCGATGTGGTTGTAGATCTCGCCGTTGTGGACGATGCAGACCGGCTGATGCGGATGGTGCATCGGCTGCGCCCCGCGCTCGCTCAGGTCCAGGATGGCCAGGCGGCGGTGGCCCAGCCCCACGTTCTCGTGCAGGAACCGGCCGCGTCCATCCGGGCCGCGGTGGGAAGCTGCGTCAGTGAGCCGGTCGACTTCTGCAGGGTCCGCCGCTCGCCGCTGATGGACGATTCCGAAGATGCCGCACATGGATGGCCAGGAGGGAGGGAGAGGGGCGCCGGAATCCGGCGCTTGCGCAGGACGGTGCCGCGGGCGTTGCGGGCAGCATCATATCCAGCATTGGGGGCACGTATCGTGCGCCGCCGGCGCGAAGAGAGCCTCATGAGAAAATCGAGGGCTTCATGTTGCCTCCTGCATGCTCTTCCTGCTGATTCTCTGTGGCGTGGTCTCTGCGCTGGCTTGCGGCGTGCTCGTGCGCTCGGGCCGCCGCAGCGCCGAACGCTATGGGATGGACATGCCGCAGCGGTTCCACGCGGGCCACGTGCCGCGCCTGGGAGGGGTGGCGATGCTGGTTGCCTGTTCCATCGGCTGGCTTTGGATGGTCGTGGCTGAGCCCTACCTGGGAATCTACAACGCCATCGTCTTCTCGCCGTCCGAAGCGCTGGCCTGGTGCGCTGTGGCGATGATCGCGACGTGCGGCGGAACGGCGGAAGACGTGTGGCATTTTCTGAGGGCGCGCTGGCGCCTGATCTTCACGCTGGTAGCTGCGATCTGCGGCGTGCTGCTGTTACGACTGCGCATCCCGGAGTTCGATATCGGAATCATCGACGCCGTGTGGACCAGCCATCACTGGGCTGGCGTCCTGCTGGCGCTTCTGGCAATAGCTGGCCTGCCGCATGCCTTCAACCTGATCGACGGCTACAACGGCCTGGCCGGGACCGTGGCAACGATCTGCTGCCTTTCGATTGCGTACGTGGCCATGCAGGTGGGCGACCGCCAGTTGGCCGGCGTGGTCCTGGTGCTGGCGGGGTCGACAGCGGGCTTCTTGCTCTGGAACTACCCGCGCGGCCTGATCTTCGCGGGCGACGGCGGGGCCTACCTGTGGGGCGTCGTGATCGCCATGGCCGTGATCCTGCTGGTGCAGCGGCACCCCCTGGTGTCGCCGTGGTTCCCGATGCTGTTGCTCTCGTATCCGGTGCTGGAAACGGCGTTTTCGGTGTATCGCAAAGTGGTGCGGGGCCAGTCGCCCAGCATGGCCGACGCGCTGCACCTGCACCAACTGGTGTACAGGCGCATCGTGCGAGAGGTATTCGACGACGACGAGGCCCGGCGCATGCTGATGCGCAACAACCGAACGTCGCCCTACCTGTGGGCGTTCTGCCTGCTCACCGTCGTGCCGGCGACGCTGTTCTGGAAGTACACCGCCGTCCTGATGGTGTTCTGCCTGGGTTTCATCGTGCTCTACGTCTGGGCGTACACCAGTATCGTGCGGTTCCGGGTGCCGCGCTGGGTGCGGCGCGGGGACTGATTCCCAGGGGCAAGGGCCCTTGGCGAACTTACTGCGCCGCCGCCTTCTTGCCCGCCCGCGCAATCGCTTCCCGCGCCTGCTGCTCCGCCCGCACCGCCACCTCCAGCGGGCTTCGGCACAGCCCCGCCAGCTCGTAATTCAGGTTCTCGTACAGCTCGGCCAGTTCCGGCACGGCGGCCAGCAGCGCGTCCAGGCCGGCGTCGCGCGGGTGGTTGCGCAGTTCGTCCTGGATGTGGGTGACCACCGAGCGGTACTGCTCGGGGTCCACCGGCACGCGGCTGCGCTCCAGCTTGCGGAGCATCTGCACCAGCGTGACCAGGTTGCGGTGGGCGGTCAGTGGCGTGTTCATGGCGCCCAGTTCGGGACGGCTGCCCATTTTTCAAGCAACCCGGCTGCGACAATCGTTCCATGCCGATCCCGGTTTCACCGCCCTGCGCGCCATGAAAGCCAAGTCGTTGCGCGACCTGCAGGAGATCCAGCGCAAGCTCGCCGAGCAGCAGCAGCGGGCCGCGCAGGAGGCCGCCGCACGCGCGGCGGCGGAGCGCAAGGCGGCCGCCGAGCGCAACCTGTTCGTGCGCGCCGCCGGCGACGTGCAGCCCTTGCGGCACCCGCCCCGCGTGCTGCTGGCCAGCGAGCAGCCGCCGCCCATTCCGGTGCAGCAACTGCTGGACGAACAGCGCGTGCTGGCCGAGTCACTGAGCGACGATTTCGATGCCAGCACGCTGCTGGACATCGACGATGCGCTGAGCTTCCGGCGCCCCGGCATCGGGCTGGACGTCACCCGCAAGCTGCGCAAGGGGCACTGGAGCATCCAGCGCGAGCTCGACCTGCACGGCCTGCGCCGGGAGGATGCGCGCGAGGCGCTGTCGGCCTTCATCCGCGAAGCGCACCGCCACGGCGTGCGCTGCCTGCGGGTGGTGCACGGCAAGGGCCTGGGCTCGCCCGGCAGGACCCCGGTGCTCAAGGCCAAGGTGCAGGGCTGGCTGGTGCAGAAGAAGGAAGTGCTGGCCTTCGTGCAGGCACGTGGGGACGAGGGCGGTGCCGGGGCGCTGGTGGTGCTGCTCAAGCCGCTGGGGCCGGGGGTGTGAAGGTGGGATGCTCGCCGCCGATGGCGCAGGACGCGTGGCGCCTCTTCACCGGTGAGTAGCGTCGTCCTCCAGAGTCCGGCATAGTGGGGGCATATCCAGCTGTCCCGACATGTCAGACGTCCAAGCCATCGAAGACGCAATCCGTTCCCTCCCGCCGAAGGAGCTGGCGGAGTTTCGGCGTTGGTTTGCAGAGTTCGACAACGCTGCGTGGGATGCGCAGGTGGAACAGGACGCAGCCCTCGGGAAACTTGATTCGCTGGTAGCCGAAGCTCAGGCCGACTTCCTCGCCGGGTCACGGAAAGAGCCTTGAAGCACACGGCGTCGGCTCGGTTCTGGCAGTGCTTCGAAAGGCTTCCCACCGATATCCACGCGCTTGCTCGAAGAAACTACGCGCTGCTGAGAGCAGACGCCTCACACCCCTCGCTTCAATTCAAACCGCTTGCCGGCGGCAGGGTGTTCAGCGTGCGCGTGGGTTTGCACTACCGAGCACTTGGCGTGCCAGTCGATGGCGGGGTCCACTGGTTCTGGATCGGAACCCATGCCGAGTACGACAAGCTCGTCGGCTGACGGGTCCGTCGGCTACGGGTTGACAGGGCGTTCAGGCCGGCGGGTCGGACGGGTCATCCATTCACCATTCTCGATTGCCTCTCGAGCATTCTCACAGCAACCCCCGCTCCGCCATCGACAGCGCCTGCCCCGGCGCGACGATCACGTGGTCCAGCACCCGCACGTCCACCAGCGCCAGGGCGGCCTTCAGGGTCTGGGTGAGCGCCTCGTCGGCGCGCGAGGGGTTGACGGTGCCGCTGGGGTGGTTGTGCGCGAGCACGACCGAGGCGGCCTCGTGCTGCAAGGCCCTGACGACAATCTCTCTCGGGTAGACCGAAGTCTGGGTCAGCGTGCCGCGGAACATCACTTCCATCTCGATCAGCCGGTTCTGGGCGTCGAGGAACATCACGGCGAACACCTCGTGCGGCTGGCGTGCCAGGTGCAGTTGCAGGTAGTGCTTGACGGCATCGGGCGAGCTGAACACTTCGCGCGTGCGCAACTGCTGGGCCATGGCGCGGCGCGCCAACTCCAGCACCGCAACCAGCTCGGCCCGCTTGGCAGGGCCGCCCAGGCCCTTGATCCGCTTGAGGTCCTCGGGGCGGGTGTGCAGCAGCCCGGCCACGCCGCCGAAGCTGTCGACCAGTTCCTGTGCAAGGGCGAACACGCCTTTCCCCGCCAGGCCGGTGCGCAGCAGCAAGGCCAGCAGTTCGGTGTCGGACAGGGCAGCCGCGCCGCGCGCCAGCAGCTTCTCGCGCGGGCGGGCGTCGGCGGGGAGGTGGTCGAGGGGCATGGGGGGAGAGAGAGGGCAAGGGACTGGGGGCCGGGGACCAAAGGGACTTCGGTGGGCGCCTAAAATCCACCCTGTCATGCCATCCCCTACGCCCCGCGTGCAGCCGGGCTCTTTCCTGACGCTGCACTACCGCCTGGCCGGCCCCGGCGGCGACGTGATCAACACCTTCCACGACAAGCCCGCGACTTTGACACTGGGCACCGGTGAGCTGTCGCCTGCCATGGAGCAGCGCCTCATCGGGCTGGAGGAGGGCGCGCGCGCCACCTTCCAGCTGGCCGCCGGCGAGGCCTTCGGCGAGCGCAACCCGGACATGGTGCAGTGGGTGGCGCGCAAGCTGCTGCGCGAAGTGGGCGATCCCCAGGATGAATACCACGTCGGTGAGGTGGTGGAGTTCCCCACGCCCGACGGCACGGGCAGCTACGCGGGCGCGGTGCGGCAGGTCGGGCGCGAGGGCGCCGACGATGCCGTGCTGTTCGATTTCAACCACCCGCTCGCGGGGCAGGCGGTGACCTTCGAGGTCCAGCTGATCGGAGTGCTGTGAATACGGGAACCAAGCAGATCATCCTGGCCGAGCCGCGCGGTTTCTGCGCGGGCGTGGACCGGGCCATCGAGATCGTCGAGCGGGCGCTCGCCAAGTTCGGCGCGCCGATCTACGTGCGCCACGAGATCGTGCACAACACCTACGTGGTCAACGACCTGAAGGCCAAGGGCGCGATCTTCATCGAGGACCTGGACGAGGTGCCCGCCGGCGCCACGCTGGTGTTCTCGGCGCATGGCGTCAGCAAGGCAGTGCAGGACGAGGCGGCCCGGCGCGGCTTCGACATCTTCGATGCCACCTGCCCGCTGGTGAGCAAGGTGCACATCGAGGTGGCCAAGCTCGCGCGCGAGGGCTACGAGTTCATCATGATCGGCCACAAGGGCCACCCCGAGGTCGAGGGAACGATGGGCCAGCTCGACGGTGGCATCCACCTGGTCGAGGACGTGGACGACGTGCAGAAGGTGCAGCCTTCGCAGACCGAGCGGCTGGCGCTGGTGACGCAAACCACGCTGTCGGTGGACGACGCGGCCGAGATCTCGGCGGCGGTGCGCCGGCGGTTCCCCAGCGTCCGCGAGCCCAAGCAGCAGGACATCTGCTACGCCACCCAGAACCGCCAGGACGCGGTCAAGCTCATGTCGCGCCAGGTCGACGTGGTCATCGTGGTCGGCAGCCCGACCAGCAGCAACAGCAACCGGCTGGCCGAACTGGCGCGCAAGCTGGGCGTGCCCAGCCACATGGTCGACAGCGCCGAGGAACTCGATCCCGAGTGGCTGGTCGGCAAGACGAGGGTGGGCCTGACCGCCGGCGCTTCGGCGCCGGAGCTGCTGGTGCAGCAGGTGATCGAGCGCATCCGGTCGCTGGGGGTGGGTGTGTCGCTGCAGCCGATGCAGGGCGTGCAGGAGACGATCAAGTTCCCGCTGCCGAAGGGATTGAAGCTGTGAGGCCATTGCGGGCGTGCCCCCACCCCGGCCCTCCCCCAGAGGGGGAGGGAGCAAGCCCCCGTGCGGCCTTGGCCGGTCGTTTCCCTGGCCCTTCGGGGACATGAACCCCGTCGCCATCGAGCAGGCCGCCCGCGTCTTCCGCGAGCAGTTCCCGCATTTCATCCGCCGCACTCCCATGTGGCAGCTCCCCGGCAGCGCGCTGGGCGTGGAGGGCGTCGAGGTCTGGCTGAAGCTGGAGCACCTGCAGGCGTCGGGCAGCTTCAAGGCGCGCGGCATGCTGAACCGGCTGCTGTCCAACCCGATTCCGGCCAGCGGCGTGATCGTGGCTTCCGGCGGCAACGCCGGCATCGCCACGGCGGCGGCGGCGCGGGAACTGGGCGCGCGCTGCGAAGTGTTCGTGCCCACGGTCTGCAGTCCGGCCAAGCAGGCGCGCCTGCGAGAACTGGGCGCGCAGGTGGTGGTGACCGGCGCGGTCTATGCCGAGGCGCTGGAAGCCTGCCTGGCGCGCCAGCAGGAGACCGGCGCGCTGCTCACGCACGCGTACGACCAGCCCGAGGTGGTCACCGGCGCCGGCACGCTGGCCTGCGAGATCGAAGAGCAGGGCGGCCGGGCACCGGATTCGGTGCTGGTCAGCGTGGGCGGCGGCGGTTTGATCGCCGGCGTGGCGACCTGGTTCCAGGACCGCAGCCGCGTGATCGCGCTGGAGCCGGAGCTCGCGCCCACGCTGCACCGGGCGCGGCAGGCCGGCGAGCCGGTCGACGTGGCCGTCAGCGGCATCGCAGCCGATTCGCTGGGCGCCAAGCGCATCGGCACGCTGGCCTGGGACATCACGCAGCGCTGGGTGCCGCAGTCGCTGGTGCTGCCCGATGACGCGATTCGCGCGGCACAGCTCTGGCTGTGGCAGGAGATAAAGCTGGCCGTGGAGCCTGCGGCCGCGTTGCCGCTGGCTGCCTTGCAGCAGGGCCTCTACCGGCCGGCGCCTGGAGAAGCGGTGGCGCTGGTGATCTGCGGCGCCAACCTGGATCCCGCCAGCCTGGCGTGAGCGCTGTGCAGGCGGCAGCGGTCGGCGTGGATGCTCCGCTTTCGCGGAGCATGACGAACCGGAGGGTGGAGCATGCCGGAGCAGGACAATAATCCTCCATGGAAACCAAATGGCTCGAGGACTTCGTCAGCCTGGCCGAAACACGCAGCTTCAGCCGGTCGGCGCAGCTTCGCCATGTGACGCAGCCGGCGTTTTCGCGCCGCATCCAGGCGCTGGAGGCCTGGGCGGGCACCGACCTGGTCGACCGCAGCTCCTACCCCACGCGCCTCACGCCCGCCGGTGAGACGCTCTACACGCAATCGCTGGAGATGCTGCAGGCGCTGCAAAGCACGCGCGCCATGCTGCGCGGCCACTCCAGCGCCGGCCAGGACGTGATCGAGTTCGCCGTGCCGCACACGCTGGCCTTCACCTTCTTTCCGGCCTGGGTGTCCAGCCTGCGCGAGAAGTTCGGCCCGATCAAGTCGCGCCTGATCGCGCTGAACGTGCACGACGCGGTGATGCGGCTGGTCGAAGGCGGCTGCGACGTGCTGATCGCCTACCACCATGTCTCGCAGCCGCTGCAGCTGGACGCCGACCGTTACGAGATGGTCACGCTGGGGGAGGAAGTGCTTGCGCCCTATTGCAAGCCAGGCCCCGACGGCGAGCCGATGTTCAAGTTGCCCGGCCGCGTCGGCCAGCCGCTGCCCTACCTGGGCTATGCGCCCGGCGCCTACCTGGGCCGCGTGACCGACCTGATCCTCAAGCAGTCGCCCACCGCCATCCATCTCGACCGCGTGTACGAGACCGACATGGCCGAAGGCCTGAAGGTGATGGCGCTGGAGGGCCATGGCGTCGCTTTCCTGCCCTACAGCGCCGTGAAGAAGGAACTGCGCGCGCGCAAGCTGGTGCCGGCCACGCCCGCCGGCACAGCGCTGGAGATGGCGATGGACATCCGCGCCTACCGCGAAAAGCCCTCCCCGCGGGAGGCGCCCAAGCGCACGGTGCAGGCCCTCTGGGCTTACCTGGCCGGGCAGGCCACGAGCGAGCCGGCG
>JAKFEA010000025.1:0-3215 GCA_036675905.1 Acidovorax sp. | reverse complement strand
CACGCCCTTGGGCAGGAACAGGGTGACCAGGATAAACAGCGCGCCGAGGGCGAACAGCCAGTATTCCGGGAAGGCCACGGTGAACCAGCTCTTCATGCCGTTGACCAGGCCGGCGCCGAGCAGCGGGCCGACCAGCGTGCCGCGCCCGCCGAGGGCCACCCACACGGCGGCCTCGATGGACTGGGTCGGGGCCATCTCGCTGGGGTTGATGATGCCCACCTGCGGCACGTAGAGCGCGCCGGCCAAACCGCAGAGCACGGCGCTGAGCACCCAGATGAACAGCTTGTAGCCGCGCGGGTCGTAGCCGCAGAACATCAGACGGTTCTCCGCGTCCCTGAGCGCGGTGAGCAACCGGCCGAACTTGCTGCGCGCCAGGCGCCAACCCAAATACAGGCTGCCCGCGAGCAGCGCCACGGTGGCGAGGAACAGCGCGGCGCGGGTGCCCGGCGCGGTGATGGAGAAGCCGAGGATGCGGCTGAAGCCGGTAAAGCCGTTGTTGCCGCCGAAACCGGTTTCGTTGCGGAAGAACAACAGCATGCCGGCGAAGGTCAGCGCCTGGGTCATGATCGAGAAGTACACGCCCTTGATCCGCGAGCGGAAGGCGAAGAAACCGAACGCCAGGGCCAGCAGCCCAGGTGCCAGCACTACCAGGCACAGCGCCCAGAGGAAGCTCGAGGTGCCGTACCAGTACCAGGGCAGCTCGTTCCAGGCGAGGAAGCTCATAAAGGCCGGTAGGCCATCCCCCGCCGACTGACGCATCAGATACATGCCCATGGCATAACCGCCGAGGGCGAAGAACAGGCCGTGACCCAGCGACAGCAGGCCGGCGTAGCCCCAGACCAGATCCAGGGCCAGGGCGACTATGGCGTAGCAGAGGATCTTGCCGACCAGGGTCAGGGTGTAGGCCGAGACCTGCAGCGGATTGTCCGCCGGCAGCAGGTGCAGCAGCGGCAGGGCCAGCAGCACCGTGAGCACCAGCAGCCCGAGGCCGATGGACAGTTGCGGGCCGAGCTTGGCGCCGGCGCGGGCCAGCAGCGTTTGGTTCATGGGCATAGTCATCAGTCGATCACCTGTCCTGTCGCGGCAAATGATTTTTGGCTTGGGGTGAGCTCGTCAGCCTGTAGGAGCGCGCCATGCGCGCGAACAATGGCGGCGACGCGGTCGCAGGCATGGCCAGCTCCTACGGCCTCAATGCAGCTAATCCGACTCAATCGAGCACCCGACCCTTGAGGGCGAACAGGCCCTGCGGGCGTTTCTGGATAAACAGGATGATCAGCGCGAGGATCAGGATCTTGCCCAGCACGGCGCCGATCTGCGGTTCGAGGATCTTGTTGGCGATCCCCAGGCCGAAGGCCGCCAGCACGCTGCCGGCCAGTTGGCCGACGCCGCCGAGCACCACCACCAGGAAGGAGTCGATGATGTAGCTCTGCCCCAGGTCCGGGCCGACGTTGCCGATCTGGCTCAGGGCCACGCCGCCGAGGCCGGCGATACCCGAGCCGAGGCCGAAGGCGAGCATATCCACCCGGCCGGTGGGCACGCCGCAGCAGGCGGCCATGTTGCGGTTCTGGGTCACCGCACGCACGTTGAGGCCCAGGCGGGTCTTGTTCAGCAGCAGCCAGGTCAGCAGTACCACGCCCAGGGCGAAGCCGATGATCACGATGCGGTTGTAGGGCAGCACCAGATTGGGCAGCACGGCGATGCCGCCGGACAGCCAGTAGGGGTTGGCCACCTCGACGTTCTGCGCGCCGAACAGCACGCGTACCAACTGGATCAGGATCAGGCTGATGCCCCAGGTGGCCAGCAGGGTTTCCAGCGGGCGGCCGTAGAGGTGGCGGATCACCGTGCGCTCCAGGGCCATGCCTACGCCTGCGGTGACGAAGAAGGCCACCGGCAGCGCCACCAGCGGATAGAGCGCCAGGGCGTCGGGAGCCAGGCGCTGGAAGAGTAGCTGCACCATGTAGGTGGCGTAGGCGCCGAGCATCAGCATCTCGCCGTGGGCCATGTTGATCACCCCGAGCAGGCCGAAGGTGATCGCCAGGCCGAGGGCGGCCAGCAGCAGGATCGAGCCCAGGCTCAGACCGCTGAAGGCCTGGCCGAGCAGTTCGCCGAGCAACAGTTTGCGCTTGACCTGGGCCAGGCTGGTCTCGGCGGCGGCGCGCACGCCCGCGTCGCTTTCCACGCCTGAGGTGAGCACGGTTTCCAGGCGGGTACGGGCCAGCGGGTCGCCGGTCTCGCCGAGCAGGCGCACGGCGGCCAGGCGCACCGCCGGGTCGGGGGCGACCAGTTGCAGGTTGGCCAGGGCCAGTATCAGGGCGTCGCGCACGCCATCGTCCGCTTCGCCGGCGACGCGCGCATTGAGCAGGTCGAGCTGCGCCGGCTTGGCGCTCTTCTGTAGCTGTTGGGCGGCGGCCAGGCGCACGGCAGGTTCCGCGGCGAACAGCTGGTGGCTGGCCAGGGCGGTGCTTATCAGGCCGCGCAGGCGGTTGTTCAGGCGCAATTTGCGTGGGCTGCCGACGGGTTCGGCAGCGCCTTCGACGGCCTGGTAGCGGCCGGCGTTTTCGATAAAGGGCGTCTTGTCGCTATCGGCGGCGACGCGGCCTTGTTGCAGGGCTTCGAGCAATGGCAGGCGTGCGGCATCGGGCGCGGCGGCCCAGTTCTCCAGCAGCTTGGCTTGTTTGGCCGGGTTGGCGGCGACGAAGTCGGCGGCATCGCCGGCATGGCTGGCGAGCGGCAGCAACAGGATCAGAAATAGGAGAATGCGGTGCTGGGCAGTGGGCATAACGGGGTCCTTCGGGATGCACCGGTAGCGGGAGAGGGAGCCCTCACCCCCGGCCCCTCTCCCGCAGGGAGAGGGGAGGTTCGGCGCTTAGTTCGACTTCACCGCGTAATCCGGCTTCTTGTCGTTGCCCTCGATGTACGGGCTCCAGGGTTGGGCGCGGATCGGACTGCTGGTTTCCCAGACCACCGAGAACTGCCCGTCTTCCTGGATTTCGCCGATCATCACCGGCTTGTGCAGGTGGTGGTTGCTCTTGTCCATGGTCAGGGTGTAGCCGCTCGGCGCGGCGAAGGTCTGCCCGGCCAGCGCGTCGCGCACCTTGTCGACTTCGGTGGAGCCGGCTTTCTCGACCGCCTGGGCCCACATGTGGATGCCGACGTAGGTGGCCTCCATCGGGTCGTTGGTCACCGCCTTGTCGGCGCCCGGCAGGCCCTTGGCC
>JAKFEA010000024.1:0-6942 GCA_036675905.1 Acidovorax sp. | reverse complement strand
CCCGACGATCCGGCTGCCGCCGCCGTGACGCTGCCGCGCGAGATGCTGACGGTGGACCTGCCCACGCTGGTGCTGTGGGCGATGGAGGACACGGCGCTGCCGCCCTCGCTGGTCGACGGCCTGGAAGGGTACGTGCGCGACCTGGTGCTGGAGCGAGTGCCCGGCGCCAGCCACTGGATCGTGCACGAGCGGCCGCAGTTCGTGGCCGAAAGGCTGCAGGCTTTCCTGGCGCGCCCGCTTCAGTAGACCGGCCGGGCGCCGGCCGGGCGCGTCTTGAAGCGCTTGTGCACCCAGTAGTACTGCTCGGGCATCCCGTCGATGTAGTCCTGCAGCCGCTCGTTCATGAGCGCCGTATCGGCTTCCAGGTCGTCGGACGGGAAGTCGCGCCAGGCCGGCAGCACCTGCACGTCGTAGCCCTCGGGCGTGATGCGCGTGAGCAGCGGCACGACCTTGGCCCGCCCCAGGCGCGCGAACCGCGACAGCGAGGGCACGGTGGCCGCGGGCACGCCATAGAACGGCACGAAGATCGACTCCTCCGCGCCGAAGTTCATGTCGGGCAGCAGGCACAGCGGAACGCCCTCGCGCAGCGCGCTGACCACCGGCTTGACGCCGTCCACCCGACGGAACAACCGCACGTTGCCGAAGCGCTGGCGGCCCTGCAGGATCCAGGCATCCACCACGCGGTTGGCCTGGTGGGTATAGATGGTCATGAAGGGCCGCGAGGACTGCAGCGTCAGCGCCGTCCAGCCCGCATCCATGCCGACGAAGTGCGGCCAGAAGACGAGGGTCGGTTCGCTGCCTTCCAGTTCCGCCAGCGCACCCGTCAGGCGCACCCGTTCGCGCACCCGCTTCGGGTCGCCATGCCAGAGCCAGCTGCGGTCCAGCCAGGCCTGCGCGAAAGCGATGAAGACGCGCGGCACCAGCGCACGCCGCTCCCCGGCGGTCCACTGCGGAAAGCACAGGTCGAGGTTGACACGCACCACGTGGCGGCGCCCCGGCACCACCGCGTACAGCAGCCAACCCAGCGCCCAGCCGAGGCCGCGCACCGCCGGCAGCGGCAGCGGCGCCAGCCATCGCATCAGGCCCACCCCCAGCCGGCTGAGCATCAGGCCGCCTCCCTCGGCGCCTTGTAGCGCGCGTAGCCCCACAGGTACTGCGAGGGGCATTCACGGATCAGGGCTTCCATCTGCGCATTGACCTGCTCCGCGGCGCCTTCAGCTCCGGCCGGCAACTCGCCGGGCCAGGCCCGCAGGTGGATGCGATACCCCCGGCCCCAGGCCAGGCGCTCGCCCCAGGCCAGCAGCACGGTGGCGCCGGTCTGGCCCGCCAGCCGCGCCGACAGCGTCATGGTGTAGGCCGGCTTGCCGAAGAACGGTGCCCACACGCCCAGGCCATGGGGCGGCACCTGGTCGGGCAGCAGTCCGACGGCCTGCCCGGCCTTCAAGGCCTTGAGCATCTGCTTGACGCCGGCCAGGGTGGTGGGCGCCGTCGCCAGGTTGGGACGCCCGCGCGCACGCTCCACCAATGGGCGCAGCCAGGCTTTCCGGGCCGGGCGGTAGAGCACGGTGATCGGGCCGTAGCGGCCGGCGTAGCCCTGGGCCGTGACCTCGAAGCAGCCCAGGTGCGGGGTGAGGAAGACGATGCCGCGGCCGCGCGCCAGCGCCGCGTCGATCAGCTCGGCGCCCGACCACAGCACGCGCGGGCTGCGGCCGAACCACAGCCGGGGCACTTCGGCGACCAGGCGGCCGGACGCAGCCACCGCTCCGAGCACGTCGGCCAGCCGGTACCCCGCCTGGCGCGCGTTCGCGGCGAAGCGGCGGCGGTAGGTGGGCGAGCCGAGGAACGCCAGCCAGCCCAGCCCCCAGCCGATGCCATGCAACAGCCACAGTGGCAGCACGGCCAGCGCGCGGAAAAGGGGTATCACGTCGTTTAGAATCCGCCCGTCGCCGAGTTACTGAACTACTTGCAGGGCGACCCAAAGAAATTCTGCTAAAGCGTTCGCCTCGAAGCTCCGGCCCAGGGCAACGCGCCTTGCAAACCCAACCGCTGGAGTTTATTCAAATGGCGAACGACTTCCTCTTCACGTCCGAATCCGTCTCCGAAGGCCACCCCGACAAGGTGGCCGACCAGGTTTCCGACGCCATCCTCGACGCGATCTTCCGCGAGGACCCGCGCAGCCGCGTGGCCGCCGAGACCCTGTGCAACACCGGCCTGGTGGTGCTGGCCGGCGAGATCACCACCAACGCCCACGTCGACTACATCCAGGTCGCGCGCGACACCATCAAGCGCATCGGCTACGACAACACCGAGTACGGCATCGACTACAAGGGCTGCGCCGTGCTGGTCGCGTACGACAAGCAGTCCAACGACATCGCCCAGGGCGTGGACCACGCCAGCGACGACCACCTGAACACCGGCGCCGGCGACCAGGGCCTGATGTTCGGCTATGCCTGCGACGAGACGCCGGAGCTGATGCCCGCGCCGATCTATTACGCGCACCGGCTGGTCGAGCGCCAGGCCCAATTACGCAAGGACGGCCGCCTGCCCTTCCTGCGCCCCGATGCCAAGAGCCAGGTGACCATGCGCTACGTCGACGGCAAGCCGCACAGCATCGACACCGTGGTGCTGTCGTCGCAGCACTCGCCGGAGATGAGCGACGGCACGAAGATGAAGGCGGCGTTCAACGAGGCCGTGATCGAGGAGATCATCAAGCCGGTGCTGCCCAAGGAGTGGCTGAAGGAAACCCGCTACCTGATCAACCCGACCGGCCGCTTCGTGGTCGGCGGCCCGCAGGGCGACTGCGGCCTCACCGGCCGCAAGATCATCGTCGACACCTACGGCGGCGCCTGCCCGCACGGCGGCGGCGCGTTCTCCGGCAAGGACCCGTCCAAGGTGGACCGCTCGGCCGCCTATGCCGCCCGCTACGTGGCCAAGAACATCGTCGCGGCCGGGCTGGCGCGCCAGTGCCAGATCCAGGTGGCCTACGCGATCGGCGTGGCCCGGCCGATGAACATCACGGTCTACACCGAGGGCACCGGCGTGATCCCCGACGACAAGATCGCGCAACTGGTGCACGAGCACTTCGACCTGCGCCCCAAGGGCATCATCCAGATGCTGGACCTGCTGCGCCCGATCTACGAGAAGACCGCCGCCTACGGCCACTTCGGGCGCGAAGAGCCTGAGTTCACGTGGGAGCGGACAGACAGGGCCGAGAAGCTGCGCAACGCCGCGGGCCTGAAGGGCTGAGACCAGGTCCAGGCAACGTGAGAGGCGTCCCGACGGACGCCTTTTTCATTCCAGCAGCACCTGCTGGCGTTCCACCTCCTGCCGCTTCATCGCGGCATAGGTGGCGATGTCCATCTCGCGCAGCTGCGGGTAGCGCTGGGTGGCGGCATACCAGCCGCGGATGCGGCGATCGACCTGCCGGGCCGGCGGCGCCGCCAGCGAATCCAGGTAGGCGTCGATGGCCAGGTAGTAGCGCATCGCGTTGCGCTCCACCGCGCCCAGCACGCCACCGATCTGCTGCGGCTGCCCGTCCGGGCCGCGGCCAACCACGGTGAAGCCGGTCTTGTCGGCCCCGGCCGTGGCCAGGTACAGCTGCATGGCCAAGCGCCCGGCGAACCCCACGCCATACGAGTAGTCCAGCCGCAGGAAGGTGCGCCCGCCTTCGATCGGCACCGCCGACACCGAGATGCGGTAGTCGCGCGTCCCCACCGGCCCTTCGTGCGCCTGCAGCCGGCTCTCGAAGTAGTCGTCCCGCGCCGCCACCTCGCGAAAGTCGAAGCGCAGGCGATAGGCCTGCTCCACCGGCTGGTCGAAGCGCCGGCCTATGCGCACCAGCAGCGTGCTGCCGGCAGCGCCGTCCACCGCATGGCAGTACTTGGTGTTGAACGGCAGGATCAGGATGTCGCACCAGCCCGCCGGACTGCGCAGCGCCGCGCTCACGGTGGCGAAGGGATGATCCAGCACCGCATGGACCACGCCCGCGAAGCGGTCCTGCTGCTCGGCGGAGACGATGTGCAAGGGCCGGCCGAATCCATTGGTCCGCAGTTCGTCGCCCAGCTGGCGGTACTGCGCGCGCAGGCCGCCCGCGTCCGCCACGCTGCTCGCCGGCGCCAGCGCCGCAGCCAGCCCCAGGCACGCGCCCGTTGCGGCGCGCCGCACCATCCTCGTCACATGCATGGCTACATCCTTGGCCTGCAAGCCTGCCCACGGCCGCGCATCCGGGGTGTAGGACGCGTGGGCGAATGCATGTGCGCCGCGCCGCGAAAGACCTCCCCTCGCAGAGGCAAGAGCGCTCGCGCGGGCGCAACGCCGTTCTCCTACACCCAGTCCTTGGCTTGGCTGACGGCCCAGTTTCACGGGCGCCGGAAGATGCTTTTTGCAGCGGTGCGGACTGCGCCGCCACCGTTCGTTGCATCGAGCACCAAGGAGCATTCACATGGCTGAAGACAAGGACCTGAACCGCGATCCCATCACCGACGAACCCGGCTCGCACCCGGTCGGCACCGGCGTCGGCGCCACCGGGGGCGCCGTGGCAGGGGCTGCGGCGGGCGCGATCGGCGGCCCGGTCGGCTCGGTCGTGGGCGGCGTCATCGGCGCCGTGGTGGGCGGGCTGGCCGGCAAGGCCGCCGCCGAAGCGGTCAATCCCACGGCCGAGGAAGCGCACTGGCGCGACAACTACACGCGCGAACCGTACTACCAGCAAGGCCGCAGCTTCGACGATTACGGCCCGGCCTACCTGCATGGGGTGCACGGCCGCATGCAGCACGAGAGCGACTGGGACACGGCCGAGCCACGGCTGGCCTCCGAGTGGGACAACGCACGGGCCGGCTCCGGGCTCAACTGGGAGCAGGCGCGGCCGGCCAGCCGTGCCGCGTGGGATCGCGTGGACCTGCAGCGCGGCGGTGCCGGCACCGGCGTGGGCACCGGCGGCATGGCCAGCGACACGGCGGTGGTGCGCGCGGGTGACCTGGCAGGCGGCGAAGGCCGCCGCGCCATGGCCGGCGGCACCGACATGGCCGGCACCCAGCGCATCGACGAGCGGAGCACCGGCGCGGCCGGGATGGTCGGCTCGGCCCAGAGCGCGGGCAACGCCAAGGGCGACCAGGGCGACGTGATCGACGCGCTGCAGGACTTGGTGGAGTGCTGCAAGGACGGCGAGTATGGCTTCCAGGCCTGCGCCGAACAGGCCAAGCGGCAGGACCTCAAGTCGGTGTTCCTGCAGCGGGCGGACGACTGCCGCCGCGGGGCCGACGAACTGAACCAGCAGATCCGCAACCTGGGCGGCTCGCCCAGGGACAGCGGCAGCGCTGCCGGCGCCCTGCACCGCGGCTGGGTGTCGGTGCGTTCCTCGCTGTCCAGCTACGACGACAAGGCCGTGCTGGAGGAAGCCGAGCGCGGCGAGGACAACGCGATGGCGCGCTACCGCAAGGCGCTCAAGCAGCCCCTGCCCGCGCAGGTCAAGCAGGTGGTGGAGCGCCAGTTCCAGCAGGTGCAGCGCAACCACGACCAGGTGAAGATGCTGCGCGACCAGTTCCGCGCGGCTGCGCAGTAAGGCAGGCGCGGCCCGGTTTGCGCCGGGCCGCGCATTTCGCCGGCGGCGCCGGCACGAACCCGACGCATGGCCGACGAGCGAGTCCCCTCCCCCGCTTCCGATGCGCTGAAGACCTACCGGGCCAAGCGCAGGTTCGAGGCCACGCCCGAGCCGGCCGAGGGCGGCGTCGCCAACGCGGACCAGCGCGCCTTCGTCGTGCAGAAGCACTGGGCCACGCGCCTGCACTACGACTTCCGGCTGGAGCTGGACGGCACGATGAAGAGCTGGGCCGTGCCCAAGGGGCCGAGCTACGACCCTGCCGACAAGCGCATGGCGATGCCCACCGAAGACCATCCCATTGCGTACAACCGCTTCGAGGGGACGATTCCCAAGGGCAATTACGGCGCCGGCAAGGTCATCATCTGGGACAAGGGCAGCTGGCACCCGCTGGAAGACCCCCGCAAGGGCTGGCGTGACGGCAAGCTCAAGTTCGAGTTGCGCGGCCACAAGCTGCACGGCAACTGGACGCTGGTGCGCATGAAGGGCCGCGGCAACGGCCGCGAGGACCCGTGGCTGCTGATCAAGGAGCGCGACGCGTTCGTCCGGCCCGCCGGCGAGTTCAGCGTGGTGGACGAAATGCCCGACAGCGTCCAGCACCTCGATGACCGTCCGGCCGCCGCCGCGCCGGGCGGCACGCGCCCACCCGCCCCTTCGCCCTCGTCCGGACCGCCGGAGGGTGCCGTGCCCGCCGCGCTGCCGGAGGAATTGCAGCCCGAACTCGCCGTGCTGGTCGACGCGCCGCCGGCCCACCCTGCCGAATGGCTCTTCGAGATCAAGTTCGACGGCTATCGCATGCTGGCGCGCGCGCAGTCCGGCCACGTGCGCCTGTTCACCCGCAACGGCAACGACTGGACCTCGCGCCTGTCCGCGCTGGAGGCCGCTTTGCGGTCCATGGACTTGCCGGACGGCTGGTACGACGGCGAGATCATCATGCCGGGGCGTGACACGCCGGCCGACTTCCAGGCGCTGCAAGGCGCGTTCGACACGAACCGGACCGAACAGATCGTCTACTACCTGTTCGACCTGCCCTACTGCGCCGGCCACGACCTGCGCGACGTGCCGCTGCTGCAACGGCGCGAGGTGTTGCAGCGCATCGTCGAACGAAAGCCGCATCCCAACGTCCGCTTCAGCGCCGAGTTCGAGGCGCCGCCCGAAGCCATGCTCGATGCGGCCTGCCAGCTGGGGCTGGAGGGGGTGATCGGCAAGCGGCGCGACTCGGCCTACGTGGGCCGCCGGTCCGCCGACTGGATCAAGCTCAAGTGCGCGCACCGGCAGGAGTTCGTGATCGCCGGCTGGACCGACCCCAAGGGCTCGCGCACCGGCATCGGATCGCTGCTGCTGGGGGT
>JAKFEA010000023.1:0-16919 GCA_036675905.1 Acidovorax sp. | reverse complement strand
CAGCTGGCCATGGACGGCTTGCGCCTGCTGCGCAGCCCGCAGGAGGGGCCCTGGCGCGACTTCTCCGGGCACCTGTACCACATCGGCGCCACCGCGCTGCCGATCACGGCGCTGGTCGGCTTCCTGATCGGCGTGGTGCTGGCCTATCTCACCGCCAAGCAGCTGCGCCAGTTCGGCGCCGATGCCTTCATCGTCAACATCCTGGGCGTGGCGCTGATCCGCGAGCTCGGGCCCATGCTGGCCGCCATCCTGGTCGCGGGGCGTTCCGGTTCCTCCATCACGGCGCAGATCGGCGTGATGCGGGTGACGGAAGAACTCGACGCGATGAGCGTGATGGGCATCTCGCACAGCTTCCGGCTGGTGCTGCCGCGCGCGCTCGCGCTGGCCATCGCCATGCCGCTGGTGAGCATCTGGACCACGCTGTGCGCGCTGGCCGGCGGCATCCTGGCCGCCGACATCTCGCTGGGCATCACGCCGACCTTCTTCATGCGTGCGCTGCCCGAGGCGGTGCAGATCGGCAACCTGCTGCTGGCGACCTCCAAGTCGGTGGTGTTCGGCCTGCTGATCGCGCTGATCGGCTGCCACTACGGCCTGGCCGTGGAGCCCAACACCCAGAGCCTGGGCGAAGGCACGACCGCATCGGTGGTGACCTCGATCACGGCGGTGATCCTGGTGGACGCGCTGTTCGCGATCGCCTTCCAGGAAGTGGGGTTCTGATGGCGCAGGCGCTGGCCGCACCGTTGTTGCCGGCGAACGGCACGCCCATGGTCGACATCCGCGGCCTGAGCACCGTGTTCGAGCTGCCCGGCCGCCGCTTCACCGTGCACGAGAACCTGGATCTGTGCGTGCAGCGCGGCGAGGTGCTGTCGCTGGTGGGCGGCTCGGGCACCGGCAAGACCGTGCTGCTGCGCCAGATCCTGGGCCTGGAGCAACCGGCCGCCGGCGAGATCCGGGTGCTGGGCCGGCGGGTGGCGGAGCTCGGGCAGCGCGGCGCCGCCAGCCGCGTGGGCATGCTGTTCCAGCACGGCGCCCTGTTTTCCGCCTTCACCGTGCTGGAGAACATCGCCTTCCCGCTCAGCGAGCTGCGCACGCTGCCGCCGGAACTGGTTCGCGAAGCGGCGATCGTCAAGCTGCAGATGGTGGGCCTCAAGCCCGAGGACGGCGCCAAGATGCCGTCCGACCTGTCGGGCGGGATGATCAAGCGGGTGGCGCTGGCGCGCGCCCTGATCATGGATCCGCCGCTGCTGCTGCTGGACGAGCCCACGGCGGGGCTGGACCCCGACAGCTCCGACGGCTTCGTGACGCTGCTGCGGGCGCTGCACCGCGACCTGGCGCTCACGGTCATCATGGTCACGCACGACCTCGACACGCTGTTCGAGCTGTCCACGCGCATCGCGGTGCTGGCCGACCGCCGCGTGATCGTCAACGGCCCGCCCAAACAGGTGATCGCCTTCCAGCACCCGTTTGTGCATGATTTCTTCCTCGGCCCGCGCGGCCAGCGCGCGATGGAGCTGCTGCGCGAGTACCCCTTTGCCGTCTAGGAGACCGACCCGATGCAGAACAAAGCCCACGCCCTGGCCGCCGGCATCTTCGTGCTGGCGCTGACCGGCCTGCTGCTGCTGCTGGGCGCCTGGCTCACGCGGGACAGCGGCGAGCGCCACGCCTACGAGATCTCCACCCGCGAAGCGGTCACCGGCCTGCAGGAGCAGGCGCCGGTGCGCCTGCGCGGCGTGGACGTCGGCAAGGTCACCGCGATTGCGTTCGACCCGCAGGTGCAGGGCAACGTGCTGGTGCGGCTGGACATCGCCGAGGGCACGCCGATCACGCGCGAGACCTTCGCCACGCTGTCGTTCCAGGGCGTGACCGGGCTGGCCTTCGTGCAGCTCGACGATGCCGGCCAGCCGGCCCCGCTGCTGCTGCCCAACGACGAGGCGCCGCCGCGCATCCCGCTCAAGCCGGGCCTGCTGTCCAAGCTGGCCTCGCGCGGCGAGGTCATCATGGAGCAGGTCGAGCAGGCCAGCACCCGCATCAGCCAGCTGCTGTCCGAGTCGAACCAGAAGCGCTTCACCTCCGCCTTCGACAACGTGGCCGAGGCCGCCGCCAGCATCACCACCCTGAGCCGCAACCTCGACGCCACGCTCACCGCGCAGTTCGGTCCGCAACGGGTGAACATCCCCTCGCTGGTGCGGCGCACCGACAGCGCGCTGGCCTCGCTGCAGGAAACGTCCGAGGCCACCCGCGCCACCATCAGCGAGATCGGCCAGACGGCGCGCCGGCTGAACGCGCCCGACGGCCCGATGGACCGGCTGTCGGCGGGCACCGAATCGCTGGCGCACGCCGCCGACGCCTTCAATTCCGCCACCCTGCCGCGCATCAACCGGGTGACCGAAGACACCTCGCGCGCCGTGCGCCAGCTCAGCCGCACCATCATCGGCATCAACGACAACCCGCAATCGCTGATCTTCGGCACCGGCCGCATCGAGCCGGGCCCCGGCGAGGAAGGCTTCACGCCCCCAGGAGCGACGAAATGATGACCCGCATCCTCGCGCGCACCGCCGCCGCCCTGTCCCTGCTGCTGCTGGCCGCGTGCGCCAACATCGTCGACAAGCCGGTGCGCCCGACCCTGTTCGACATGGGCCCGCTGCCGCCGATCACGCCGCCGATCGAGCGCGCCGGCCCGCGCTTCGCCCTGGTGGTGCCGGAGATCGATGCCGCCGGCGCGCTGGAGGGCTCGGCCATCCTGTACCGCTTCGGCTACTCCGACGACTACCAGCTGCGCGCCTATTCGCAGTCGCGCTGGAGCGCGCCGCCGCCGCAGCTGGTGCGCCAGCGCCTGCGCCAGCAGCTCGGGCGCGAGCGTCCGGTGCTGAACCTGGACGAGAGCGCCTCGCTGGCGCGCGAGGCGGCGCAGCCGCTGTACCTGCTGCGCATGGAGCTGGAGGAGTTCGCCCATGTGTTCGACACGCCGGACAGCAGCCGCGGCGTGATCCGGCTGCGCGCCACGCTGTTCCTCAGCACCACGGCGGGCGAGAAGCTGGTCGGCCAGCGCAGCATCGCGGTGCAGGGGGTGGCGCCCACGCAGGATGCGTCCGGCGGCGTGCGCGCGCTGACGGAGGCCGCCGACGCGGCCGCGGCGGACATCAGCCAGTGGCTGCTGCAGGTGGCGCGGGCGCAGCCATGAGCGTGAACCCGGCGCCCGGCACCGAGGCAGCCGCCAGGCTGGTCAACGGCGCGGGCGCGCAGCCACCGCTGCAGGACGAGATGCAGGCGGCCGGGCTGCAGGTGCTGGGCCCCTGCGACGGGCTGTCGCAGCGGCGCGACCTGCTGCGCGAATCGCAGTTCCTGCAGGACTTCACGCCGGCCGAGGCGGAAATCCTGGGCCGCGCGATGCTGCACGTGCGGGCGCAGGCGGGGCAGGTGCTGATCGCCGAGGGCGACGCCAGCGACTGGATGATGCTGCTGCTGTCGGGAACGGTCGACGTGGGCAAGCGCAAGGTCGGCGCCGCGGTCGACCGCGGCGCGCTGGCGGACACGACGGCGCGGCTGGCGGTGCTGCGCGAGGGCGCGGCGCTGGGCGAGATGTCGATGCTGGACGGCGAGCCTCGCTACGCCAGCTGCTGGGCGCTCGGCGAGGTGGAAGCGGCGGTCCTCAGCCGCGCGGCGGTGGCCAGCCTGATCGCCGAGCAGCCCGCGGTGGGCGCCAAGTTGCTGGTGAAGATCACCCAGCTGCTGGCCCAGCGCCTGCGCAACACCAGCAACCAGCTGCTGCGGCACCTGCAGCAGGCGTCGGCAGGGCCGGGCGCGCCGGTCTAGCGGGGCGTGCCCGCACCCGGCTACCGGGCCAGGCCCGGGAATAGCTTGATCAAGCCCAGGGCCATCACTTCGACGGCCAGCGCCGCGAGGATCAGCCCCATCAGCCGCGTCATCACGCTGATGCCGGTCTTGCCCAGCACCCGCGCGATCGGCTCTGCCAGCGCAAAGCACAACGCGGTGGCCAGCCCGATCACCACGCCGTAGCCCACCAGCGCCGACATCTGCCAGAAGGTCTTGGCGCGTTCGGCGTAGATCACCACGGTGGAGATGGTGGCCGGGCCGGTCAGCAGGGGGATGGTCAGGGGCACGACGGCAATGCTGGCGCCCATCGCCGCCTTCTCCGCGCCCTGCTCCAGGTCCTGCGCCGCCGGCTTGGCCTCGGCCGGCTGCGCATTGAGCATGTTCAGCGCGCTGACCAGCAGCAGCATGCCGCCGCCCACCTGGAAGCTGGCCAGCGAGATGTTGAAGAACTCCAGCACCTGCAATCCCAGCAGCGCGCTGATCGCGATCACCAGGAACGCCGTGGTGGCCGCCGTCACCACCGTGTCGCGCCGCTGCTGGCGGCTGAAGCCGTCGGTGTAGTGGATGAAGAAGGGCACGATGGCCAGCGGGTTCACCAGCGCCAGCAGCGTGATCAGCGGCTTGAAGTCCATCAGTCGGCGGTGGAGGCGTCGGGGGTGGCGGGCGTGCGGCGGCGGAACATGCCGTAGCCCTCCATGTGCAGCACCTGCTCGCCGCGCTGGTTGAACATCTCCCAGACCGAGCGCACCAGGCCGAGGTCGGGCCGGCTGTTCATCGGCCGTGACTCGAGGACCCGGTGCTTGAGCGCCAGCGTGTCGCCGGGATACACCGGCTTGAGCCACTTGAGGCTCTCCAGCCCGGGCGAGCCCATGCTGCTGGATTCGCGCAGGAAGTTGTCGACGGTCAGCCGCATCGCCATCGCGCAGGTGTGCCAGCCGCTGGCGCACAGCCCGCCGAACACCGACTGCCGGCCGGCCTCTTCGTCCAGGTGGAAGGGCTGGGGGTCGAACTGCGCGGCGAACTCCTTGATCGCCCCGGCCGTCGGCGTCACCGTGCCCAGGTCCAGCACCCGCCCGGCCTGCAGGTCTTCCCAGTAGTAACGAATCGCCATCAGCGCCCTCCCGATACGTCCAGCAGGCTCATGGTGGTGTAGCTGGCCTCGGGCGAGAGCAGCCACACGATGGCCTGCGCCACTTCTTCCGCGCTGCCGCCGCGATGCATGGGCACCTCGTGCGCCAACCGCTGCACGCGGTCGGGGATGCCGCCGGAGGCGTGGATGTCGGTGTCGATCAAGCCGGGCCGCACCGCGTTGACGCGGATGCCCTCGGCGGCCAGTTCCTTGGCCAGGCCCACGGTGAACACGTCGATCGCGCCCTTGGCTGCGGCGTAGTCCACGTACTGGCTGGGGGAGCCGAGCCGCGACGCCGCGCTGGAAACATTGACGATCGCGCCGCCGGGGCCACCATGCCGCGTGCTCATCCGCCGCACCGCTTCGCGTGCGCACAGGAAGGAGCCGATCACGTTGATGCCGAAGATGCGCTGCAGGCGCGCGCCGCTCATCTGGTCGACGCGCTCGCTCACGTCGACCACGCCGGCGTTGTTGACCAGGTCGGTGACGCGGCCGAGGCGCTCGTCGATCTCCGCGAACATGCGCAGCACCTGCTGCTCGTCGGACACGTCGGCCTGGACGGCCATGGCGCGGCGGCCCGCGTCCTCGACGGCGCGCACCACCTGCTGCGCAGCGTCGGCATGGGATGCGTAGTTGACCGCCACCGACCACCCCCGCACCGCCGCCAGCCTGGCCGTGGCGGCGCCAATGCCCCGGCTGCCGCCGGTGACCAGCACGACTCGCTCCAATTCCCGCCTCCTGCGCCGAGGGCGCGACTACGATACAACCCGATTAGAACAAAGGGCGGGCCGCGCGGCCCGCGGCCTCCAACCCCAACCGACAAGGAGACGAACATGGGCAGCTTCGTGGACCTGCAGGCCGCTGATGGCTTCAGCTTTCCCGCCTGGGTGGCACAACCGGCCGGGCGGCCCAAGGGTGCCGTGGTGGTGCTGCAGGAGATCTTCGGCGTCAACTCGCACATCCGCTCGGTGGCCGACGGCTACGCGGCCGAGGGCTGGCTCGCCGTCGCGCCCTCCACGTTCCACCGCGTCAAGCCGGGCGTGGAGCTGGGCTACTCGCAGGACGACATGGCGGCCGGCTCCGCGCTGAAGGCGGCGGCGGAGGCGCTGCCGGCCCCCGGCGTGCTGCAGGACATCCAGGCCGCGATCCGCCACGCCGCGCAGGCCGGCAAGGTCGGCGTCGTCGGCTACTGCTGGGGCGGGCTGCTGTCGTGGCGGTCGGCCTGCACGCTGGAGGGCCTGTCGGCGGCGGTGACCTACTACGGCGGCGGCATGACCACGCCGGACGAATCCGCGCGCCAGCCCAAGGTGCCGGTGCTGTCCCATTTCGGCGACCAGGATCACTGGATCCCGATGGCCGGCGTCGAGGCCTTCCGCAAGGCCCACCCGCAAGTCGAGGTGCATGTCTACGCGGCCAACCACGGCTTCAACTGCGACCAGCGCGGCTCCTGGAACGAGCCGGCCGCGAAGCTGGCGCGCGAGCGTTCGCTCGCTTTCTTCGACAAGAACCTGGCCGCCTGAGGCCCACGCCGCATGATCCAGCTGCACCACTATCCCAGCTCCGCGGCCATGGTGCCGCACATCGTGCTGGAGGAGATCGGCGCGCCCTACGAACGGGTGCACGTGGACCGCGCCGCCAACGCGCACAAGGACCCGGCCTACCTTCGGCTCAATCCCAACGGGCTGATTCCGGTGCTGGTCGACGGCGAGCTGGTCCTGTACGAAACCGCGGCCATCACGCTGCACCTGTGCGACACGCATCCGGGCGCGCAACTCGCGCCCGAAGCGGGGACGCCGCAGCGGGCCCACTTCTACAAATGGCTCATGTGGCTGACCAACACGCTGCAGGCCACGTTGATCGTCTACTTCTACCCCCATCGCTGGATGGACGAGGGCAACGAGGCCGGCGCAGCTGAGCTCAAGCGGCATGCGCAACAGCGGGTCGGCGGCCTGCTCGAGCAGCTGGATGCGGAACTGGCGCGCACCGGCGGGCCCTGGTTCATGGGCGATCGCTACAGCGCGCTGGATGCCTACGTGTTCACGCTGTGCCGGTGGACCCGCAACTTCAGCGAAGGCCGCGCCCGCGAGCGGCCGCAGCTGGGGCCCTACCTGCAGCGCATGCTGGAGCGGCCCGCCGTGCAGCGCGTGATCGCCAATGAAGGCTTGCAGCCGCCGCTGGTCTGACCACCGCCCGCGCGCTCAGCGCACGCTGCGCTCCAGGTAACGCTTGCGCCAGAACACCAGTCCCAGCGCCAGCGCAACGAACACCATCGAGCCCACCGCCGCCCAGAAGCCGAGCGGGTTGGCCAGCAGCGGCATGCTGGCGAAGTTCATGCCGAACACGCCGGTGATCAGGTTCAGCGGCAGGAAGATGGCCGTCAGCGCCGTCAGCGTGCGCATGATGTTGTTGGTGCGGTGGCTCTGGGCGGAGAAGTGGATCTGCACCACGGTTTCGGCGCCCTGCTCCATGCGCCGCACCTGCTGGACCACCCGCTGGATGTGCTCCAGCACGTCACGCGCGCGGGCGATCAGGCCGTCGCGCTCGGCCTGCGACAGGCCCGGAGGGGGCTGCTCGCGCGCGGTGTCCAGCCACTCCTGCATGGCATCGGACTGCTCCTCGCACAGGTCTTCCAGCGTGTGCAGCTCGCGCCGGGCCACCATCAGCGCGCCCCAGTTGCGGAAGTCGGCGCGGGGGCGCAGCAGGTCCTGCTGCCACTGGTCCAGTTCGCCGGTCAGCTGCCGGCGCAAGTCCAGGTAACTGTCCACCATCACGTTGACCATGCGCAGCATCAGGTCGGACGGGCTGGCTGGCAGCCGGCTGCGATTGGCGCCGTTCAGGCCCTCGCTCTGCACGGCATCCGACAGGTAGCGCGAGATGAACGAGCGGGCGGTCAGGCAGCCGCTCGGATGCACCGTCACCAGCAGGCGGTCGAACACCACGAAACCCAGGGCGCGCGTGCGGATTCGATAGAAGCTGGCCAACGCCGCCGGAGCGGCCGGCGCCGCAGCCGCGTGCTCCTGCAGTTCGCTGTCCACTTCTTCCGCCGTGGCCAACCGGCGGAACACCACCAGGTCATAGACCGAGGTGTAGTCGTAGTGCGAAGGGTGGGCCCGGTTGCCCAGGTCCTTCAGGTGCAGGTCCAGCAGCGCGGAGCCGCCCAGGCGCTGGCAGGCCGCCTGCAAGGCGGGCAGGTGACCGGGAAGGCTCTCGCGATCCAGGTAGATCCAGACGAACCCATCGCGCGGCGCCTGCGCCGGCACTTCATCCAGGAAGCGCAGCGTGCCGGGCGTGAATTCGACGATGTGCATGGGCGGGCGCGTCAGGAACGCAGGCGACGCGCCGCTTCGACCGCGAAGTAGGTCAGGATGCCGTCGGCGCCGGCACGCTTGAACGCCAGCAGGCTTTCCATCATCACGGCCTCGCCGTCCAGCCAGCCGTTGCGAGCGGCGGCCTGCAGCATCGCGTACTCGCCCGAGACCTGGTAGACGAAGGTGGGCATGCGGAATTCGTCCTTCACCCGCCTCACGATGTCCAGGTAGGGCATGCCGGGCTTGACCATCACCATGTCGGCGCCTTCGGCGATGTCCATGGCCACCTCGCGCAGCGCCTCGTCGCTGTTGCCGGGGTCCATCTGGTAGACCTTCTTGTTGCCCTTGCCCAGGTTGGCGGCGGAGCCGACCGCATCGCGGAAGGGCCCGTAGAAGGCGCTGGCGTACTTGGCGCTGTAGGCCATGATGCGGGTGTGGATGGAGCCGCGCGACTCCAGTGCCTGCCGGATCGCGCCGATGCGGCCGTCCATCATGTCGCTGGGCGCGACGATGTCCACGCCGGCCTCGGCCTGCACCAGCGCCTGGCGCACCAGCACCTGCACGGTTTCGTCGTTCAGGATGTAACCGGTCGGGTCCAGCAGGCCGTCCTGGCCATGGCTGGTGAAGGGATCGAGCGCCACGTCGGTCATCACGCCCAGCTGCGGGAAGTGCTGCTTGAGCGCGCGCACGGCGCGCGGCACCAGGCCTTCCGGGTTGAAGGCCTCGCGCCCGTCCTCGGTCTTGAGCGAGGGGTCGATCACGGGAAAGAGCGCCATCACCGGGATACCCAGCTCCACGCACTCCTGCGCCACCGGCAGCAGGAGGTCCACGCTCAGGCGCTCCACGCCCGGCATGGAGGCCACCGCCTGGCGCTGGTTCCGGCCATCGAGCACGAACACCGGGTAGATCAGGTCATGCGGCGAGAGTGCGTGCTCGCGCACCAGGTTGCGGGTGAAATCGTCGCGGCGCAGGCGGCGCGGGCGGCCTTGGGGGTAGGGGGCGTGCAGGACCATGGGGAAAATTGTGCCCCATGGCCACTGGGCCAGCCCACGGCGCATCCGCGGCTTTGCCTCGGCCGGCTTGATGGCCGGGAGGGGCTTTGTTAAATTACGCCCCGGGCGGCTTGCCGCCCCCCGCTTTTCCTCCCTGAGCGGGCGCCTTGATGTGTGACAGCAAAAAGGCTTCTCAACCCCGGCTGATCGCCGGGGTTTTTTTTGCCCGTGCGCTGCCTGCGGGTGCTGGCGCCGCCGCCGCCGCAGCCCTTCCGTACACTCGCCGCATGCTCTGGGTCAAGGCGCTTCACATCGTGTTCATCGCGAGCTGGTTCGCGGGGCTGTTCTACCTGCCTCGCATCTACGTGAATCTGGCGATGGTCGCGCCGGGCTCGGTCGCCGAGCGCGAGCGCCTGCTGCTGATGGCGCGCAAGCTGCTTCGATTCACCACGCTGCTGGCGGTGCCGGCCATCGCCCTTGGGCTGTGGCTCTGGCTCGGGTGGGGCATAGGCCGCGGCAGCGGCTGGATGCACGCCAAGCTGGCGGTGGTGGTGCTCACCGTCGGCTACCACCACGCCTGCGCGCGCCTGCTGCGCCGCCTGGAAGCCGGCGAGGACCGGCGCAGCCATCGCTGGTACCGCTGGTTCAACGAAGCACCGGTGCTGCTGCTGCTGGCGGCGGTGGTGCTGGTGGTGGTCAAGCCCTTCTGACGGCAGCGCGGATGGCGGCACGCAAGACTTCGGCCTGGCCGCTGGCGCAGGCCTGGGCTGCGCTGGTCGTCTACGCCAGCCTGTACCCGTTCACCGACTGGCGCGACCAGGGGATAGTGCCCTGGGCGTTCCTGCACAGCCCGTGGCCGCGCTACTGGACGGCGTTCGACTTCGCGGCCAATACCGCGGGCTATGCGCCGCTGGGTTTCCTGCTGGCGCTGGCCTTCATGCGGCGGGGCGGCGCCCTGCCCCAAGCCAGGCCGTGGGCGCCCTTGGCTGTCGCCACGCTGTCCGGCGCGATCCTCTCCTTCTGCCTGGAAGCGCTGCAGACCTACCTGCCGGCCCGGGTGCCTTCCAATGTCGATTTCGGTCTCAACGCCTTGGGCGCGCTGCTCGGCGCCGCGCTGGCGGTGGGGCTGGAGAAGGCCGGCGCGCTGGACCACTGGAGCCGCTTCCGGGTGCGCTGGTTCGTGGACGAGGCCCGCGGCGCACTGGTGCTGCTGGCGCTGTGGCCGGTGGCGCTGCTGTTCCCGGCGGCGGTTCCACTCGGACTCGGGCAGGTGTTCGAGCGACTCGAAGCGGCGGTGGCGGAATGGCTGATGGACACGCCGTTCCTGGAGTGGCTGCCGGTGCGCGACGTGGAGTTGCAGCCGCTGGTGCCCGGGGCCGAGCTGATCTGCGTGGCCCTGGGGGCGCTCGCGCCGTGCCTGCTGGCCTATTCGGTCATGCAATCGATCGGGCGCCGTGCGCTGTTCGCGGCCCTGCTGGTGGCCGCCGGAGTCGCGGTCACGGCGTTGTCGGCGGCCCTGAGCTGGGGGCCCGCGCATGCCTGGACCTGGCTGACGCTGCCGGTGCGCCTGGGCCTGGTCACCGGGCTGGTGCTGGCGCTGGCGTTGCTGGCGCTGCCCCGCCGCGGGTGCGCGGCCCTGCTGCTGTTGCTGCTGGTGCTGCAACTGAGCCTGTTGAACCAGGCGCCGGCGAACGCCTACTTCGCGCACACGCTGCAAACCTGGGAGCAGGGCCGCTTCATCCGCTTCCATGGCCTGGTGCAGTGGCTCGGGTGGCTGTGGCCATACGCAGCCCTGGCCTATGTGCTGGTGCGCGTCTCCTCCGGAGAGGCGCGGCCTAGAATCGTCGGATGAATTCCGAGCAGCCCTCCTACTACGAGCGGCACATCTTCTTCTGCCTGAACCAGCGCACCAACGGCGAGAACTGCTGCGCGGACCACGGCGCGCAGGCCGCCTTCGACCGCTGCAAGGCGCAAGTCAAGGCGCAGGGCCTGAACGGGCCGGGCAAGGTGCGCGTCAACAAGTCCGGCTGCCTGGACCGCTGCGCCGCAGGCCCGGTGGCGGTCGTCTACCCGGAAGCGGTCTGGTACACCTACGTGGACCCGCAGGACATCGACGAGATCGTCGAGTCGCACCTGAAGAACGGCCGCGTGGTCGAACGCCTGCTCACGCCGCCGCACCTGGGCCGCTGAGTCCTGCGCCATGAACGCCTACACGCGGCGGTTGCAGGTGCCAGGCGCGGCGGGCGTCATCGAGGTGCTGCGCGACGATCCCGAGAAGGCGCGCGCCGGCATCGCCTTCATCGCCCATCCCCACCCGCTGTACGGCGGCACCATGGAGAACAAGGTGGTGCAGACGCTGGCCAGGGCCTTCGTGCAGGAAGGCTGGAGTGCCGTGCGCTTCAACTTCCGCGGTGTCGGTGCGAGCGCCGGCGGGCACGACGAGGGCCGCGGCGAGGCGCACGACATGCAAGGCCTCGTGCAGGCGCTGGCGCCCGAGGGCCCGATCGCGCTGGCCGGTTTTTCCTTCGGCGCTTATGTGGCCGCGCGCGTGATCGAATCGCTCTGGGGCGAGCGCGAGGTGCGCAAGATCGTCCTGGTGGGCACGGCGGCCTCGCGCTTCGCCGTGCCGGCGCTGCCCGCCGATGCCCACGGGCGTGCGCTGATCGTCCACGGCGAGCAGGATGACACGGTGCCGTTGCAGGCGGTCCTCGATTGGGCGCGTCCGCAAACCCTGCCGCTGACGCTGGTGCCCGGAGTGGGCCACTTCTTTCACGGACAATTGCCGCTCCTGAAAAACCTGGTGGCACGCCACCTCCGCAGCTGAAGGAGTTCCCCCTGCCGATGACACGTCTTGCCAAGGCGCTGGCCGCGCCGTTGCTCGCCCTGCTTTGCTTCGCCGCCGCAGCCCAGGCGCCCCAGCCTCCCGAGATCGCCGCGCGCAGCTACCTGCTGATGGACGTCAGCGCCAACCAGGTGCTGGCCGGCCGCGACGTCGACAGCCCGGTCGAACCCGCCTCGCTGACCAAGCTGATGAGCGCCTACCTGGTGTTCGACGCGCTGCGCGCGAAGAAGATCAGCCTGCAGCAGACGCTGCCCGTGAGCGTGCGGGCGTGGAAGATGCCCGGCTCGCGGATGTTCATCGACCCCAGCATGCAGGTGCCGGTGGAAGACCTGGTCAAGGGGATGATCGTGCAATCGGGCAATGACGCCACGGTGGCCCTGGCCGAGGGCGTGGCCGGCAGTGTCGAGCGCTTCGTGGAGCTGATGAACGTCCAGGCCAAGGCGCTGGGGATGAACAACACCGCGTACAAGAACTCGGAAGGCCTGACGGCCCCGGGGCACACGACCACGGCCCGCGACCTGAGCATCCTGGCCACCCGCCTGCTGCAGGACTTCCCCGAGTACACGCACTACTACTCGATCCGCAAGTACCGCTACCAGGGCACGCCCACGGCCAACGACACCAACCGCAACATGCTGCTGTTCCGCGACCCGACCGTGGACGGCCTCAAGACCGGCCACACCGATGCCGCCGGCTACTGCCTCGTCGCCACCGCCCGGCGCGATTTCCCCAACCTGCCGGGCCGCCGGTTGCTGTCCATCGTACTGGGCACGTCCAGCGAGAACGTGCGGGCCAACGAGTCGCAGAAGCTGCTGAACTGGGGCTTCACGGCCTGGGAAGGCATCAAGCTGTTCGACGCCAACCAGGCGGTGGTCACGCCCGAAGTCTGGAAGGGCACGGCCAACACGGTGAAGCTCGGGCGCACGCAGCCGCTGGTGGTGGCGGTGCCCGCGGGCACGGCCTCCCAGCTCAAGACGGCGGTGGCGCGCCCCGATCCGCTGGTGGCGCCGTTCGGCAAGGGCCAGCAGGTGGCCACGCTCAAGGTCCTGGCCGGCGACAAGCCCGTGGCCGAAGTGCCCCTGGTTGCGCTGGAAGCGGTCGAGGAGGCCGGGGTGCTGGGCCGGGCCTGGGACGCCATCCGCCTCTGGATCCGCTAGAAGCCTGCCCACGCTTGAGGGCAAACCCGCATCCGGCTATACTGGCGGGCTTTCCCGCAATTTGGGGCGGGGAAGTCGTGCGCGCCGCGAGCCACAAGTCGCCGGCCGCGCAGTTTCCAGACGCTTAGGGACCATTTTTTCCAATGCCAACCATCAACCAACTCGTGCGTCAGGGGCGCGAGGTCGAAAAGACCAAATCGAAGTCCCCCGCGATGCAGAACAGCCCCCAGCGCCGGGGCGTGTGCACCCGCGTGTACACCACGACGCCCAAGAAGCCGAACTCGGCCCTGCGCAAGGTCGCCAAGGTGCGCCTGACCAACGGCTTCGAGGTGATCTCCTACATCGGCGGCGAAGGCCACAACCTGCAGGAGCACTCGGTGGTGCTCGTGCGCGGCGGCCGGGTGAAGGACCTGCCGGGCGTGCGCTACCACATCGTGCGCGGCTCGCTCGACCTGCAGGGCGTCAAGGATCGCAAGCAATCGCGCTCCAAGTACGGCGCCAAGCGCCCGAAGAAGGCCTGAGGCCCATCGTAGTTTGTCGGTGCTGTTCGGCCCTGGCAGGCTGAACCAGCGTAGTGACCCGTTCTTGGGTCGAGTAAGCGGGAAGCCGGATGGCTCCCACGGCCCTTGAAAAGGCCAGCTGAAGCAATTGAAGAGGTGAAACATGCCACGTCGTCGCGAAGTCCCCAAGCGTGAAATCCTGCCGGATCCCAAGTACGGCAATGTCGAGCTCGCCAAGTTCATGAACGTCATCATGCAAGGCGGCAAGAAAGCGGTCGCCGAGCGCATCGTCTACGGCGCGCTCGAGCAGATCGAGAAGAAGAACCCCGGCCGCGACCCGGTCGAGGCCTTCACCATGGCGATCAACAACGTCAAGCCCATGGTCGAGGTCAAGTCCCGCCGCGTGGGCGGCGCCAACTACCAGGTGCCGGTGGAAGTGCGCCCGGTGCGCCGCCTGGCGCTGTCGATGCGCTGGATCAAGGAAGCCTCCAAGAAGCGCGGCGAGAAGTCCATGGCCCTGCGCCTGGCCAACGAGCTGATGGAAGCCACCGAAGGCCGCGGCGGCGCCATGAAGAAGCGCGACGAAGTGCACCGCATGGCCGAGGCCAACAAGGCCTTCTCGCACTTCCGCTTCTGACCACCGTCCCCATCTGAAGCACTCCACGGCTGGGGCCCGCCACGAGCGGGCCCGCTCCGTTTTCAAGGAAAGATCATCATGGCCCGCAAAACGCCCATCGAGCGATATCGCAACATCGGCATCTCGGCGCACATCGACGCCGGCAAGACCACCACCACCGAGCGCATCCTGTTCTACACCGGCGTGACGCACAAGCTCGGCGAGGTGCACGACGGCGCCGCCACCACCGACTGGATGGAGCAGGAGCAGGAGCGCGGCATCACCATCACCTCGGCGGCGGTCACCTGCTTCTGGAAGGGCATGGACCTGTCCTATCCGGAGCACCGCTTCAACATCATCGACACCCCCGGCCACGTGGACTTCACCATCGAGGTGGAGCGTTCCATGCGCGTGCTCGACGGCGCCTGCATGGTGTACTGCGCCGTGGGCGGCGTGCAGCCGCAGTCCGAGACGGTCTGGCGCCAGGCCAACAAGTACAAGGTGCCGCGCCTGGCGTTCGTCAACAAGATGGACCGCACCGGCGCCAACTTCTTCAAGGTCTACGAGCAGATGCGCCTGCGCCTGAAGGCCAACCCGGTTCCGATCGTGATCCCGATCGGCGCCGAGGACAACTTCAAGGGCGTGGTCGACCTGCTCAAGATGAAGGCCATCATCTGGGACGAGGCCTCGCAGGGCATGAAGTTCGAGTACGCCGAGATCCCGGCCGACCTCGTTGCCACCGCCAACGAGTGGCGCGAGAAGATGGTCGAGGCCGCCGCCGAAGCCAACGAGGAACTGATGAACAAGTACCTCGAGGAAGGCGACCTGGCCGAGGCGGAAATCAAGCTGGGGCTGCGCACCCGCACGATCGCCAGCGAGATCCAGCCGATGCTGTGCGGCACCGCCTTCAAGAACAAGGGCGTGCAGCGCATGCTGGACGCCGTGATCGACTATTTGCCCTCGCCGGTGGACATCCCGCCGGTGGCCGGCATCGACGACCACGAGAAGGAAACCACCCGCAAGGCCGACGACAGCGAGAAGTTCTCGGCGCTGGCGTTCAAGCTGATGACCGACCCGTTCGTCGGCCAGCTGACGTTCGTGCGCGTCTATTCGGGCGTGCTCAGCAAGGGTGACAGCGTCTTCAACCCGGTGCGCGGCAAGAAGGAGCGCATCGGCCGGATCGTGCAGATGCACGCCAACAACCGCATCGAGATCGACGAGATCCGCGCCGGCGACATCGCCGCCTGCGTGGGCCTGAAGGACGTCACCACTGGCGAGACGCTGTGCGACCCGGACTCGATCGTGACGCTCGAGCGCATGGTGTTCCCCGAGCCGGTGATCCGCCAGGCGGTGGAGCCCAAGAGCAAGGCCGACCAGGAAAAGATGGGCATTGCCCTGCAACGCCTGGCCGCGGAAGACCCGTCGTTCCGCGTGAACACCGACGAGGAGTCGGGCCAGACCATCATCGGCGGCATGGGCGAGCTGCACCTGGAAATCATCGTCGACCGGATGAAGCGCGAGTTCGGCGTCGAAGCCAACGTCGGCAAGCCGCAGGTGGCCTACCGCGAGACGATCCGCAAGCAGGTCGACGAGGCCGAAGGCAAGTTCGTGCGCCAGTCGGGCGGCAAGGGCCAGTACGGGCACGTCGTCTTCAAGATCGAGCCGAACGAAGCCGGCAAGGGCTTCGAGTTCGTCGACGCCATCAAGGGCGGCGTGGTGCCGCGCGAGTACATCCCGGCGGTCGAGAAGGGCGTGGTCGAAGCCCTGAACGCCGGCGTGCTGGCCGGGTATCCGGTGGTGGACGTCAAGGTCACGCTGCACTTCGGTTCGTACCACGACGTGGACTCGTCCGAGCAGGCGTTCAAGATGGCTGCCATCTTCGGCTTCAAGGAAGGCTGCCGCAAGGCCAGCCCGGTCATCCTCGAGCCGATGATGGCCGTGGAAGTGGAGACGCCCGAGGACTACGCCGGCAACGTGATGGGCGACCTGTCGTCCCGCCGCGGCATGGTGCAGGGCATGGACGACATGGTCGGCGGCGGCAAGACCATCAAGGCCGAGGTGCCGCTGTCCGAGATGTTCGGCTACTCGACCACCCTGCGCTCGATGTCCCAGGGCCGCGCCACGTACACCATGGAGTTCAAGCACTACAGCGAGGCTCCGAAGAACGTCGCCGAAGCCATCGTGGCGGCGAGGGCTAAATAAGTTCTAGAAGGCTTTTCTCCTTCCCCCTCCGGGGGAAGGTCGGGATGGGGGCTCTTGCGGCGATGGAGCGCCCCCTCCCCAGCCCTCCCCCAGAGGGGGAGTGAGCAGATCCCGGTCTGCGACTGTGTGCCCCTGATTGGCCTCGTGGTCAGGGAAACCGCAACACAGTGCAGACCTTAAACCGGTGACACGGGCATTGCTCTTTGTGAGGAACTGAAATGGCAAAAGGTAAATTCGAGCGCACCAAGCCGCACGTCAACGTGGGCACGATCGGCCACGTGGACCACGGCAAGACCACGCTGACGGCGGCGATCACCACGATCCTGTCGACCAAGTTCG
>JAKFEA010000022.1:0-4528 GCA_036675905.1 Acidovorax sp. | reverse complement strand
AGGTGCTGGTGCCGCTGGAAGCGAAGCTCACGCCGCTGCTGGTGCAATGGAAGCGGACCCTGGAGGCGGCCATGGAGGCCGGCCGCTGGCCGCGCGGCGACCGCCAAGTGGCCGAGGAGATGCTCGGGGCAGCGGCAGCCGGATGGGACGACCGCATCGAGGAGGAGGAGTCGCCGCCGATCCTGGAGGACCTGCGCGAAGAAATGCCGGCGCGCAAGTCCGCCGGCCAGCAGCGGCGCGAGGCCAGCGCGCAGCGGGTGGGCCAGTCGCTGCGCGAGGTGTACCGCAAGCTCGCCAGCGCCCTGCATCCCGACCGCGAGCCCGACCCGGCGCAGCGCGCCGCCAAGACCGCCTTGATGGCGCGGGTCAACGAGGCGAATGGCCGCAAGGACCTGCTCGCCCTGCTGGAGCTGCAGCTGGAGGTCGAACAGATCGACGCGGAGCACCTGGCCCGCGTCGATGCGACGCACCTGAAGCACTACAACAAGGTGCTGACGGAACAGGCGCAGGAATTGCGGCGGGAGGTCGAGGGCGTGGAACTGCAGTTCAGGGCCGACTTCGGCCTGGACCGGTCCGGTCCGCCGCTGGATCCCCTGAAGCTGCACAAGGTGCTTGAGGCCCAGGCCGCGCACCAGCGCGCGGTGCTCGCGCAGCTGCGGCAGGAGGCCCAGGCCTTGCGCGATCCCGCCTGGGCGAAGCAATGGATCGGCGCGCAGCGGCGCCATCGCCAGGAGGCGGCCGAATGAAAAAGGCCCGCGACAGCGGGCCTTCCGGGGAGCAGGGCGCGATCAGCGCGTGGCGATCGGCTTGACGTCGCGGCGCACCGAGCCGGTGAACAGCTGGCGCGGGCGGCCGATCTTGTACTCCGGGTCGCCGATCATCTCGTTGAGCTGCGCGATCCAGCCGACCGTGCGGGCCAGCGCGAAGATGGCCGTGAACAGGCTAACCGGGATGCCGATGGCGCGCTGCACGATGCCGGAATAGAAGTCGACGTTCGGGTACAGCTTGCGGGAGACGAAGTACTCGTCTTCCAGCGCCACTTTCTCCAGGGCCATGGCCAGCTTGAACATGGGGTCGTTCTGAAGGCCCAGCTCGTTGAGCACCTCGTGGCAGGTCTCGCGCATCAGCTTGGCGCGCGGGTCGTAGTTCTTGTACACGCGGTGGCCGAAGCCCATCAGCTTGATGCCGCTGTTCTTGTCCTTGACCTTCGCCACGAACTCGCCGATCTTGGCCACGCCGCCCATCTTCTGGATGTCTTCCAGCATGTTCAGCGCCGCCTCGTTGGCGCCGCCGTGCGCCGGGCCCCACAGGCAGGCCACGCCGGCCGCGATGGCCGCGAACGGGTTGGTGCCGGAGGAGCCGCACAGGCGCACCGTCGAGGTGGACGCGTTCTGCTCGTGGTCGGCGTGCAGGATGAAGATGCGGTCCATGGCGCGCACCAGCACGTCGTTGGGCTCGAAGTCCTCGCACGGCGTGGCGAACATCATGCGCATGAAGTTCGCCGTGTACGACAGCGAGTTCTTCGGGTAGATGTAGGGCTGGCCGACCGTGTACTTGTACGCCATGGACACCAGCGTCGGCATCTTCGCGATCAGGCGGATCGCCGAGATCTCGCGGTGCTCGGGATTGTTGATGTCCGTGCTGTCGTGATAGAAGGCCGACAGCGCGCCGACCAGGCCGGTCATCACGGCCATCGGGTGGGCGTCGCGGCGGAAGCCGCGCAGGAAGAACTGCATCTGCTCGTTGACCATCGTGTGGTTGGTCACGCGGGCGACGAAGTTCTCCTTCTCCGCCGGGTTGGGCAGCTCGCCGTACAGCAGCAGGTAGCAGGTCTCGAGGTAGTCGCACTGCGTCGCCAGCTGCTCGATGGGGTAGCCGCGGTACAGCAGCTCGCCCTTGTCGCCGTCGATGTAGGTGATGGTGGACTGGCACGACGCCGTGGACATGAAGCCCGGGTCGTACGTGAACATGCCGGTCTGGGCATACAGCTTGCGGATGTCGATCACGTCCGGGCCGATGCTGCCGCGGTAGACCGGCATCTCGACGCTGGGGCTGCCGTTGCTGAAGGACAGCGTGGCCTTGTTGTCAGCGAGTTTCATAGGTGTTCCTGTACAGGTTTCAATGCCCACGTTCCGGCAATGCTGCCAACGGCATGCGCAGCATCTCCAGCACTTCTTTCACGTCGGGCCGGGCCAGCGCACCTTCCGGATCCTTGCGCCGCAGCAGCAGGTCCAGGAGGTCATTGTCGGCCAGATCCATCAACTCACCGAGCGCCTCGGCCTGGCGCACCGCCAGCCCGGACGCGTACTTGCCGAAGAACCGCTCGATCAGCAGGTCGTTCTCGAGCAGGCCGCGCCGGCAGCGCCAGCGCAGCTTGCTGAGACCTCGTTCGTCGAGCAGTGCTTCCATCTTTGCTTCAGACCGAGCGGCGGACCAGCAATTCCTTGATCTTGCCGATCGCCATCGTGGGGTTCAGGCCCTTCGGGCACACGTCCACGCAGTTCATGATGGTGTGGCAGCGGAACAGGCGGTACGGGTCTTCCAGGTTGTCCAGGCGTTCGCCCGTGGCTTCGTCGCGGCTGTCGGCGATGAAGCGGTAGGCCTGCAGCAGGCCCGCCGGGCCGACGAACTTGTCCGGGTTCCACCAGAAGCTGGGGCAGCTGGTCGAGCAGCTCGCGCACAGGATGCACTCGTACAGGCCGTTGAGCTCCTCGCGCTCCTCGGGCGACTGCAGGCGCTCCTTCTCGGGCGGGATCTGGTCGTTGACGAGGTAGGGCTTGATCGAGTGGTACTGCTTGAAGAACTGCGTCATGTCCACGATCAGGTCGCGGATGACGGGCAGGCCGGGCAGCGGCTTCAGCACGATCGGCTTGTCGCCCAGCTGCAGCAGGTTGGTCAGGCAGGCCAGGCCGTTCTTGCCGTTGATGTTCATCGCGTCGGAGCCGCACACGCCTTCGCGGCAGGAGCGGCGGAAGGCGATGGTCGGGTCCTGCGCCTTGAGCTTCATCAGGGCGTCGAGCAGCATGCGCTCGTTGCCCTCCAGCTCGACCTCGACCGTCTGCATGTACGGCTTGGCGTCCTTGTCCGGGTCGTAGCGGTAGATGTGGAAGGTGCGCTTCATGGGTTTCCGTTCTCGAATCTAGGCTCTGTCGGGGTCAGCAGAACTACGTAATCAGAAGGTCCGCACCTTGGGCGGGACCGAGTCGACCGACAGCGGCTTGAGCTTGACCGGCTTGTACGCGAGGCGGTTGCCCTCGCTGTACCAGAGCGAGTGCTTCATCCAGTTGGCGTCGTCGCGGCCGAGCGGCGACACCGGGTCGTCCGCCGGGCGCTCGTAGTCGCTCACCGTGTGCGCGCCGCGGCATTCGCGGCGGGCGGCGGCGGAGACGATGGTGGCCTGCGCGGCCTCGATCAGGTTCTCCACTTCCAGCGCCTCGACCCGGGCGGTGTTGAACACGCGCGACTTGTCGCGCAGCTCGATGCCGCCCACGCGCTCGCGGAGGGCCGCGATCTGGCGCACGCCTTCGTCCATGGACGCCTGGGTGCGGAACACGCCGGCGTGCTTCTGCATGGAGGCGCGGATGTCGTTGGCGACGTCCTGCGAATACTCGCCGGTGCGGCTGTTGTCGAGCCGGTTCAGGCGCTCCAGCGTGCGGTCGGCCGCATCGGCCGGCAGCGGCTTGTGCGCCTTGGTGCGGCTGGCGAAGTCGACGATGTGGTTGCCCGCGGCCTTGCCGAACACCAGCAGGTCGAGCAGGGAGTTGGTGCCCAGGCGGTTGGCGCCGTGCACGCTGACGCAGGAGCATTCGCCCACCGCGTACAGGCCGTTGATCGGCGCGTTGTCGTCGCCGGCCTGCTGCGCCACCACCTGGCCGTGGATGTTGGTCGGGATGCCGCCCATCTGGTAGTGGATGGTGGGCACCACCGGGATCGGCTCGCGGGTGATGTCGACGTTGGCGAAGTTGATGCCGATCTCGAACACCGAGGGCAGGCGCTTGTGGATCGTCTCGGCGCCCAGGTGGTCGAGCTTGAGCAGCACGTAGTCCTTGTTGGGGCCGCAGCCGCGCCCTTCCTTGATCTCCTGGTCCATGGAGCGGGAGACGAAGTCGCGCGGGGCCAGGTCCTTCAGGGTGGGCGCATAGCGCTCCATGAAGCGTTCGCCGTTGCTGTTCAACAGGATGGCGCCTTCGCCGCGGCAGCCTTCCGTCAGCAGCACGCCGGCGCCGGCCACGCCGGTCGGGTGGAACTGCCAGAACTCCATGTCCTCCAGCGGGATGCCGGCGCGCGCCGCCATGCCCAGGCCGTCGCCGGTGTTGATGAAGGCGTTGGTGGACGCCTGGTAGATGCGGCCGGCGCCGCCGGTGGCCAGCAGCACGGTCTTGGCGTGCAGCACGTGCAGGTCGCCGGTCTCCATCTCCAGCGCGGTCACGCCGACCACGTCGCCCTCGGCGTCGCGCACCAGGTCGAGCGCCATCCACTCGACGAAGAAGCTGGTGCGGGCCTTCACGTTCTGCTGGTACAGCGTGTG
>JAKFEA010000021.1:0-4538 GCA_036675905.1 Acidovorax sp. | reverse complement strand
GGGAACATGTGCGAGTAGGCATCGGCATGGGCCGGCGCGGCAAAGGGGAAGCTCGCGCCCTGCAGCGGGATGCGCGAATCGACGTACCAGCAGGCCAGGCCGTGCACGTTGCGCAGGATGAAGGCGATCGACAGCTCGCGCGCGGCGGCCCGGAGCGGCCGTTGCTCGTGCAGGCTGATCGTGGCCAGCTCGCCGCCGACGGCCAGTGCGAGCCGGATGTCGGGGACCAGCAGGCCATGGTGGCGGCACCACCGCTGCAGCGCGACGCCGAGGTCCGGCGCCGTGAGGGAGGCGCGCGCCAGCATGCCGTAGCTGCCCCAGGGCAGCTTGCGGCTGAACGCGCCCAGCCCCTCGTCGTCCAGCTCCTGCATGGCGGCGGCCGACAGCAGTTCCATCTGCCGGGCCGTCATGCGGCCCTGCGGTTCGCGCAGCTGCGCTGGCGCGATCTGTGCCGCTTGCAGCGCTTCGTCCGGCGCCCGCCCGTCACGCCGGTAGGCGGCGACGATGGCTCGGGCGAAGGCGATCGGCGTGGCGGCCGCCGGGGGCCCGCCCGACGCCCGGCCGGTGGCGGCTGGCATGGCGCGAGTGTGGCACGATTTGCAACCCACGCGGCAGGCAGCCGGCGGCGCGCTGGCGTAGTCTCCGGGCAAGCTGCGGCTGCCCACGCGAGAGACACATGCCCGTTCTGGAAACCCAACTCAATCCCCGCTCCGCCGAATTCCAGGCCAATGCGCAGGCCATGCGCGCGGTCGTGGCCGACCTGCAAGCGCAATTCGAGCGCCACGCCTTCGGCGGCGGCGAAGCCGCGCGCGCCAAGCACGTGGCGCGCGGCAAGCTGCTGCCGCGCGACCGGGTGCAGATGCTGCTGGACCCGGGCACGCCTTTCCTCGAGCTGTCGCCGATGGCGGCGCACGGCATGTACGACGACGCCGCGCCCAGCGCGGGCGTGATCACCGGCATCGGCCGGGTGAGCGGGCGCGACGTGGTGATCGTCTGCAACGACGCCACCGTCAAGGGCGGCACCTATTTCCCGATGACGGTCAAGAAGCACCTGCGGGCGCAGGAAATCGCGCAGCAGAACCGCTTGCCTTGCGTCTACCTGGTCGATTCCGGCGGCGCCAACCTGCCCAACCAGGACGAGGTGTTCCCCGACCGCGAGCACTTCGGCCGCATCTTCTACAACCAGGCCAACCTGTCGGCCCAGGGCATCGGCCAGGTGGCGGTGGTGATGGGCTCCTGCACGGCCGGCGGCGCCTACATGCCGGCCATGAGCGACGAGACCATCATCGTCAGGAACCAGGGGACGATCTTCCTGGGCGGCCCGCCGCTGGTGAAGGCCGCCATCGGCGAGGTGGTGACGGCCGAAGACCTGGGCGGCGGCGACGTGCACACGCGGCTGTCGGGCGTGGCCGACCACCTGGCGCAGAACGACCTGCATGCGCTGGCGCTGGCCCGGCAGATCGTCGGCACGCTCCCGCGCGAGAAGGTGCCGCCGGTGGAAACGCGCGAGCCGCGCCCACCGAAGTTCGACCCCAGGGAGCTGCACGGCGTGGTGCCCACCGACACTCGCAAGCCCTACGACGTGCGCGAGATCATCGCCCGCATCGTCGACGGCTCCGAGTTGCACGAGTTCAAGGCGCGCTTCGGCACCACGCTGGTGTGCGGCTTCGCCCACATCGAAGGCATGCCGGTGGGCATCATCGCCAACAACGGCATCCTGTTCTCCGAGAGCGCGCAGAAGGCGGCCCACTTCATCGAGCTGTGCTGCCAGCGCAAGATCCCGCTGGTGTTTCTGCAGAACATCACCGGCTTCATGGTCGGGCGCAAGTACGAGAACGAAGGCATCGCGCGGCACGGCGCCAAGATGGTGACGGCGGTGGCCACGGCCAGCGTGCCCAAGTTCACGGTGATCATCGGCGGCAGCTTCGGCGCCGGCAACTACGGCATGTGCGGCCGCGCCTATTCGCCGCGCTTCCTGTGGATGTGGCCGAACGCGCGCATCTCGGTGATGGGGGGCGAGCAGGCCGCCAGCGTGCTGTCCACCGTCAAGCGCGACGGCATCGAGGCGCGCGGCGGCAGCTGGAGCGCCCAGGAGGAACAGGCCTTCCGCGCGCCGCTGCTCGAGCAGTACGAGGTGCAGGGCCATCCCTACTACGCCACCGCGCGCCTGTGGGACGATGGCGTGATCGATCCCGCCGATACGCGCCGCGTGCTCGCGCTGGGCCTGTCCGCGGCATTCAACGCACCGATCGGCGAGCCGAAGTTCGGCGTCTTCCGGATGTAGGCCATGCAGGAAAGCATCTACCTCACGCCCGAGCACGAGCTGCTGCGCGACCAGGTCGCCCGCTTCATCGCCAGGGAAGTCGAGCCGCATGGCCAAGCCTGGGAAGACCAGGGCTTCGTGCCGCGCGAGGTGCTCCGGCGCATGGGCGCGGCCGGCCTGCTGGGCCTGATGTACGAGCCCGAGTACGGCGGCGGCGGGGCCGACCCGCTCACCAACCTGGTGTTCGCCGAGGCGCTGTCGCAGTCCACCTTCGCCGGCTTCATCATCACCGTGCTGGTCCACACCGACATGGCCGGCCCGCACCTGCACCACGCGGGCAGCCCGGCGCAGAAGGACAAGTACCTGCGCCGCGTCACAGCCGGCGAGGCGATCTGCGCGGTCGGCATCACCGAGCCGGGCGCGGGTTCCGACGTGGCGGGCATCCGCACGACTGCGCGCCGGGAAGGCGACGACTGGGTGCTCAATGGCACCAAGATGTTCATCACCAACGGCGTGCATGCCGACCTCTACTTCGTCGCCGCCAAGTCCGGCCCCGGCAAGCGCGAGGTGTCGATGTTCATCGTGGAGAAGGGCACCCCCGGCTTCACGGTGGGCCGCGCGCTGAAGAAGAGCGGCTGGCTTTCTTCCGACACCGCCGAGCTGGTGTTCGACAACGTCCGCGTCCCGTCTGCCAACCTGCTGGGCCAGGAAGGCAAGGGCTTCTACTCGGTGATGAAGAACTTCCAGACCGAGCGCATCGCCCTGGCCGCGATGGCGGTCGGCCACTGCCAGCAGGCCCTGAAGCTCACGCTGGACTACGTGCGCCAGCGCCAGGCCTTCGGCGGGCCGCTGTGGGACCAGCAGGTGATCCGGCAACGCCTGGCCATGCTGGACGCGAAGACGCGCGCGGCGCGGCAGTTCATGTACCACTGCGCCTGGTGCGTCGCGCAGGGGCACGACATCGTGCAGGATGTGTCCATGCTCAAGGCCCTCACCGGCGAACTGGTCAACGAGGTGGTGTCCACCTGCCAGCAGTTCCACGGCGGCATGGGCTACATCCGCGAGACGGCGGTGGAGCGGCTGTGGCGCGATGCGCGGGTGCTCGCCATCGGCGGCGGCGCCACCGAGGTGATGCTGGAAGAGGTGGCCAAGCGCTACTGAAACGGGGAATGGCGATGAAGAACCTGGAACTGCACTACGAGGCCGGCATCTCGACCGTGACGCTGAACCGTCCGGACGTGCGCAACGCGTTCAACGACGAAGTGATCGCGGAACTCACCGCGGTGCTGTTCGAGCTCGGGCAGCGCGCCGAGGTGCGCTGCGTGGTGCTGGCCGGCAATGGCCCGGCCTTCTGCGCCGGCGCCGACCTCAACTGGATGAAGCGCGTGGCCGACTACACGCGCGAGCAGAACATGGAGGACGCCGGCGGGCTGGCCCGGATGCTGGAAGTCCTCTACAAGCTGCCCAAGCCGACGGTGGCGCGCGTGCACGGCGACACCTATGCCGGCGGCATGGGCCTGGTGAGCGCGTGCGACATCGCGGTGGCGGCCGACTCGGTGCAGTTCTGCCTCAGCGAAGTCAAGCTGGGCCTGATTCCGGCCACCATCAGCCCCTACGTGATCCGCGCCATGGGGCCGCGCGCAGCCCACCGCTGGTTCCTCACCGCCGAACGCTTTTCGGCGGCCGAGGCGCACCGCATCGGCTTCGTGCACGAGGTGGTGTCGGCCGCGCAGCTCGACGCCAAGGTGGCCGAGATCGCGCGCGCGCTGGTGAACGCCGGGCCGGAAGCGGTCAAGGCCTGCAAGCACCTGCTGCACGACGTGGCCGGCCGCGAGATCGGCGCCGGCCTGATCCGCCGCACGGTGGAGGGCATCGCCGACATCCGCTCCAGCGACGAGGGTCGCGAAGGCGTGCGCTCGTTCCTGGAAAAGCGCAAGCCGAACTGGCTGCTGCCGCCGGGGTGAGTACGCCGCTGCCGGGCCATGGACGCCATTCCTGCCCTCATCGACCCGCCGCAGTTCCTGGCACTGGCGGCGGCGTTGGGCTTTGCCAGCGGCTTCCGGCTGTACGCGGCGGTGTTCTTCACCGGGCTGGCCGGCTTCCTGGGCTGGATCGAGTTGCCTCCCGGCCTGCACGTGCTGGAGCATCCGGCGGTGCTGGGCGCGAGCGGCTTCATGCTGTTCGTGGAGTTCTTCGCCGACAAGATCCCCTACGTGGATTCGGTCTGGGACGCGGCCCACACGCTGATCCGCATTCCGGCGGGCGCGGCGCTGGC
>JAKFEA010000020.1:0-10159 GCA_036675905.1 Acidovorax sp. | reverse complement strand
GCCTGGTGGAAACCAAGCGGCTGATGAAGATGGGCCAGCAGGGCGCCGTGATGGAGCGCATGCAGGAAGAAGGCGCCAGCTTCGCCCGCATGCTGCGCGAGCCGGCGGCGCGCGAGGCGTTCACCGCCTTCATGGCAAAGCGCAAGCCGGATTTCAGCAAGGTGTGAAGGACGGAGGAACGCCATGACCACTCTCAAGGGCAAGACCCTCTTCATCACCGGCGCCTCGCGCGGCATCGGGCTGGCCATAGCCAGGCGCGCGGCGGCCGACGGCGCCAACGTGGTGATTGCAGCCAAGACCACCGAGCCCAACCCCAAGCTGCCCGGCACCATCCACAGCGCCGCCGACGAGATCCGGGCGGCCGGCGGCCAGGCGCTGCCGTTGGCCGTGGACATCCGCGACGAGGCCGCGGTACTCGATGCGGTGGCGCAGTCCGTGCAGGCGTTCGGCGGCGTCGACATCCTGGTCAACAACGCCAGCGCCATCAGCCTCACCGACACCGGGCACACGCCTATGAAGCGCTATGACCTGATGAACGGGGTCAATGCGCGCGGTACCTACCTGTGCACCCAGGCCTGCCTGCCCGAGCTGAAGAAGTCGGCGGCGGCCGGACGCAACCCGCACGTGCTGAACATGTCGCCGCCGCTGTCGATGAAGGAGCGCTGGTTCGCGCCGCACACGGCCTACACCATGGCCAAGTACGGCATGAGCATGTGCACCCTGGGCCACGCGGGCGAATTCCGGGCCCACGGCATCGCGGTCAACAGCCTGTGGCCGCGCACGGCCATCGCCACCGCGGCGCTGCAGATGATCCCGGGCGTGGACATCAAGCTGTGCCGCAAGCCCGAGATCCTGGCCGACGCCGCCTGGTACATCCTGACCGGCCCGGCCGATGCCACCGGCAACTTCTACATCGACGACGAGGTGCTGGCCGGCCACGGCGTGAGCGACCTGGATCGCTACGCGGTCACGCCGGGGACGAAACAGTTCATGCCCGATTTCTTCGTCGACTGAGGGCGCTCACCAGAACTGCAGCAGCGCGGCCAGCGCGCCGGCGAAACCCGCCGACAGCAGGACTGCAAGCAGCGCCAGCCGCCCGCGGCCGGCATGTGCGGCAGTTGCGCGGCGCAGCGAGCGCGGCGGGGGCGGCGCATTGCCGTAGCGTCGCACGGGAATGACGACCTTGCCGGCCGCGGCCCTGGCCGGCTTGCGAGTGGCTGGCTGTCCCAGGTCGGCGCCGCAAGTGGCGCAGGACACATCGCCCGCGGCGACCAGCGCGGAGCACGCTTCGCAGCCCGTCATGGGTCCCTCCGCCGCGTCTGCATGACTCTCCCTGATTGCCTCTTATGTGACAGAAATTGATACGATCAGAGCTTATCGGAAAGCCGGGCCGCGTCAATTGCCCAAACGGGTGATCCGGATCCGGATGTCCTCAGCGAGCGGATGTGGGCAAAAGCGCCAGCAAGGCCTTGATCCCGTACAGCACGATCAGCGTGCCGGCCAGGTCGCCCGCGAACATCACCAGGAAGCCATGCAGCAGGTTGTCCTGGCCGCGCCAGGCAAACCACAAGTGGTGCAGCAGCGGACTGGCCACCGAATACACCAGCGCCAGCACCAGCAGCCGCCCCGGCGTGAGATTGCCCAGCGAAGCCTCGAACCCCCAGGCCCGGGAGGCGCCGCGGTACACCAGCCAGGGCGCCAGGGCCGCCAGGATGCCGCCCATGAAGGCGCGCTCGGGATCGTCGGGGAACAAGAACAGGAAGCTGACCAGCCAGGACACGAGCAGCAGCCCGACGGCGCCGGCTTCGGCGAACAGCAGGGTGGACAGCAGGCGGACCCCGGCGGGCAGGTAGATCCAGTTGATGCCGGGCGTGAATTCCAGCCAGCGAAACAGCTGCTCGTTGATCCACAGCATCGCCAGGAACATCGCCATCGTGGCGAGAACCTGCCCCAGATGCAGGCGGAGTTTCGACGGGATCATTTTCTTCGGGTTAGCATCGCGTGGCGTCGATGCCGCTGCGTTCTAGCACGGTCGCCCCGGATGAGCCATACGGAGAATGGATGAACAGAACCACCCAAGGAGCCGCGGTCTACCTGCGCTTCCTGCAACTGTCGCAGGCGATCCGTGGCCTGCCCACGCTGCCGCCGCTCGACCCCCTGGAAGAACGCATCCTGTCCTGGATCGCGCGCACCGCGCAGCAGGGCGCCCGGCTCTCGGTGCGCGACATGCTGTCCAAGGATGAATTCGGCGCGCCCGCCACCATCCACTCGCGCCTGAAATCCATGCGCAGCAAGGGCTGGATCACCCTGGCGGACACCGAGGATGCGCGCCGCAAGCAGATCGAGCTCACGCAGGCGGCGCTGGACCACTTCGCCCGCCTGTCGCAGGTGATGGTCAAGGCGGCCCGCGGCTGAAGGCCTGACGGCGCTTCGTGCGCGCTTTCAGCCCGGCGGCAGCTCCAGGGCCAGGCCGTCGACCATCTTGCGCGTGTGCTCGACGACGCAATCGACGAAGGCGCGGGTGCGCGCCGGCATGTACTGCCGGCTGGGCAGCGCCGCCACCAGCGCCACGCGCGCGGTGATCCAGGGCGCGAGCACCCGCTTCAGGCGCCCTTCCTTGATCAGCGGTGCAAGCAGGTCGATCGGCTGGCTGCTGATGCCGCCGCCGTCGAGCGTGGCGCGCACCAGCGTGTCGGTGTGGTTGGCCGTCATCGCCCCGGGTAGATCCAGTTCGACCTGGCGGTCGCCGTCGGTCGGGTCGAGCAGCCGCAACGGGCCCAGGCGCGCGCCCGCCATACGCAGCCGCAGGCAGCGGTGCCGCAGCAGGTCCTGCGGCGCCTTGGGCACGCCGTACCGCTTCAGGTACCCGGGCGACGCGCAGAACACCGTGTGGCTCACGATGATGGGCCGCGCAATCACGCTCGAATCCAGCGCGGCGGCGCTGCTCAGCACGGCCAGGTCGTAGTCGTGCACGGCCGGGTCGGGTGAGTCCTCCACGTGCACCTCCACCCGCACGCCCGGGTGCAGTTTCTGGAAGGCGACGATCGCCGGCGCCAGCATGTGGGTGGCGGCCACCGGCGGCGCCAGCACGCGCACGGTGCCGGTCATCTCCCGCGTCTGCGCCTGCACCATGGCGTCGGCCTCGTCGATGTCGGCCAGGATGGCCTTGAGCCGGTCCAGGTAGGCGTCGCCCGCCTGCGTGAGCGACAGCTTGCGCGTGGTCCTTTGCAGCAGGCGCACGCCCAGGTGCTTCTCGAGGTCGCTCACCAGCCGCGTGACCACCGCCGGCGCCAGATCGAGCTTGCGCGCCGCCGCCGCGAAGCCGCCTTCTTCGACGACCTGCTGGAACACGCGCATGGACTGCAGTCGATCCATCCTCACCCCCTTTGCGAAGCGCCGGCGGGGCCGGTGATGCAGCGATTGTTGCCGGATTGGCAATACCGCATGGACGCCCCGGCGGTTTTTCTTTCGCGCTGCAAATCCCACAATTCTTTCCATGCCGGCGCCGCTTCCAACCGGGCGCCGCCGGCCAGGAAAGCCGGCTCCCATTCCACCCTTTTGCTTACCAACCTGGAGAAATCAACATGAACCGCAAGATCGCCATCGCCCTCGCCACCGCCTTTGCCGCCGGCAGCGTCCTGGCCGACGACATCACCATCGACACCACGCCGTTCCAGTCCACGGCCACCCGCGCCGAAGTGAAGGCCGACCTGGCGAGCTACAAGCAGGCGGGCGTGAACTCCTACGCCACGACCTACTCGCCGCTGCGCAGTTTCGAGAGCAGCAAGTCCCGCGCCGAAGTGTCGAGCGAATACGTCGCCTCGCGTGACCGCGTCGCCTTCATGACCCGCGAGGACAGTGGCTCCGCCTGGCTGGCGCGCAACGGCCAGAAGTCCCCGGACGAGCGCGTCGCCGTCAACGTGCACACGGCCCGCTGACCCAGCGCGCACCCTGTCGAAAGGGGCTCCGGCGACGGAGCCCCTTTTGTTCTATTGCGGCTCGCGGAACGCCAGCCGCGGGCCCGCCGGCACGATGCGGGTCGGGTTGATGTGCGGATGGCTCATGTAGTAATGGCGCTTGATGTGGTCGATGTCCACCGTGGCGGCGATTCCGGGCACCCGGTAGAGATCGCGCAGGTAGCCTGACAGGCGAGGGAAGTCCTCGATGCGGTTGCGGTTGCACTTGAAGTGGCCGAAGTACACCGCATCGAAGCGCACCAGCGTGGTGAACAGGCGCCAGTCGGCTTCGGTGGGCTGCGGCGATTCCGCCAGCCAGGCCCGCTCCTGCAGCAGCGCCTCGACCCGGTCCAGCGCGGAGAACAGCCGCTCGAACGCGCGCTCATAGGCCACCTGCCCGCTGGCGAACCCGCAGCGGTACACGCCGTTGTTGATGTCGTCGTAGACGAAGGCGTTGATGCGGTCGATCTCGGCGCGGAACGGCTCGGGGTACAGGTCCATGCCACCTTCGCCCGCGCTGCCCCACGCGTCATTGAACATGCGCAGGATTTCGCTCGACTCGTTGCTGACGATGGTGCGCGCCTTCTTGTCCCACAGCACCGGCACCAGCACGCGGCCGCTGTAGCGCGGGTCGGCCATGGTGTACAGCTGGTGCAGGTGCGACGAGCCGTACAGGTGATCGGGCAGCGCCTCGCTGAAGCTCCACCCCTGGGTCATCACCGGTTCGACCGCCGAGACCGTGATCGCCCCCTGCAGTCCCTTGAGCACGCGCGCGATCAGCGTGCGGTGGGCCCAAGGGCAGGCCAGTGATACGTACAGGTGGTAGCGGCCGGCCTCCGCCGGGAATCCGCTGGAACCGTCAGCGGTGATGCGGTGGCGGAACGCCGAGGGGGTCCGCACGAATTCGCCTTTCGTGGCACGGGTGTCGTACCAGCCGTCGTGCCACTGTCCCTGTTCGAGGTAGCCGCTCATGGCGGCAAGCATGCCACGCCGGCCGCAGCCGTGTTGCCGGCGCGCGCAACGCCGTCAGCGCAGCGGCCGCAGCACCGCCGCCAGGTCCGGCGCGAAGGGACCCAGGCGCAGGGTCTGCTCGACGCTGGCCAGGTGCTGCTCCATGAGCCTGACGGCGGCGCGCGCGTCGCGCTGCTCCAGCGCGCCGTAGATCTCCATGTGCTGCTGTTGCGAGTGCTCGGCCGACTGCGCCGACTGGTACATCAGCGAGATCAGCTGCGAGCGGCTCAGCAGGTCGGCGATCAGGCTGGCCAGCACCTCGTTGCCCAGCATGCGCGCCAGCACCACGTGGAAGTCGGCCAGCAGCCGGGTGCGCCCGGTGACGTCCGAGCGCGCCACCGCGGCCCGCTCCTCGTGCAGGTGCTGGCGCAACTGCGCGAGCTGGGCGTCGGTGATCTTCGCCGCCAGCTGCCGCACCATGCCGCCCTCCACCAGCCGCCGCACCTCGAACACCTGGCGCGCCTCCTCCACGCTGGGCGTGGCCACGTGGGCGCCGCGCGAGGGCTCCAGCGTCACCAGGCGATCGCGGCTGAGCCGGTTGAGCGCCTGCCGCACGATGGTGCGCGAGACCGAGAACACGTCGGCGATCTGCTGCTCGCCCAGCTTGGTGCCGGGCATCAGGCGCCGCTCGACGATGGCGGTGGTGATGGCCTCGACGATCCGGTCCGTGCTGTCCTGGGGCGCGGCAACCCGCGGCGCGGGGGCGGGCACGACGGCGAGGGTGGGGGCGGTAGCTTTTCGGGGCATGGGCTGCAGGCGCGCAGGAATCGCGTGCATCGTTGTATACACGCGAGTCTGACAAAAGGCACGCGGGAAAGCCAAGGTGTCGCCCCTGTGATCCATCTCTCCCGGGTAAACACCGATCAGTTTGGGCACAACGGTGTATACAGTTTTTCAGCCCCCGCTCCATGCGACGGGGCGACGACCAACCCAGGAGACGAGCGATGGCGGAGAAAGACGTGCACCCGGTGGACGAGAGGCTGCCCGCAGGGCGGCTGGCCACCCTGGGCCTGCAGCATGTGCTGGTGATGTACGCGGGCGCCATCGCGGTGCCGCTGATCGTCGGGCGGGCGCTCAAGCTCAGTCCCGAGCAGGTGGCCCTGCTGATCAGCGCCGACCTGTTCTGCTGCGGCATCGTCACCCTGATCCAGAGCCTGGGCGTCACGCGCTGGTTCGGCATCCGGCTGCCGGTGATGATGGGCGTCACCTTCGCGGCGGTCGGCCCGATGGTCGCCTTCGCCAACGCCATGCCCGGCGTCGAGGGCGCCCGCGCGATCTTCGGCGCCATCATCGGCGCCGGCGTGATCTCCATGATCATCGCGCCGGTGGTCAGCAAGCTGCTGCGCTTCTTCCCGCCGGTGGTCACCGGCACCATCATCGCCATCATCGGCATCAGCCTGATGCGCGTGGGCGTGGGCTGGGCCACGGGCGGGCCGGCTTTCCTGGCGCAGAACGTGGACGTGCCCAAGCTGGCGACCATGGTCGATGCCGCCAAGGCCACGGCGGCCACGGCGGCCGCATCGGGCGCAGCCCCGGTACTCAAGCTGTCCGGCCCGATTCCGATGCTGAACAACCCGAACTACGGCGCGCTGGACAACCTGGCGATCTCCGCCGCGGTACTGGTGTTCATCCTGCTGGTGGTCAAGTACGGGCGCGGATTCCTGGCCAACATCGCCGTGTTGCTGGGCATCGTGGCCGGCTGCGTGGTGGCCGCCGGGCTCGGCAAGATGAGCTTCGACAAGGTCGCCAAGGCCGGCTGGTTCGAGGCGGTCACGCCCTTTGCCTTCGGCATGCCGACTTTCGACATCGTGATGATCCTGACCATGACGCTGGTGATGATCGTGGTGATGATCGAGTCCACCGGCATGTTCCTGGCGCTGTCGGACATGACCGGCAAGAAGATCGACCAGCCGGCGCTGGCCGCCGGCCTGCGCACCGACGGCCTGGGCACGCTGATCGGCGGCCTGTTCAACACCTTCCCGTACACCAGCTTCTCGCAGAACGTGGGCCTGGTCGGCGTCACCGGCGTGCGCAGCCGCTGGGTCTGCGTGGCCGGCGGGGTGATCATGATCGGGCTGGGCCTGCTGCCCAAGATGGGCGCGCTGGTCGAGGCGATTCCGCTGTTCGTGCTGGGTGGCGCCGGCCTGGTGATGTTCGGCATGGTGGCGGCCACCGGCATCCGCATCCTGTCGACGGTCGACTACAAGAACAACCACAACAACCTGTACATCGTGGCGCTGTCCATCGGCTTCGGGCTGGTCCCGCTGGTGGCGCCGCGCTGGAGCCAGCAGATGGCGCACAGCCTGCACCCGCTGCTGGAGTCGGGCATCCTGCTGACCGCGGTGTCGGCCGTGCTGCTGAACATCTTCTTCAACGGCGCGCGCGAAGAGGACCGGGCCGGTGCGATCGAGGCCGCCAAGGTGGCCGAGGCGCACTGATCCGGTGACGGCGGGCCGGCGATGTCAGTTGCCGTCGCCGGCGAGTAGTTCGTAGGAGCGCAGGCGCGCCGAGTGGTCGTGGATCTGCGAGGCCACCATCAGCTCGTCGGCGCCGGTGCGCTCGATGAACTCGCGCACCTGCCGCCGCACCGTGTGCGGTGAGCCGATCGCCGAGCACGCCAGGATGCTTTCGAGCAGTCCTCGCTCGGCCGGTCCGATCGAATCGAGGTAGCCCGGCATCGGCGGCGGCAGCCGGGTGGGCCGCCCGCTGCGCAGGTTGACGAAGGCCTGCTGCTGCGAGGTGGCCAGCACCGCGGCCTGCTCGTCCGAATCGGCGGCGATCACGTTGAAGCCCAGCATCACATACGGCTTGTCCAGCTGGGCGGAAGGCCGGAAGGTGGCGCGGTACAGCTCCACCGCCTGCATCATCTGCTGCGGCGCGAAGTGCGACGCGAAAGCGTAGGGCAGGCCCAGCATGGCGGCCAGTTGCGCGCCGAACAGGCTGGAGCCCAGGATCCACACCGGCACCTTGGCGCCGCGGCCCGGCACGGCACGAACCTTCTGCTGCGGCTCGTCCGACAGGAAGTCCATCAGCTCCACCACGTCGTGCGGAAACTGGTCGGGATCGGTGTCCAGGTGGCGGCGCATCGCGCGCGCGGTCACCGGATCGGATCCCGGGGCGCGGCCCAGGCCCAGGTCGATGCGACCGGGAAACAGCGCCTCCAGCGTGCCGAACTGCTCGGCGATGACCAGCGGCGAATGGTTGGGCAGCATGATGCCGCCGGCCCCCACGCGGATGCGCTCGGTGCCGCCGGCCACGTGCGCGATCAGCACCGAAGTGGCCGCGCTGGCGATGCCCGGCATGCCGTGGTGCTCGGCCAGCCAGAAGCGCCGGTAGCCCAGCCGTTCGGCGTGCTGCGCAAGGGATAGGGAGTGGCGGAACGACTGCGCGGCATCGCCGCCCTCGACGATGGGCGACAGGTCCAGGACGGAGAGCGGAAACTGCATGGCGGCAGCATGCCATGCAGCCGGCCATGGCCGTCGGCGCGGGGATATTGCAGCTTGCAACACGCTGCACGGCAGCCGGCCGCGGCCGCTCATCACGGACGGCATGCCTTGTCGCTCGTGCTCCTACGAACACTCGTGGTTGCTGCTGACCGACTCCGGCCGTCCGGACAGGCACCTTGCAGCCCATGCGAGCACGAACCGACCCTTCGCGGGAAGTGCGGATGCCGGCCGGGGAGCACCACCTGATCGGTGACCTGGTCCTGCCCGATCCGCCGGTCGGGCTGGTGCTGTTCGCGCATGGCAGCGGCAGCGGGCGGCACAGCGCGCGCAACCGCAAGGTCGCGCGGCGGCTGCAGGACGCCGGCATCGCCACCTTGCTGTTCGACCTGCTCACGCCCGAGGAAGAGGAGGTGGACCTGCACACCCGCCAGCACCGCTTCGACATTCCCCTGCTCACGCAGCGGCTGCAGGATGCGACGGCGTGGGCGGCGTCCGACGCGCCCTCGCAGGGCTTGCCGATCGGCTACTTCGGCGCCAGCACGGGCGCCGCCGCCGCACTGATCGCCGCGGCGCGGCTGGGCCGCAAGATCAGCGCCGTGGTCTCGCGCGGCGGACGCCCGGACCTGGCCGGCCCGGTCGTGCTGGAGGAGGTGCAGTCGCCCACGCTGCTGGTCGTGGGATCGGCCGACTCGGTGGTGCTGCAACTCAATCGCCACGCCTGCCAGCACCTGCGGGTCGAGCACGAGCTGCTGCTGGTGCCGGGGGCGACCCACCTGTTCGAGGAGCCGGGTGCGCTGGAGCAGGTGGGCGATGCGGCGGCGCAGTGGTTCGCCTCCCACTTCGCGCGGCGCGAGCAGCACGCCTGAGGCAATGGGGCGACTGCTGCTCCTGTTCCTGCTGCCGGCCGCAGCCCGTGCCCACGTCCCCGGCGAAGCGGCGGCCGTGTCGCTGTGGCAATGGAACACCGAGCCCTGGCTGTTGGCGCTGCTGGCCGCGTCCGCACTCTTCTATGCGCGCGGCGTCTGGCGGCTGTGGGCCCATGCAGGCTGGGGGCGCGGCATTGCCCGCCATTCAGCCCTCGCGTTTGCCGCAGGCTGGCTGGTGCTGGTCGTGGCGCTGGTGTCGCCGCTGGATCCGTTGGGCAGCCGGCTGTTCTCCGCGCACATGGTGCAGCACGAGCTGCTGATGGTGGTCGCCGCGCCGCTGCTGGTGGCGGGCCGGCCACTGGCGGCATGGACCTGGGCGTTCGATGCGCGGAGGCGGCAGCGTATCGGCCGGGTAGTTTCTGCCCCGTGGGTCGCGAAACCGTGGGCGATGTTGACCGACCCGGTCGTCGCCTGGGGACTCCACGCCGTGGCGCTGTGGGTGTGGCATGTGCCGGCATTCTTCGATGCGGCGGTCCGTCATGAAGGCTGGCATGTGTTGCAACACAGCAGCTTCCTGGTCAGCGCGCTGTTCTTCTGGTGGACCGTGCTGGGCCATGACCCGAGGGCGGATCGCGGTACGGGCCAGGCCGTGGCGGCACTCTTCACCACCATGGTGCACACGGCGGTGCTCGGTGCATTGCTGAGCCTTTCGCCCGAGCCTTGGTACGCGGCGTACCTGCCGACCACCGCTGCCCTGCATATCGATGCGCTGGAGGACCAGCAGCTCGGCGGGCTGGTGATGTGGGTGCCCTCGGGGCTGGCCTATGTCATTGCCGCGCTGGCGTTGCTGGGCCGGCTGCTGACGCGGCAGCGGGCCTGA
>JAKFEA010000019.1:0-3550 GCA_036675905.1 Acidovorax sp. | reverse complement strand
CGGCCAGGTGCCATGGGGCAGGCCGACCCCGGCGATCTGCGCGCCGGCGAAGTAGGACAGCGGCCCGCCGATGGCCCCGAGCAGGCTGCCGCGCCACCAGGGGCGGGCGCTCCAGGCCAGGCAATGGTTGAGGGTGGTCGCCAGCAATAGCCAGAGCAGGGCCAGCCACAGCGGGATCAGGCTGCGCGGCTCGCCGAAGTCGAATACCCCAAGGTTGAGCAGGAAGCTGTCCAGGGCGCTGCCGGCGAGGAACACACTGAGCAGCAACTTGCCCTCGGCCGCCCAGCTGCTGGTCCAGCGCAGGTGCACCGCCAGCGCCACGCCGACCAGCAGCAGCCAGGGGCCATCGCCGCCGAGCACGCAGGCCAGCCAGCCGAGCAGGAAGAGCAGGGCGTTGACGATCGGTTTGGGCATCGAGTGGTCCGAGCAGGGGTTCCGGTCGAGCCGCCGGCTGGGCCGGCAGCAGTGGCGCGCTGCTGATGGTGCGCTCGCTTATGCCGCCCCGCAATAGCGCCGGTAGAGCGCCCGCGAACCGTCGTGCAGCGGGTCGACGCCCGCTTGCCGAGCCGCCCGAACTCGTGCCGGTTCAGTACCGCGCAGCCGTGCCGGAAAATACCGGTGACGCGTTCTCCGGCGCCGGATGCGCCAGGTTCCGAAAGGCCGCCAGGGCGCGGGCGCGGCTTGTGCCCAGGTCGAGCATCGGCCGCGGATAGTCCAGCGCGCCGAACAGTCCGCCGCCGTTATGCTGCCGGGCGGCGGGCTGGTGCACGTCCTGTTCGTTCAGCCCCGCCAGTTCCGGCAGCCAGTGGCGGATAAAGCGGCCGTCGGGGTCGTAGCGCCGCGACTGGCTGAGCGGGTTGAACAGGCGGAAGTAGGGCGCGGCGTCGGTGCCGGTGGAGGCACTCCACTGCCAGCCGCCGTTGTTCGCCGCCAGGTCGCCGTCGATCAGCTGGCGCATGAAGAAGCGCTCGCCCGCGCGCCAGTCGATCAGCAGGTTCTTGCACAGGAACATCGCCACGAGCATCCGCAGGCGGTTGTGCATCCAGCCGGTGGCGAGCAGTTGACGCATCGCCGCATCGATCAGCGGAAAGCCGGTACGGCCCTGTTGCCAGGCCGCCAGCTCGTCGGGCGCATGGCGCCAGGGCAGCGCTTCGGTGTGCGGGTGGAAGGCGCGGTGCATGGAGACGCGCGGGTAACCGGCCAGGACGTGCTTGTAGAACTCGCGCCAGAGCAGTTCGTTGATCCAGCTGACGACGCCGCTGCTGCCGCTGTCGAACTCGCCGCGGTTGGCCTGCAGCGCGGCGTGCAGGCACTGGCGCGGCGACAGCACCCCGGCGGCGAGGTAGGCCGACAACTGGCTGGTGCCGGGCTGGGCCGGGAAGTCGCGGTCCTGCTGGTAGGCGTCGATCCGCTGCTCGGCAAAGCTGCGCAGGCGCCGCTGGGCCTCCTGCTCGCCGGCCGGCCAAAGCGCTCGAAGACTCTCGGCAGGGGGCGCAAAGCCGCTCACCGCCGTGGGGATGGCATCGCCCACCAGGCCCAGCGGCGCCTGCGCAGCCGGCTGCTGGAGCAAGGTGGGCAGGCTGGCGTGCAGGCGCCGGTAGCAGACCTTGCGGAACTGGCTGTAGACCTGGAAATAGCCGCCGGAATGGCTCAGCACGCTGCCCGGCTGGAACAGCAGCTGGTCCAGGTGGCGGTGGAAGTCGACGCCCTGGCACGCCAGCGCCTGCGCCACCGCCCGGTCGCGGTGGCTCTCGTTGACGCCGTATTCCTCGTTGACCCGCACCGTCGTGATGCGCAGCTGCCGGCACAGTTCGCCGATCACCCGCGGTGCCGCGTCCCACCGGTCGGCCTGGCGCAGCAGCAGCGGCACATTGAGCTGGCCCAGCGCCCGCGCCAGTTCGCCCAGGTTGCGCAGCCAGAAGTCGACCTTGCACGGCGCATCGTCATGCGCCTGCCATTGCCCGGGGCTGAGCAGGAACAGCGCCAGGGTCGGACCGGCGGCCATGGCCGCGGCCAGGGCGCTGTTGTCCTGCACGCGCAGGTCGCTGCGCAGCCAGATCAGCTGGCGCATGGCGGTTGCTCCAGCGGGGCTTGCGCCAGGGCCGGAGGATGAGCGTCGCCGCGCGCCGCTGACGAGCGCCCGGCCGAGCAGGCGTCGCGCTTCATAGGGCGTTGCGCAGGCTGAGGCTTTCCGGGTGCGGCTGCAGGTAGACCTGCTGCGCCAGGTAGCGATCGGGGTGGCGACGCAAGTGGTGCTTGAGCAGGGTCAGCGGCACCACCAGCGGCACCCTGCCGTCGCGGTACTGGCCGATCAGCTGCTGCAGTTCCTGCTTGTCCTCGCCGCTCAGGGCTCGCTTGAGGTAGCCGCTCAGGTGCTGCAGGACGTTGCTGTGGCTGCGCCGGGTCGCGCAGTTCTTCAGCGCCGCCATCAGCGCGCTGAAATAACGCGGCGCCAGCTGCTCCAGTTGGTGCTGGCGGAGGTTGCCGAGCAGGCGGCCGAGCGCCTTGTATTGCAGGGGATGGGTGGCCATCAGCAGGTATTTGTAGCGCGCGTGGAAGTCCAGCAGGGCCTTGCGGGTCAGGCCGGCGCGCAGCAGTTGCTGCCATTGCGCGTAGGCGAACACGCGGGTGAGGAAGTTCTCGCGCAGCACCGGGTCGTTGAGCCGGCCATCTTCCTCCACCGGCAGGTCCGGGCGCCGCGCGCAGAATGCCGCGGCATAGATGCCGCGGCCCTTGGGCTCGCTGGGGCGGCCGTGGTCCTGGTAGACCTTGACCCGCTCAAGCCCGCAGGACGGCGACTGCTGCATGAAGATGTAGCCGCAGATATCGTCCAGCTCGCCGGCCATGCGCGCGCCATAGGCCGCCAGCGCTTCAGTGACGTCGCGCTGACGCTGCACGCTACCGACCGCGCGCGGTGCGGCGGGATCACCGACCAGGCGGATGGGTTCGCGCGGGATGCCCAGGCCGATCGCCACCTCCGGGCACAGCGGGACGAAATCGAAATGCTCGCTGAGCAGATCGCGGCACAGGCGCGACGCCTTGTGTCCCGCGTTGTAGCGCACCTCGGCGCCGAGCAGGCAGGCGCTGACGGCGACGCGGATCTTCGGCGAGTGCGGGGCGGGCTGGGGCATCTCGGCGTCCTCGAATGGGATTTTTCTGTTCGTGCCGCTTGCCTTCATCATATGACTTTATTTGTACATGTAAATATGCATGTACAACTATTGTATAAATATTGCGGCGCGGCCGACGTGGGCAACTGATCCAGCTCAATACATCCGCGCAAAGCGCTTCGCGGGGCTTGGCAACGCCCAGCGAGCGGCCGTACATAGAGAGTTCCAGCACCCTGCCGGTGAAGCCCATGAACGATCAGCCGCCCACGCGTTCCCTCGGTCCTGCCGCCCCGCTGCAGCTGCGTCGGGTGGGGATAGACACCTACCGCGAGAACGTCGCCTACCTGCACCGCGACTGTGCGCTGTATCGCGCCGAAGGCTTCCAGGCGCTGGCCAAGGTCGAGGTCAGCGCCAATGGCCGGCGGATCCTCGCCAGCCTC
>JAKFEA010000018.1:0-1550 GCA_036675905.1 Acidovorax sp. | reverse complement strand
CTCGTGCTCGTGCAGGTCGCGCTTGATGGCGATGCTGCTGCCGCTGAACAGCTTGTTGATCCGTGTCGGGTCGCTTTTGAACAGGCGGGCGAGGTTGTCCTTGGCGGTTTCCAGCGCCACCTCAGGCATCAGTTCGCCATCGAAGACAATCTTGAAACGGGCTTGGGTCATGCGAGCTTCCTTGTCGGCGCCATGGGGGGAGTCACCCGCACAGCCTAGCTGTCCTGCAGGCCAGCAAACAAGCGGCCCAGGGCACAATTTCAGGGCCTGCTTCACAGCCGGTCGTGCGCTGCCCAGCGCCCGACCAAGCGCCCATGGCGCAGCAGGCGCAGGTGGCTGAAGTCGCCAAGCAGGGCCTCCGAGCGCCGCGGTCGGAGGAATACCCAGTCATCCACCCCGAGGCCCGTGAGGCTGGAGCCGATCAAGCGCTCCTGGCTGGCGCTGCGGCCATAGAGCGGGTCGTAGCCCAGCCCGGCGGGCGGCCGGCCACTGGCCGTCATCCGTGCCGCGGCAATTGCTGATAGAAGGCCAGGGCGGCGGCGCTCGGCAGCGGTTTGCCGAGCAGCAGGTCGGCCTGCGGAAAAGCCTGCGCCAACAGATTCAACTGGGGTTGGCCGAACGCCATGAAGCGCTGGGTGGCGAGCTTGCCGGCCAGGTAGTCGAGCAGGCCGGCAGATGCCAGCGATTTGACCACCAGGCGTAGCTGCAGTTTGCCGGCCAGGCGCTGGGACAGTAGTGCGGCGTTGTGGTCGAGGCGCTCGAGGTCGATGACCAGTTGCGCCGTGCCGCCGCCCTCGCGCTGCAACAGCTGGTCGAGCGCGGCGAAGTAGGGCGCGTGTGGCTGGCCCCGGTCATCCGGGCGTAGCGTCCACAGGCCGAGCAGCCCGATGGCGCCGAGGCCAAGCAGGCTGCGGCGGTTCATCCTGGCCAGCGTTGCTGCAGCTCCTGGACCCGCCCAGACGCGGCACGGTACTCGCGGTCCAGGCGGTTCACCAGTTCCTCGACCGTCGGCAGGTCCGCGATCGCGCCGACGCCCTGGCCGGCCGACCACACGGTTTTCCAAGCCTTGGCCTCGTCGCTGATCGGCTTGAGCTTCTCGCCGTAATTGACCTCGCCCTTGTTCTGCAACTGCTGCAGGTCGTAGCCGGCTTGTTCCAGGCTCTGGCGCATGAAGCTGGCCGGCACCCCGGATACCGCCGGGGTGTGGATGATGTCGGCGGCGTGAGCGCCGACGATCATCTGCTTGTAGAGCGCTGGCGCGGCGCTTTCCTGGGTGGCGATGAAGCGCGTGCCGAGGTAGGCCAGGTCGGCGCCGAGCAGCTGTGCGGCGAGGATCTCATGGCCGCGGTTGAGGCAGCCGGAGAGTAGCAGGGTCTTGTCGAAGAACTGGCGGATTTCCGCGATCAGGGCGAACGGACTCCAGGTGCCGGCATGGCCGCCGGCGCCGGCCGCCACCGCGATCAGCCCGTCGACCCCGGCCTCGGCGGCTTTTTCGGCGTGGCGGCGGGTGGTCACGTCGTGGAACACCAGGCCGCCGTAGCTGTGGACCG
>JAKFEA010000017.1:0-5720 GCA_036675905.1 Acidovorax sp. | reverse complement strand
GGGTGCCGGAGCAGGCGCCGCGGGTGCGGCCGCACCCGCCGCAGCCGGCGAAGGCGCACCGGGAATCTGCGCCGCGGCGCCGGAAGCAGCCGGTGCCGGCGCCGGAGCGGTGGCCGGCGCGCCGGCGCGCTCGAGCACGCTGCCCGACTCGGGCGGACGGTAGTTGCCGAAGTAGGCCAGCGCCAGCGTGCAGACGAAGAACACGGTGGCCAGCACGGCGGTGGTGCGCGACAGGAAGTTGGCGCTGCCGCTGGCGCCGAACAGGCTGCCCGAGCTGCCGCTGCCGAACGCCGCGCCCATGTCGGCGCCCTTGCCGTGCTGGACCAGGATGAGTCCGACCATGGCCAGCGCCGACAGGATCTGCGCGGTGAGGATCGCGGTGAGAAGCACGTTCATTCTTGATTCACTCCGAAAGGTGGGCGGCGGCTCAGCGGGCGGCCGCGATGATCTGCAGGAAGTCGGTGGCCTTGAGCGAGGCGCCGCCGATCAGGCCGCCGTCGATGTCGGGCTGGGCCAGCAGGCTGGCGGCGTTGGCTGCGTTCATGCTGCCGCCGTAGAGGATGGCCACGCGGTCGGCCTGCGCGGTGGCGGCACGCAGCTGCGCGCGCAGCACCGCATGCACCTGCTGCGCCTGCTCGGGCGTTGCAGTGCGGCCCGTGCCTATGGCCCAGACCGGCTCGTAGGCCACGACGATCCGGTCAACGCCCTCGCCGATCGCGCCGATGACGGCGGCCAGCTGCCGCCGGACCACATCTTCGGTGTGGCCGGCTTCGCGCTCGGCCAGGGTCTCGCCCACGCAGGCGATGGGGGTGATGCCGTGCGCCAGCGCCGCCCCGGCCTTTTCGGCGACGACCGAATCGCTCTCGCCGTGGTACTGCCGGCGCTCGGAATGGCCGACGATGGCGTAGCGCACGCCGAATTCCCCGAGCATGGCGGCCGACACCTCGCCGGTGTAGGCGCCCTGCTCGTGGCGCGAGACGTCCTGCGCGCCCAGTTCTAGCGGCGAGCCCTGGCGCAGCGCCTGCACCTGCGCCAGGTAGGCCGACGGCACGCACACGGCGACGCGGCAGGCAACGCCTTGCAGGCCGGCGACGATGGCGCGCACCAGCGCCTCGTTGGCGGCCAGGCTGCCGTTCATCTTCCAGTTGCCGGCGATCAGCTTGTCGTTCATGTCAGTTCAGGGCGGGACATGCGGTTGCCTGCATGTCCTTCACCACGTCAGCACGATCTTGCCGATGTGCTTGTTGGATTCCATCAGCGCGTGGGCCTGCGCCGCGTCGGCGGCCGCAAAGGTCTTGTGGATCACCGGCCGGACCGCCCCGGAGACCAGCAGCGGCCAGGCCTTCTCGCGCAGCGATGCGGCGATCGCGGTCTTGAACGCCACCGGCCTGGGCCGCAGCGTCGAGCCGGTCACCGTCAGCCGGCGGCGCAGCACCAGCCCGGCATCGAAGCCGGACTTGACGCCGCCCTGCACGGCGATGATCACCAGCCGGCCCTCTTCGGCCAGGCAGCCCACCTCGCGCGCCACGTAGTCGCCGGCCACCATGTCCAGGATCACGTCCACGCCGCGCCCGCCGGTCAGCTGCCTGGCCTGTTCGGCGAAGTCCTGCGTGCGGTAGTTGATCGCGTGGTCGGCCCCGAGTTCCAGGCAGGCGGCGCACTTCTCGTCGCTGCCGGCGGTGGCTATCACGGTCGCCCCGAAGGCCTTGGCCAGCTGGATGGCGGTGACGCCGATGCCGCTGCTGCCACCCTGCACCAGCAGGGCTTCGCCCGGCTGCAGGCGCCCGCGATCGAACACGTTGCTCCAGACGGTGAAGAAGGTCTCCGGCAGCGACGCGGCCTCGACGTAGGTCAGCCCCGCCGGCACCGGCAGGCACTGGCCTACCGGGGCCGCGCACAGCTCGGCGTAGCCGCCGCCGGCCACCAGCGCACACACGCCCTGGCCCACCTGCAGGCCGGCCTGGGCCATGGCCTGCGCATCGCCCGAGACGATCTCGCCGGCGACTTCGAGCCCGGGGATGTCCGGCGCGCCGGGCGGCGGCGGGTAGTGCCCCGCGCGCTGCAGCACGTCGGGGCGGTTCACGCCGCTGGCGGCCACGCGGATCAGCACTTCGCCCGGCCCCGCGACGGGGTCGGGCCGCTCGCCCAGGCGCAGCACCTCGGGCGCGCCGGGGCGGGTGATCTCGACGGCTCTCATCGAAGCGGGAGGATTACTCCTGCGGGTCCAGCGTGGACTGCGGCTGCGAGTCGGCGGCGGGTGCCGGACGGTCGCCGTTGCCGCGGTCGCTGTTGTAGTCGCCGCGATCGCTGCGCTCGCCACGGTCGCCGCGTTCGCCGCGGTGGTCACCCCGGTCGCCACGGTCGCCGCGATCACCCCGATCGCCGCGCGGCGGACGGTCGCCACGGTCGCGGCGCTCACGCGGGGGCTGGTCTTCCATGCCGGCCGGGCGCTCGGCCAGGGCCTTCATGGACAGCTTGACGCGGCCCTTGTCGTCGGTCTCCAGCACCTTGACGCGCACCACCTGGCCTTCGCTCAGGTAGTCGGTGACCTTCTCGACCCGCTCGTGGGCGATCTGGCTGATGTGCAGCAGGCCGTCCTTGCCGGGCAGCAGGTTGACCAGCGCGCCGAAGTCCAGGATCTTGGTGATCGGGCCTTCGTAGACCTTGCCGATCTCCACTTCCGCGGTGATCTGCTCGATGCGCGTGCGGGCCTCCTCGGCCTTGGCCGGGTCCGTGGACGCGATGGTGATGGTGCCGTCCTCGTCGATGTTGATCTGGCAGCCGGTCTCGTCGGTCAGCCCGCGGATCACGGAGCCGCCCTTGCCGATCACGTCGCGGATCTTCTCCGGGTTGATCTTCATGGTGTACAGGCGCGGCGCGAAGCTGCTGATCTCGGCCTTGGCCTCGCCCATCGCGTCCTGCATCTTGCCCAGGATGTGCATGCGCGCTTCCTTGGCCTGCGCCAGGGCGACCTGCATGATCTCCTTGGTGATGCCCTGGATCTTGATGTCCATCTGCAGCGCGGTGATGCCGTTGGTGGTGCCGGCCACCTTGAAGTCCATGTCGCCCAGGTGGTCCTCGTCGCCCAGGATGTCGGTCAGCACCGCGAAGCGGTTGCCTTCCTTGATCAGGCCCATGGCGATGCCGGCCACGTGCGCCTTCATGGGCACGCCGGCGTCCATCAGCGACAGGCAGCCGCCGCAGACCGAGGCCATGGACGAGGAGCCGTTCGACTCGGTGATCTCGGAGACCACGCGGATCGTGTAGGGGAACTCGTCCTTGGGCGGCAGGCAGGCCAGCAGCGCCCGCTTGGCCAGGCGGCCGTGGCCGATCTCGCGGCGCTTGGTGCTGCCCATGCGGCCCACCTCGCCGGTGGCGAAGGGAGGCATGTTGTAGTGGAACAGGAAGCGGTCCTCGAACTCGCCGGCCAGCGCGTCGATGCGCTGCGCGTCGCGCTCGGTGCCCAGGGTGGTGACCACCAGCGCCTGCGTCTCGCCGCGCGTGAACAGGGCCGAGCCGTGGGTGCGCGGCAGCACGCCGTTGCGGATCTCGATCGGGCGCACGGTGCGGGTGTCGCGGCCGTCGATGCGCGGCTCGCCGGCCAGGATCTGGCTGCGCACGATGCCCGCTTCGATGCCGAACAGCAGGTCGTCGACCTTGACCGCGTCGAACTCCACGCCCTGCTCCTTCAGGCCGGCGTGCACGGCGGCGCCGGCTTCGCGCAGGGCCTGGGTGCGGGCCTGCTTGCTGCGGATCTGGTAGGCCGCGCGCAGCTTGTCCTCGGCCAGCTGCGTGACGCGGGCGATGAAGGACTCGTCGCGGGCCGGCGGCTGCCAGTCCCAGACCGGCTTGCCGCCTTCGCGCACCAGCTCGTGGATGGCGTCGATGGCGATCTTGCCCTGCTCGTGGCCGAACACCACGGCGCCCAGCATCACTTCCTCGGGCAGCTGCTGCGCTTCCGATTCCACCATCAGCACGGCGGCTTCGGTGCCGGCGACCACCAGGTCGAGCAGCGAGTCCTTGCGCTGGGTCTGGCCCGGGTTGAGCACGTACTCGCCGTTGATGTAGCCCACGCGGGCGGCGCCGATCGGGCCGGCGAAGGGAATGCCGGAGATCGCCAGCGCGGCGCTGGTGGCGATCAGGGCGGCGATGTCGGCGTCGACCTCGGGGTTGAGCGACACGGTGTGGATCACCACGTGGACTTCATTGAAGAAGCCCTCGGGGAACAGCGGACGGATCGGGCGGTCGATCAGGCGGCTGGTCAGCGTCTCCAGTTCGCTGGGCTTGGCCTCGCGCTTGAAGAAGCTGCCGGGGATCTTGCCGGCGGCGTAGGTCTTCTCGATGTAGTCGACCGTCAGCGGGAAGAAGTCCTGGCCCGGCTTGGCGGTCTTGGAGGCGACCACGGTGGCCAGCACCACCGTGTCGTCGATGTCGACCAGCACGGCACCGCCGGCCTGGCGGGCGATCTCGCCGGTTTCCATGGTAACCGTGTGCTGGCCCCACTGGAAGGTCTTGGTGATCTTGTTGAAGATGGACATGTGTGCGTTCTCTCTCGGTTGGATGGAGACGGAACCGAACGCGATGCCATTCCTGGGGGGCTAGCGCCTAGCCCCCGAGGAATGACACAGCGCGCGCCCTTTCCGCTTCTCCGATGTGCAAAGCGCCTGAGCCAGCGTCAGCCAACCCAGGCGCCCTGCGATTCGTGTGGCCCGCTTACTTGCGCAGGCCCAGCTTGCCGATCAGCGCGGTGTAGCGATCGGCATCCTTGTCCTTCAGGTACGCCAGCAGGCGCTTGCGGCGGTTGACCATGCGCAGCAGGCCGCGGCGGCCGTGGTGGTCCTTGGCGTGGGTCTTGAAGTGCGGGGTCAGTTCGTTGATGCGGGCGGTCAGCAGCGCGACCTGCACCTCGGGGCTGCCGGTGTCGCCGGTGCCGCGCGAGTGCGCAGCAACGACTTCGGCCTTGTTGATGGCGGACATCTGGTTTCCTTGGATCGGGGGTTTCACTTGCGCATGGGACTGGAAGGGTCCCAGCGTGCTGTCCTGCTGCCCGGGAGGGCGCAGAACCGGTTGATTGTACACAACCACCGTCATCCCCGCCTCCGCGGGAATGACCAGCTATAGACGAATCACTGCCGCTCCAGCCACCCGGCCAGCCGCTGCACGCCCTGCTCCAGCCGCGCCAGCTCCTTCGAGGCGAAGCACCAGCGCAGCCAGCCCTGGGCCTCCGGTGCGAAAGCGTTGCCCGGCGCGATGCCCAGGCCGGCCTCGGCCACCAGCCGCTTGGCCAGCGCCAGCGAGTCGGCAAAGCCGTCGAGCTTGAAGAAGGCGTACATGCCACCCGCCGGCGTCGCCAGCTCGACCCCGGGCAGCGCTTGCAGCCGCGGCACCAGCCGGTCGCGGCAGGCCTTCAGGTGCGCCACCACCCGCGGCGTCACCTCGGCCGTGCGCTGCACCGCCGCCACGCCGGCGCGCTGGGTGAACACGCTGGCGCAGGAGGTGTTGAACTCGATCAGCTTGCCCATGGGCTCGGTCATGGCCGCCGGCATCACCAGCCAGCCCAGGCGCCAGCCCGTCATCAGGAAGCTCTTGGAGAAGCTGTGCGCGACCACCAGGCGGTCGTCCGGGCCGGCGATGTCCAGGAAGCTGGGCGCGCAACCGGTCTGCGTGGGTTCGTAGTAGAGCCGCTCGTACACCTCGTCGGCCAGGATCCAGGTGCCGGT
>JAKFEA010000016.1:0-1819 GCA_036675905.1 Acidovorax sp. | reverse complement strand
CGGTGCGCACCGCTGTCAACCGGGTGCCCTGGTGCGCACGGCGCACCCTACGAGCCGGAGTCATCGAAAACAATAGTTCTGAGACGGCACACTAGGCGTCGCTCAAAAGGCGCGGAACGCCTCATGGCAGGCCTTGCAGCTGTCCTCGACACGCTGCACGGCCGGCGCCAGGTCGGCACTGTTCAATGGTGGCGTGGCGGTCGCCGCGACCAGCGCGGCGGTGGAGCTTTCCAGCGCGCGGGCCAGTTCCTGGAAGTGCGCCTGGCGCTGCCAGACCTCGTCCTTGGCGCGGCTGCCGTCCTCCTCCTTGGCCTGCGGGAAGTGCTGCCAGGGCTGGCGCGACAAACGCTCCAGCTCGATTGCGCCGCTGACGAAGCGCGGCTCATCGAAGGCGATCCGCCCGCGCAGCATGCCGCCGAGGTCTTCGCTGGCCTTCAGCATCTGCTTGAAGAGCGCCTGGCGCTTGCCCAGGGGAGAATCGGGGTCGACACCGCCACAGGCGGTCAGGATCAGGCTGGCGAGCCCGACGAGGGCAAGGGTCTTGAGTTTCATCGAATTCCAGGTAGCGCCGCAAAAGCCCGACAGTATCCTCACCCGGCCGCTCCGGGCCAAGCCCGGCGGTTGGACTCAGGTGCGGAAACGCTCGAGGTGCTGGTTCAGTTGCTGCACCGCTCCCTGGATCTGCGCACTGGCCTGCATCACCGTCTCGGCATCGCCATGGGTCTGCTCGGCCAGGCTGGAGATGTGCGTCACGCGCTGGTCGATGTCGTGGGCGACCTGGCTCTGCTGCTCGGCGGCGGTGGCGATCTGCGCGTTCATCGCGTTGATGCTGTCCACCGCGCCGACGATGCTTTCCAGCACCTCGGTGGCTTCCTGCATATGCGCCAGGTTATCGCGCGCCAGGGTGCCGCTCAGTTGCATCGCCGCCACCGCTTCCTGGGCGCCGCCCTGCAGGCGCTGGATGATCGCCTGGATTTCCCCGGTGGACTGCTGGGTACGGCTGGCCAGGGTGCGCACCTCGTCGGCCACCACGGCGAAGCCACGCCCGGCCTCGCCGGCCCGTGCCGCCTCGATGGCGGCGTTCAGCGCCAGCAGGTTGGTCTGCTCGGCGATCCCGGTGATCACATCCAGCACCTTGCCGACCCCGGTGGTCTCCGCCTCGAGGCGCTTGAGCTGCTCGCCGCTGCCCTGCAACTGGCTGGACAAGGCGGTGATCAGCTCGGCGCTGCGGCGTACCGCCTGCTGCCCGGTCTGCGCGCAGTCCTCGGCGCCGCGCGCGGCCTCCGCGGCATGCGCGGCGTGCCGCGCCACCTCGGCGACGGTGGCGCTCATTTCATTCATCGCGGTCGCCACCTGGTCGAGGTCTTCGTGCTGCCGGCGCACCCCGCCGCAGGCCGCCTGCGCCGCCGTCACCGCCGCCTCGACATGCCGCCCGGTGCGCCCGCCGGTTTGCTTGACCTCGACCAGCAGGCTGCGCACTTGCTCCTGCATTTGGTTGTAGCCGCTGAAGATGCGCCCGATCTCGTTGTCAGGCTGCTGGATCGCCAGGCCCTGGGTGAAGTCGCCAGCCCCCACGCGCCCCAGCACGACTTCCACCGTTTGCAGGTTGCGCATCAGCGGGCGCAGGCCGAATTGCCGGCCGAGCACCAGCAGCAACAAGATCCCCAGCACGCAGCCGAAGGCCAGCCACATCTGCGTGCGCTGGCCCCGCTCGGCGTTCGCCGTCATCAGCCCCACCGCCTTGTTCATCTCGCGCAGCAACTCGCTCGACTGCTGCTCCAGCGCCGCCAGGCCGACGCCGCTATCGCCACCCGCCAGG
>JAKFEA010000015.1:0-1672 GCA_036675905.1 Acidovorax sp. | reverse complement strand
GCGCCTCGCCGGACGAGCAGGTGCGCTGGGTCGGCAATCCGCGCATGAGCGCCATTACCCGCGCCCTGCTCGGCGCCTTGCCGGTGCAGTTTTCCTGCCGCATCACCGAAGTGTTTCGCGGCGAGCGCCACTGGAACCTGCAAGACGCCGAAGGCCAGACCCACGGCCCGTTCAGCCAGGTGGTGATCGCCACCCCGTCACCGCAAGCCAGCGCCTTGCTGGCCGCCGCGCCGAAACTCGCCGGGGCGGCCGCCAGCGTAGCCATGGAGCCGACCTGGGCGGTCGCCCTGGCCTTCGCCAGCCCGCTGGACACCAAGGTGGACGCCTGCTTCGTGCAGGACAGCCCACTCGACTGGCTGACCCGCAACCGCAGCAAACCCGGTCGCGACAGCGCCCCGGACACCTGGGTGCTGCACGCCAGCAGCAGCTGGAGCAAGCAGCACCTGGACATGTCCAAGGAGGCGGTGATCGAAGCGTTGCACGGCGCCTTCGCCGAACTGATCGGCTGCGCGCTGCCCGCGCCGGTCTTCAGCCTGGCGCACCGCTGGCTCTACGCCCGCCCCGCCAGCGCCCACCAGTGGGGCGCGCTGGCCGATGCCGACCTGGGCCTCTACGCCTGCGGCGACTGGTGCCTCTCCGGGCGGGTCGAGGGTGCTTGGCTGAGCGGCCAGGAGGTGGCGCGCAAGCTGCTCCAGCACCAGCAATGACGCAGACCGCGGCGAGCCGATCGATGGACGTGAACGGCACGACCGCCCGCGCCGGCTGAGGGGCAGGAACCCGCTGCCTCGGTGGTTCAAATCGCCCGATTGCCGAGCAGCGGGCGCAGCGCCTCGGCCAGCAGTGGCGCCATGGCCACGACGTTGCTCGGATGGGCGATGCAGTCGGTGCTCCACACCTCGCCAACCCCGGCGGCCTCGAGCACCGCCAGCGCATCGCCGGCGAACAGCGCATGGGTCACCGCCACATCCACCGAGGCGGCGCCGGCGGCCAGCAGCAGCTCGGCGGCGCGCGCCAGGGTGCGCCCGGAACTGGCCACGTCGTCCAGCAGCACCACCTGGCGCCCCTTGACCGAAAGCGCCGGCAGGACGATCTCGACCTGGCGATCGCCCTGCCGGCGCTTCTCACAGACCCCATGCTCGAACCCGCCAACCGCGGCGGCGGACTCGATCCACTGCGCCGACTCGGCATCCGGGCCGATCAGCAGCGGCCGCTGGCGCCGCTCGCCCAGCAAGCGCGCCAAGCTGGGCGCGGCGGACAGGGCAATCGCCGCCGCCAGCGGCACCGCCTGCTCGAGACGCTCGATGCGGTGCAAGTGCGGGTCGACGGTGACCAGCGCATCGAAGTGCTGCGCGAGGAAGGCGCCGATCACCCGCTGGCTGACCACCTCGCCCGGCTGGAAGGCGCTGTCCTGGCGCATATAGGCCAGGTAAGGCGCCACCAGCAGCAGACGCCGCGCGCCGAGCGCCCGCGCCTCATCGGCCACCAGCAGCAACTCGACCAGCTTGTCGTTGGGCCGGTCGAGGCTGCGGTAGACCAGCAGCTGCGCAGGCAGCGCCTGCCCCGCCGCCAGCGGCAGGCGCAGGCGCAATTCGTCGTCGGGAAAGCGGTGTCGCTCGATGCACGCCGCCGTCAGTCCCAGCGCCTGGGCGAGGCGCAGGGCGGGGTCGCGCTC
>JAKFEA010000014.1:0-3488 GCA_036675905.1 Acidovorax sp. | reverse complement strand
AAGCAGGCGACCGAAGACATCGCCCGGCAGGCCGCACGGCTGCTGATCGCCGGGTTGCGCAACGATGCCTACGACGAAACGCCTACGGCCCTGCACAACCAGGGCTTCACCCCGCAGCTGGTAGTGCGCGGCTCCACCGCGCCGGTCCGCCCGCGCACCGAACGAACCGAACGAACCGAATCCACCCCATGACCGATCCCGCCACACAGCCAGCAACGACCGAAACCCTGATGTTCCAGGAGGCGCGGCAGACCGCCGGTATCGTCGCCGCCCAATTCGCCCGCAATGCTGCGGTAATTTCCGCACTGGCGCAGGACCTGCGCCGCAATCCGCCGCCATTCGTCGCCACCTGCGCGCGCGGCAGTTCCGATCATGCGGCGACCTACGCCAAATACCTGTTCGAAACCCAGCTGGGCATCGTCACCGCTTCGGCCTCGCCGTCGGTCGGGTCGGTTTACGAAGCAAGACAGCGATTGCGCAACGCCCTGTACCTGGTGATCTCGCAATCGGGCAAGAGCCCCGACCTGCTGCGCAATGCCGAAGCCGCGCGCGAAGCCGGTGCGCGGGTGGTCGCGCTGGTGAACGTGGAGGACTCGCCGCTGGCGCAACTGGCCGACACCGTGATTCCCCTGCATGCCGGTCCCGAACGCAGTGTCGCGGCGACCAAGAGCTATCTGTCCTCGCTGTCGGCGATCCTGCAGCTGGCGGCCAGTTGGAAGAACGAAGCCCCCTTGCTGGATGCGCTGCCGAAACTCCCGGAGGCCTTGGACAAGGCCTGGCAGGCCGACTGGTCGCCGCTCACCGAGGGCCTGGTCGATGCGCGCAACCTGTTCGTGCTCGGTCGTGGCCTGGGCCTGGCCGCGGCGCAGGAAGCCGCGCTCAAGTTCAAGGAAACCTGCGGGCTGCATGCCGAGGCCTACAGTTCGGCCGAAGTGAAACACGGGCCGATGGCCCTGGTCGGCCCCGGCTTCCCGGTGCTGTGCTTCGCCCAGCCCGATGAAACCGAAGCCGGCACGTTGGCGCTGGCGAAGGAATTCCGTGCACGCGGGGCGCAGGTGTGGGTGTCGTCCGCGCACGGCGATCTGCCGCTGGCGCAGGCGCCGCATCCGGCCTGTGCGCCGCTGTTGACCATCCAGAGTTTCTACCGCGCGATCAATGCGCTGGCGTTGCGCCGGGGGCACAATCCGGACGTGCCGCCGCACCTCAACAAAGTCACCGAAACCACATGAGCCTGCTTGCCCTCGTCAACGGCCGCGTGCTGACCCAGCGCGGCATCGAATCCGGCCTCGCCGTGGTGATCGAGGGGCGGGACATCGTCGCGGTGCTGCCGGAGGCGAATGCGGCCGCCAACGGCGCGACCACGTACGACCTGGAAGGCGCCTACCTGTTGCCTGGTTTCATCGACTGCCAGGTCAATGGCGGTGGCGGCCTGTTGTTCAACAACTCGCCGGATGTGGAGACGCTGCGCAGGATCGGCGCGGCGCATCGCCGGTTCGGCACCACTGGCTTCCTGCCCACCTTGATCAGCGACGACCTCCACAAGATGCAGGCGGCCATCGGCGCCACCCGCGAGGCCATCGCCAGCGACGTGCCGGGCGTGCTCGGCATCCACCTGGAAGGCCCGTACCTCGCACCCGCGCGCAAGGGCACGCATGATGCCGCGAAGTTCCGGATTCCGGATGCAGAGGAGATCCGGCTCGCCACTTCGCTGGACACCGGCTGCACGCTGATCACGCTGGCGCCGGAGGAAGTTCCGGTGGAAACGATGCGCACGCTGGTCGCCGCCGGCGCGATGCTGTGCGCAGGCCACACCGCAGCGACCTATGAGCAGGCCAGGGCCGGCCTCGAAGCGGGCATCCGCGGCTTCACCCATCTGTTCAACGCGATGTCGCCACTGCAGGGCCGCGATCCGGGCGCGGTCGGCGCGGCACTGGAAGACCGCGACAGCTGGTGCGGGATCATCGTCGATGGCCACCATGTACACCCGGCCAGCCTGCGCGTCGCGCTGTTGTCGAAGCCGCGCGGCAAGGTGTTCCTGGTCACCGATGCGATGCCGCCCGTTGGTGCCGAGCAGCCCAGTTATGAACTGTATGGCGAAACCATCACCGCCGAAGGTGGCGTGGTGCGCAACGCGGCGGGCGCGCTGGCCGGTTCGGCGCTGGACATGGCCACGGCCTTGCGCAACTGCGTCGGCCTGCTCGGCCTGCCACTGGAGGAAGCGGCGCGGATGGCCTCGACCTATCCGGCCGAGTTCCTGGGCCTGGGCGAAAGCCGCGGCCGCATCGCACCAGGCTACCGCGCCGACCTGGTCGCGCTGGACGCCGACCTGCAGGTGCGAGCCACCTGGATCAACGGTCGGCAGTGACCGCGCCGCCGCGCTTCGCTTCCGTCGATGCCCTGCGCGGCATCACCGTGGCGGCGATGCTGCTGGTCAACAATCCGGGCGACTGGGGCCATGTGTACGCGCCGCTGTTGCACGCGCAATGGCATGGCTGCACGCCGACCGACCTGATCTTCCCGTTCTTCCTTTTCATCGTCGGCGTCTCGATCGCCCTCGGCATCGCGCCGCGGGTGGAAAGCGGAGGCGACCGAGCGGCCTTGCGGCGTGCGCTGTGGTGGCGCAGCGCGAAGATCATCGGCCTCGGTCTGCTGCTGCATGCGCTGGCGTTCTGGATGCTGGACAAGGAATGGTTCCGGCCTTGGGGCGTGCTGCAGCGGATCGGCCTGTGTTTTGCCGCGGCAGGCATGGTCGCCCTGCATCTGCGAGCGCGGTCGCAATGGTGGCTGATCGCAGCGTTGCTGCCGGGTTACTGGGGCGTGCTCATTGCTGGCGGCTCGTTTGCGCCGCTGGACAACCTGACCAGTCGTCTCGATGCGGCGTTGTTCGGGCCGCTGCTGTATGAGTTCGATCCGGCCAGTGGACGCGGCCACGATCCGGAAGGCTTGCTGAGCACGTTGCCGGCGATCGCGACGACGCTGCTCGGCCTTCGCGCCGGCGACTGGCTGCGCAAGAGTGAAACCAAGCGGCTGTGGCTGGCGGGTGTCGTCGCGCTGGTGCTGGGTGGCGCGTGGGCGCAGATATTCCCGCTCAACAAGAACCTGTGGACGTCGTCGTACGTGTTGTGGACGGCGGGTTGGGCGATGCTGGCGCTGGCGCTCTGCCACGCGCTGATCGATCGCCGCCAATGGCCGGCATTGGGCCGCAGCTTCGGGGTCAATGCGATTGCCGCGTATGCCGGCTCGGCGGCGATGGTGTATCTCTTCGCCGGCCTGGGCTGGTGGGAGCCGATCTACCGCATCGGTTTCGCCGAGTGGATGACGCCGCGCTTCGGGCCGTACCTGCCGTCGCTTTCGTTCGCGCTTTCGTTCGTACTGTTCTGGTGGCTGGTGGTGCGCTGGATGGACCGGTGCGGGTGGTATCTCAAGGTCTAGCGGATGGGGCTGGAAGGAAATTCCGCGGACAGCAACACGCCCGCGATGTCCGGGTC
>JAKFEA010000013.1:0-1547 GCA_036675905.1 Acidovorax sp. | reverse complement strand
GCCGTCGCCCGGGGTGACCGTGGCCAGGATCTGGTTGCGGATCGCGCCGAACCAGCGCATCGGGTTGTAGCGGTGCCTCCCGCCGTAGGGATCGATGCGCTGCAGCTTGGCGCGCACCTGCAGGCTGTCGCGGGCGCTGTGCACTTCCTCGATGCCGGGCAGTTCGCGGATCGCCGCTGCCAGCAGGTCGAACGCCTCGCCGGCCTCGAACGGCACTTCGACCTGCCGCCGCTGCCGGTTCGACAGCGCGCTGGCATTGACCGTGCCGGCGATCAGCCGCACCCGGCGCAGGTGCGAGAACGCGCTGACGATGACCAGCGCGAGGATCGCGGCGCACGGCGTCAGGATGAACCATTGCGGATCCCCGCCGAACAGCTCGGAGGTGGCCACCACCACCAGGAACAGCGTCAGGAACCACGCCGCGACCAGGCGCACGAAGAAGAACAGGCTGGTGATCATCACGGCACCTCAGGCTTTCAGGCAGGTCGGGGCGACGGGCTTGGCATCATGCGCGACACAGTGCTTGAAGCCGCGCGGCAGGCCGGTCAACGTGCGCGACGCACCGGCCGGCAGCGAAAGTTCGTGCAGCACGCGCGTGGTGCAACCCGCCGCCGGGCAGTCGCTCAGGAACACGACGATCTGGCAATTGCCGCTGGTGCTGGCCACGCACCTGAACTCGGCGCGGTCCTTCCACGTCTTCGTCCAGCTCCGGTCATTGCGCGTGTCGTCCTGCAGGTTGCGGACGATGGTGGTCGAGGTGAGCTTGTCACAGCCGCCGAGACCGGAGACCAGCAGTGCGATCGGCAGCAGGAGGGTGACGCAACGGAAGGCATGCATGGCGGTGGACCGGTCGGGTGGATGTCGCGACGCTAGCCGCCGCCCGCCCGGCAAGCCAGCGCTTTGCGACGAAACCCCGCTGGCGGCGACGGAATGCTCCTGACGGACCGGGCCACCTCGTGACGATCGCAGCCGCGCATACGTTATCGTCGCCCGATGAACCCAGTGCAGTCGCGCCGGCTTACCCAGGAGATGGAAGACACCTATCGGCGCGCCTTGACCGGTGGCCCGTTCTACGTGCTTGCCTGGCTGATCGTCGGCATCTACGGCGGTGCCTTCGCCCGCACCCCATCGACGAGCTGGGCCCTCGCATTCGCGTTCGCCTGCCTGGCCGGCACGCGCTTCCTGCATCGTCCGATCGCCAGCGCTGGCGCCGAGGCCGACGAGGCAGCGCGCACCCGATGGCTGCGCCTGCATTGGGGCATCGTCGCCCTGACCACGCTGTTGTGGGGCGCGGTGTTCTGCTGGGCCCTGCTCGACCCCGGTTTCGAGGACGCGCGCACCGCGGCGCTGCTCAGCACGCTCGGGCTCGCTACCGCCGTCGCCCATGCCTTCAGCATGCGCCGTGGTTTCGCCCTGGCCTGCATCGGCCTGTTGTACGCGCCCGGCCTGCTGGTGTTGTGGGCCAATCCGGCCGACCGCGCGATCGCGCTGGTGATGCTGGTGTACCTCGCCTACGTGCTGATCTCGCTGGTGCGCAGCCATGCCGA
>JAKFEA010000012.1:0-46448 GCA_036675905.1 Acidovorax sp. | reverse complement strand
GCGGCGGCCGGGCGTCTGGCAGGCACCGGCGCCCGTGCGGCCGCGTCGTCGCCGAGCACGCGCTCCCAGGCGTCGACGCTGGTGGCGCCCAGCCGCACGTTGGCGGTGACGCCCTGCTCCGGCAGCGCCGCGGTTTCGCCGGGCGACAGCCCGATGGCGACGGCGCCGCGCAGCACGCGGGGCTCGTCCGCGCCCAGGTCGCGCACGTACTGGATGGCGGCGACCCGGCCGACTTCCACCGACAGCCGGTCGTGCAGCGCGCCGGCCGGCGCGTCGCGCAGCAGGGCGGTCTCGTAGCGCAGCGGCATCGCCGCGTCCGCGGCCTTCGCCAGCGGCGCCGGCAGGTCCAGCGCCAGCCCCTGCAGGCTGCTGGCGACCAGCACCTCGGGGGTGCCGCGGCGGAACGCCAGCGTCACCGCGTAGGGCGAGGAGCCAGTGGCGTGGTTGGCCAGGCGCGACACGAAGCCCAGTTCGCGCGCCTGCCGCAGGCCCTCGGCGGTGGCGGTGCCCTGGGCGCGGATCAGGACGGCGGGCTCGTTGGCGCCGCTGCGGCTGCCGCCCTCGATGCGGACCTCGCCGCCGAGCGCCCGCGCCTGCGTGCCCACCAGCGCGAAGCCGCGCTCGCTGAAGCTGACGGCGCCGCGCGCGCGCTGCAGCAGCGGGCTCTCGGGCGTCATCTGCACGTCGTTGCCGGCCAAGGTGACGGTGCCCTGCACCTGACTGCGGTCGATGTGGGCGATCGGCAGCGACAGCCGCAGCCTGACGTCGGCCGGGCCGGAGCCGCTGGCCCGGGCCAGCGCATCCTGGGTGAGCGCCGCCACCGGCGAGCGCTGCACCAGAGACAGCGCGTCGCCCAGCGGGCCCCGGATCTCGCCGGTCACGCCCACCGTGGTGTCGGACAGGTCGGGAATCACGGCGGTCGCCTTCACGCGCAGGTTGGGCGCGCTGGAAAAACGCCCGCTGGCGTCCTCCACCCGCATGCCGGCGCGGTCGAACACCAGCCGCCCGGACAGTTGCGCCAGCGCCGGCCAGGCCGGTCCGTTGCCCTTGACCACGTTCCTGGGCGCGAAGGCATAGGTGGCGTTCTTCACCTGGCCGGTGACGTGGAACTCGCCGGGCGCGCGGTCGAACGGGAAGCCACGCAAGTCGCCCCGGACGCGGAAGCGCCCGTCGGCCACCTCGGCCTGCACCACCGCCTCGCGCACGTAGTCGCGCGCCTCCTTGGGCACGCCCAATGGCAGGTAGCGCCACACCCGCGCGCCGTTCGCATGCGCCAGGCTGGCCTGCAGGTCCAGCACGCCGGGGAAGCGGTGCGCCGGGTCGTCGCCGGTGCGCCAGCTGGCCTGGCCCTCGCCCTGGGCATCGGCGTTGGCGAACTTCAGGTTGGATGCGGTGACGCTGATGCGATCGCCCTTGAGCTCCCAGCGGGCCTCGGCGCTCAGCCGGTCCAGCCGCAGCAGCGGGTCCTCGAACACGCCGGGCAGCTCCAGTGCGCCGCCGTGGATGGCCAGGCGCGCCTTGCCGCCGGACTCGTTGAAGTCGAACTCGCCGCCCAGGTTGCGCACGCCGGGCGTGCCCGCGGACGGCTCGGCCGCCACGTGCAGGCCCGACACCCGTCCCTTGGCCTGGTATTTCCGTGGCGCCTGCCAGTCGCCCTGCCAGCGCAGCTGCAGCGCCTCGACCACGCCCTGCGGCGCATGGCGGGCCAGCGCCGCATGGGTGGCTTCGCCCAGCGGCAGCCGGCCGGCCAGCTGGCCCAGCGCCCACAGGTCGAGCCGGTCGGCCCGCAGCTCGCCGGCGCCGGCGCGGCGCGGACCGGGCTCGACCCAGGAGACGAACGCGTCGCCGGCCGGCCAGTGCTGGCCTTCGGCGGTGGTGAACTGCAGCTGGCGCGCCTGCGCCTCGAAGCCGCCCGGCAGCCGCTTGCCGGTCAGTCGGCCCGCCACCGTGGCCAGCGCCAGCGGCTGCAGGCCCGCCGCCAGCGTGGTCGACACGTCCGCTGCCGCGACGTCCACGGTGCCCCCGATGAGGCGGCCGTTCTCGACGTCGGCCCAGGCGCGCAACGCGCCGTGCCCGCCGTGCAGCTCCACGCCCGCCAGCTGCGGCGCGTGGCGGCGCAGCTCGCCCAGGTCGACCCGGCGCAGGCTGGCATGCAGCTGGCCGTCCCATTCCTGCCAGCGGCCGCCGTGGGACGACAGCAGCGGATGGCGGAACACCCCCTGCACCGTGAAGCGCTCGCCCCAGGCCGCGGGCGGCGTGGCATCGACCCGCAGGGCATGGCGGCGGCCGCTGTTGCGCACCACCACGTCGACCCCGGCCAGCTCCAGCGGCGGCGCGCCGCGCATCTCGTCGGTCCAGCGCAGGGTGCCGCCGCGGATCACGAACTCGCCCTGGCGGAACACCCAGTCGGCGGCACTGCCCTCGTCGCCTTCGGTCCTTCGCGACAGATCCAGGCCCGCCACCCGCACGCGGCCGTCGGCGGATCGGCGCACGTCCAGCACCGGCCCTTCGATGTAAAGCTGGTCGAACCCCAGGTTCCACAGCGAGCGCGGCGACAGCGCCGCCACCACCCGCGGCAGGCGCAGCGCCTCGCGCCCCTGCGCGTCCAGCAGCACCACCGATTCGAGCTGCAGCGAGGGCACCAGCCCTTCGCGGCCGGCGCTGATGGCGCCGATGCGCACCGGCACCCCCAGGGCGCGCGTGGCCTGCGCTTCCAGCGCCGGGCGCCACTCGCCGATCCGCGGCACAATCCACGCGTGCAGGGCGCCCCAGCCCAGCGCCAGTAACAGCCAGGCGGCTGCCAGGAGCCACAGGGACCACTTCGCGCAGGCGGCGTAGACCTTCAGCAGGCCCGAGGGAAGCGGCGGCGAATCGTTCATGAAAACTACGGGGTGGCAGGAATTATGAGCCGCGGCGCAGTGCCGGCCGGGACCGACCGAGACGCGCCGGCGGGCGCGGGGCGGACCACAGCCGTTCAGACGCCGTCGGCGCCCGGGGGTTCCGCCCATTCGCGCTTCGCCCAGCGAATCCGCCGCCGCCACGAAGCCGAGCTGCCCCTGCTGGCGCCCGGCCTGCCCGGGCGCGAATCGCTGCAATCCACTTTCGACGCCCTGCGCGGGCGCGGCCACCCGCTGCCGGCGGCCCTGCGCATCCTGCGCCAGCTGGTGCTGGAGCGCCTGCTGCGGCTCGACTGCGAGCAGCAGGCGCCGCTGGCCGACGTGACCGGCGCCATGACCGCGCTGGCCGAATTCGCCCTCGACGCCGCTTGCCGGCAGGCACTGGAGGAACTCGACGCCGTGCACGGCGCGCCGTTGGCAGCCGACGGCAGCCGCGTGCCGCTGTGGATCGTCGGCATGGGCAAGCTGGGCGCGCGCGAGCTCAACGTCTCCAGCGACATCGACCTGATCTACGTCTACGGACAGGACGGCGAAACCGCCGGCGTCGACGGCCGCGGCCGCGTCAGCCACCAGGAGTACTTCGCCAAGGCGGTCCGCACGATCTTCGCGCTGGTGGGCGACACCACCGAGCACGGCTTCGTGTTCCGGGTCGACCTGGCGCTGCGCCCGAACGGCAACTCCGGCCCGACCGCGGTCTCGCTGGATGCGCTGGAGGAGTATTTCCTGGTGCAGGGCCGCGAGTGGGAGCGCTTCGCCTGGCTCAAGAGCCGGGTGGTGGCGCCGCGCAGCGCGGTGGACGGGGGTTCGGCGCAGGAGCTGCGCGGGGTGGTGCTGCCCTTCGTGTTCCGCCGCTACCTGGACTACAGCGTGTTCGACTCGCTGCGCGTGCTGCACCGGCAGATCCGCGAGCACGCGGCGCGCCGCAGCGCCGGCCGGCCCGAGCGCGCCAACGACGTCAAGCTCTCGCGCGGCGGCATCCGCGAGATCGAGTTCATCGTGCAGCTGCTGCAGGTGGTGCGGGGCGGCCAGTTCCCCGAGCTGCGCACCCGCCCGACGCTGCAGGCGCTGGAGCGCGTGGCCGCGGCCGGCCTGATGCCGCAAGAGACGGCGCGGCAGCTGGTCGAAGCCTACGTGTTCCTGCGCCGGGTCGAGCACCGCATCCAGTACCTGGACGACCAGCAGACCCACGTGCTGCCCATGGGCTGCACCGACGACGAGGGCGATGGCGACCTGGGCTGGATCGCCCGCACCTTGGGCTATGCCGACTGCTGCCCGTTCCTGCACGAGCTGGACCGCCAGCGCGAGTTCGTCGCGCAGGAGTTCGACAAGCTGCTGGGCGCGCCGCAGGAGTGCAAGGGCTGCAACGGCAAGAACGGCAAGCCCGCCGCACCCGACCTGGAATCGCTGCTGGAGCAACTGCCCGCGCAGCTGCGCGAGCGCATCGCGCGCTGGTGCGAGAGCCCGCGCGTGCAGGCGCTGCGCGAGGACGCGCGCCAGCGCCTGTCGCGCCTGATCGCGCGCACCGGCCAGTGGCTGCTGGAAGGTCGCGTCGGCGAGGAGGCCGCAATCCGCCTGGCCGACTGGCTGGAGCCGCTGCTGCGGCGCGAGAGCTACCTGGCGCTGCTGCTGGAGCGCCCGCGCGTGCACGAGCGGCTGCTGGCGCTGCTGGGCGCGGCGCGCTGGCCGGCGCGCTACCTGCTGCGCCACCCCGGCGTGATCGACGAACTGGCCGGCGAGGCGCTGTTCTCCGAGCTCTTCGTGCCTGCCGATTTCGAGCAGGAACTGCAAGAGCGCCGGCGCGCGCTGCAGCGAACCGGCGAAGACGACGACGAGACCCTGCTGAACCTGCTGCGCCGGGCCCACCATGCCGAGGTGTTCCGCACGCTGGCACGCGACATCGAAGGCCGCCTGACGGTGGAACAGGTGGCCGACGACCTCAGCGCGCTGGCCGACGCGGTGCTGCGCGTGACCGCGCGCTGGTGCTGGGACCGGCTGAAGGCGCGGCACCGCGAGGAGCCGTGCTTCGCCGTCATCGGCTACGGCAAGCTGGGTGGCAAGGAGCTGGGCTACGGCAGCGACCTGGACATCGTGTTCGTGTTCGACGACGCCGACGAGCGCGCCCCCGAGGTGTACGGCGCGTTCGTGCGCAAGCTGATCACCTGGCTGACCACCAAGACCGCCGAGGGCGACCTGTACGAGATCGACACCGCGCTGCGGCCCAACGGCAGCTCGGGCCTGCTGGTGACCTCCTTTGCCGCCTACGAGCACTACCAGCAGGGACGCGGCAGCAACACCGCCTGGACCTGGGAGCACCAGGCGATGACGCGGGCGCGCTGCGTGCTGGGCGGCCCGGAACTGGCGGCGCGCTTCGACGCCGTGCGCGAAGCGGTGATCACGGCGCCGCGCGACGCAGCCGCGCTGCGCCAGGAAATCGTCGCCATGCGCGATCGGGTGCGCGCCGCCCATCCGGTCAAGGCCGGCCGCTTCGACGTCAAGCACAGCGAAGGCGGCATGGTCGACGCCGAGTTCGCCGTGCAGTACCTGGTGCTGGCCCATTCGGGCGCGCACCGCGAGCTGATTCCCAACGTCGGCAACATCGCGCTGCTGCAGCGCGCCGAGGCGGCCGGCCTGGTGCCGGCCGGCGTCGGCCAGGCCGCGGCCGACGCCTACCGTGAGCTGCGCCGCGTGCAGCACGGTGCGCGCCTGAACGAGGAACCGACCCAGCTCGCACCGGAAGCCGCCACGGTGCAGCGCGACGCGATCCGGGCGCTCTGGGCTGCCGTCTTCGGCTGAAAACGAGTCCGCCGCGCGCCCTGCCGCCCGGTGGTAGGCTCGCGGGCTGTCCGGCGCCGCCGGCCCCATGAGGGCTCGCGGCCAACGGCCATCCGAGCCCGCACCAGGGATGCATCCGATGAACCTTCTCAGCCCGCTTGCCGCGGCCGTGGCGCTGCTGGCGCTGGCTGGCTGTGCGCTGCCCCGGCCGCCCGCCGCCGTCGAAGCCACGGCGCCGCCGCGCTGGCACGCCCCCTTGCCCCATGACGGCCGCGCGGCCGACCTGCAGCGCTGGTGGCAGCAGCTGGACGACCCGCTGTTGCCGCAATTGATCGCCGCGGCGCAGGCCGCCAGCCCCACGGTCAGCGCCGCCGGCGCGCGCATTGCGCAGGCCCGGGCCGATCGCGTGGCCGCTCGCGCGGCCTTGCTGCCGTCGCTGGATGCCAGCGCCTCGGCCAGTCGCGGCAACCAGCAGGCTGCGCTGCCGGGCACGGCCGCTACCGTCAGCCAGGTCGGCGCCCAGACCGCCTGGGAACTGGACCTGTTCGGCGGCCGCGCCGCGAACCGCGATGCGGCGCAGGCCCGGCTGGCGGCGGCGCAGGCCGGCTGGCACGAGGCCCGGGTGGCGGTGGCGGCCGAGACCGCTGCCATCTACTTCGGGTGGCGCACCTGCCAGCTGCAGCTGGCGGTGTCCGGCAACGACGCGCGCTCGCGGGCCGAATCGGCGCGCCTGATCGAACTGAGCACGCAGGCCGGCTTCACCGCGCCGGCCAACTCGGCACTCGCACGCGCCAGTGCGGCCGAGAGCGCCGCGCGCGAGCGCCAGCAGCGCGCCGCCTGCGAGATCGAACTCAAGGGGCTGGTGGCGCTGACCGCGCTGCCGGAGCCGGCGCTGCGCGAGCAGCTGGCAGCCGGCTGGGAGCCCCCGGTCGCAGCGCTGCTGGCGCCGGTGCCGGCGTTTCCGGCACAAGTGCTGGCCCAGCGCCCCGATGTCTTTGCGGCGCAGATGGAAGTGGCCGCCGCCAGCGCGGGCGTCGGCGCGGCCGAGGCCGACCGCTACCCGCGGCTGTCGCTGTCCGGCTCGATCGCGGCCGGCAGCGTGCGGGTGGGTGGCTCCGGCACGGATGCACAGAGCTGGTCCATCGGTCCGCTGGCGATGTCGCTGCCGGTGTTCGACGCCGGCCGCCGTGCCGCCGGCGTGGACGCGGCGCAAGCGCGCTACGACGATGCTGCCACCCAGTACCGCGCGCGCGTGCGGCAGGCGGTTCGGGAAGTGGAGCAGGCGCTGGTCTCGCTGGACAGCGTCCGCTCGCGCAACGGGGACGCACGCATCGCGGCCGAGGGCTTCCGCGCTTCGTTCGCCGCCATCGAGGCCCGCTACCGGGCCGGGCTGGCCAGCCTGCTCGAACTGGAGGACGCGCGCCGCACCCTGCTGGCCGCCGAGACCGCACTGGTCGGCCTGCAGCGCGAAGGGCTCACGGCCTGGACCGACCTGTACCGTGCCGCCGGCGGCGGCTGGACGGCAGCGCCGGCGTCCGGACAGCAAGAAGAAGAAAGGCAAGAACCATGAGGATGTCCAAACGCGGATGGACCGTCACCGCAGCCGTGATCCTGCTGCTGGCCGTGCTGGTCGCCGTGCTGCTGGCGCGGCGCGACGGCGAGGCCGCGTCGGACAAGGGGTCCGCAGCGGCGCCCAAACCGGCGCTCACCGTCACCACCACCACGCCGCAGGCCACCACCTTGCCGGTGCAACTGGCCGCCAACGGCAACATCGCCGCCTGGCAGGAAGCCAGCGTCGGCGCCGAAGCCGGCGGGCTGCGCATCACCGAAGTGCGCGTCAACGTCGGCGACCGGGTCGAGAAGGGCCAGGTGCTGGCCACCTTCGCCTCCGACACCCTGCGCGCCGAGCTGGCGCAGGCCCGCGCCAGCGTCGCCGAGGCGGAAGCGGCGGCCGCCGAAGCCGCGGCCAATGCCGAGCGGGCCCGCAGCCTGCAGGCCACCGGCGCGCTGAGTGCCTCGCAGATCAACCAGTACCTGACCGCGGAGCAGACCGCCAAAGCGCGGGCGCAGGCCGCGCGCGCCGTGTTCGAGGCGCAGCAGGTGCGGCTGGCGCAGTCCAGCGTGGAAGCACCCGACAGCGGCATCATCTCGGCCCGCATGGCGACGGTGGGACAGGTGGTGGCGCCGGGCGCCGAGCTGTTCCGCCTGATCCGCCAGGGCCGGCTGGAATGGCGCGCCGAAGTCACCGGCGATGAACTGGGGCGGCTGGCTCCCGGCACGCCGGCGACGGTCACGGCCGCCAGCGGCGCGCGGCTGGCCGGCAAGGTGCGCACGCTGGGCGCCACGGTCGATCCGCAGAGCCGCATCGCGCTGGTCTACGTCGACCTGGCGCCCTTGCCCGGGCCCGGCAACGGCAGCGCGCGCGCCGGCATGTTCGCGCGCGGCGAGTTCGACCTCGGCCGCACCCCGGCGTTGACGGTGCCGCAGTCCGCGCTGGTGCTGCGCGAAGGCTTCACCTACGTGCTGCGCGTCGGCGAGGACCAGCGCGTGGCGCAGGTCAAGGTGCAGACCGGGCGCCTGGCCGGCGACCGCATCGAGATCACCGGCGGCCTGCCGCCCGATGCGCGCATCGTCGCCAAGGGCGCCGGCTTCCTGAACGACGGCGACCTGGTGCGCATCGTCGAAGGCGCGCCCGCGCCACAGTCCGCCCCGGCCGCCAACGGCAGCGCCCGCTAGGAGCCGCGCGTGCTGAACGTCTCCTCCTGGTCGATCCGCAACCCGATTCCGGCCTTGATGCTGTTCGTGCTGCTGACCTTCGGCGGCCTGCTCGGCTTCCAGGCGATGAAGGTGCAGAACTTCCCCGACATCGACCTGCCGACGGTGGTGCTCACCGCCTCGCTGCCGGGCGCGGCGCCGGGCCAGCTCGAAACCGAGGTCGCCCGCAAGCTGGAGAACGCGATGGCGACGCTCCAGGGCCTGAAGCACCTGTACACCAAGGTGCAGGACGGCGTGGTCACCATCACCGCCGAATTCCGGCTGGAGAAGCCGGTGCAGGAAGCGGTCGACGACGTGCGCTCGGCGGTCTCGCGCGTGCGCAGCGACCTGCCGGCCGACCTGCGCGATCCGGTCGTCAACAAGCTGGACCTGGCCGCGCAGCCGATGCTGGCGTTCACGATCGCCTCCTCGCAACTGGACGGGGAAGCGCTGTCCTGGTTCGTCGACAACGAGGTGACGCGCAAGCTGCTGGCGGTGCCGGGCGTGGGAGCGGTCGCGCGCGTGGGCGGCGTCAGCCGCGAGATCCGCGTGGCGCTGGACCCGATGCGGATGCAGGCGCTGGGCATCACCGCCGCCGACGTGTCGCGCCAGCTGCGCCAGGTACAGACCGAGAGCGCAGGCGGGCGCACCGACCTGGGCGGCGGCGAGCAGCCGGTGCGCACGCTGGCCACGGTGCGCACCGCCGCCGAGATCGGCCGCATCGAGATCGCGCTGCCGCCGACGGCGGGCGCGCCGGGCCGCAGCATCCGGCTGTCGGACGTGGCCACGGTCACCGACACCGTCGCCGAGCCGCGCGCGGCGGCGCTGCTCAACGGCAAGCCGGTGGTCGGCTTCGAGGTGTCGCGCAGCCGCGGTGAAAGCGAGGTCGCGGTCGGCGCCGCCGTGCGCCAGGCGCTGGACGAACTGAAGGCCCGGCACCCGCACATCGAGCTGACCCAGGCGTTCGACTTCGTCACGCCGGTGCAGGAGGAGTACGAGGGCTCGCTGCACCTGCTGTACGAAGGCGCGCTGCTGGCGGTGCTGGTGGTGTGGCTGTTCCTGCGCGACTTCCGCGCCACCTTCGTGTCGGCGGTGGCGCTGCCGATGTCCGTGATTCCGGCCTTCCTGGGCATGTACCTGCTCGGGTTCTCGATCAACATCGTGACCCTGCTGGCGCTGTCGCTGGTGGTCGGCATCCTGGTGGACGACGCCATCGTGGAGGTGGAGAACATCGTGCGCCACCTGCGCATGGGCAAGACGCCTTACCAGGCGGCGATGGAGGCGGCCGACGAGATCGGGCTGGCGGTGATCGCCACCACCTTCACGCTGATCGCGGTGTTCCTGCCGACCGCCTTCATGAGCGGCATCGCCGGCAAGTTCTTCAAGCAGTTCGGCTGGACCGCGGCGCTGGCGGTGTTCGCTTCGCTGGTGGTGGCGCGCGTGCTCACGCCGATGATGGCGGCCTACCTGCTCAAGCCGGTGGTGGGCGGCCATCGCGAGCCGGGCTGGATGGCGCCTTACATCCGCACCGTGCAATGGGCGCTGCGGCACCGGCTGCTGACCTCGATCGCCGCCGGCCTGTTCTTCTTCGGCTCGCTCGCGCTGACGCTGCTGCTGCCGGCCGCCTTCATTCCGCCGGACGACAACTCGCAGACCCAGGTCTACCTGGAACTGCCGCCCGGCTCCACGCTCGACCAGACGCTGCAGGTGGCCGAGCAGGCGCGCCAGGCGATCACCCGGGTGCCGCACGTGCGCAGCGTGTACACCACGATCGGCGGGGGCAGCGCGGGGACCGATCCGTTCGCCTCCAGCGGCGCGGCGGAGCCGCGCAAGGCCACGCTGACGATCCTGCTGGATCCGCGCGGCGAGCGCCCGCGCAAGCAGCCGATCGAAAACCAGATCCGGCAGGCGCTGGAGCCGCTGCCCGGCGTGCGCAGCAAGGTCGGACTGGGGGGTTCGGGCGAGAAGTACATCCTGGTGCTGAGCGGCGAGGACCCGCAGGCGCTGCAGGCCGCCGCGATGGCGGTGGAAAGAGACCTGCGCACGATTCCCGGGCTGGGGCAGATCGCCTCCACGGCCAGCCTGATCCGCCCGGAGATCGCGGTACGCCCCGATTTCGCGCGCGCCGCCGACCTGGGCGTGACCAGCAGCACCATCGCCGAGACGCTGCGCATCGCCACCACCGGCGACTACGACGTGGCCCTGCCCAAGCTGAACCTGTCGCAGCGGCAGGTGCCGATCGTGGTGAAGCTGCAGGATGACGCGCGGCGCGACCTGTCGCTGCTGGAGCGCCTGACGGTGCCCGGCTCACGCGGTCCGGTGATGCTGGGGCAGGTGGCGGCGCTGGAGCTGACCGGCGGCCCGGCGGTGATCGATCGCTACGACCGCTCGCGCAACATCAACTTCGAGATCGAGCTGTCCGGCCAGCCGCTCGGCGAGGTCGCCGCGAAGGTGGAGGAGCTGCCGGCGGTGAAGAACCTGCCGCCCGGCGTGTTCGTGCGCGAAGTCGGCGACGCCGAAGTGATGGGCGAGTTGTTCGCCAGCTTCGGGCTGGCCATGCTGACCGGCGTGCTGTGCATCTACGTGGTGCTGGTGCTCCTGTTCAAGGACTTCCTGCACCCGTTCACCATCCTGGCGGCGCTGCCACTGTCGATCGGTGGGGCCTTCATCGGCCTGCTGCTGGCCAATGCCACGCTGTCCATGCCTTCGCTGATCGGGCTGATCATGCTGATGGGGATCGCGACCAAGAACTCGATCCTGCTGGTGGAGTACGCGATCATGGCGCGCACCGAGCGCGGCATGAGCCGCTGGGACGCGCTGCTGGACGCCTGCCACAAGCGCGCGCGGCCGATCGTGATGACCACGCTGGCGATGGGCGCCGGCATGCTGCCGATCGCACTGGGCATGGGCAGCGCCGACCAGAGCTTCCGCTCGCCGATGGCGATCGCGGTGATCGGCGGGCTGATCACCTCGACGGTGCTGAGCCTGGTGGTGATCCCGGTGGTCTACACCTACGTGGACGACGTCGAGCAGTTCTTCCGGCGGCAGGTCCGGCGGCTGCGGCACAAGCCGGACGCGGCGTCCGCTGGACCCTGAATCCGGCGCGCAGGTTCAGCCTTGCGCGCGGATGCGGTCGACCAGGCGCGTGGTCGAGTAGCCATCGACGAAGGGGATGGCCACTGCGCGGCCGCCCCAGCTCTCGACCAGCCGCGTTTCGGCCAGCGTGGCCATGTCGTAGTCGCCGCCCTTGGCATAGATGGCGGGGCGCAACTCGGCCAGCAGTTGCACCGGCGTGTCCTCGTCGAACCAGGTCACCAGATCGACCGATGCCAGCGCGGCCAGCAAGGCGGCCCGATCCTGCTCGTTGTTCAGGGGGCGCTCCGGGCCCTTGCCCAGGCGTCGCGCCGACGCATCGGTGTTGACCGCCACCACCAGGCTGGCGCCGAGCGCGCGCGCCTGCGCCAGGTAGCTGGCATGGCCGCGATGCAGCACGTCGAACACGCCGTTGGTGAACACCACCGGCTGCGCCAGCGCGGCCGCGGCCGCGGCGGCCTGCGAGCGCGGGATGATCTTGCGCAGGAAGTCCGGCGCGGCGGGCAGGGCCATCAGGCTGCGTGCGCGGCGGGAGCGGCCGCCAAGGTGGCGCCCAGTTCCTTGCGGTAGCGGTTGAGCTCCTGCACGCTCTTGAAGCTGCGGTCCATCAGCAGGCCCAGGTTGTGCAGGATGCGCTCGACCACCTTGCCTTCCCAGGCCGCGTCGAAGTGGATCTGCTTGTCCAGCCAGTGCTCCAGCCACTCGGGGTTGGGCAGCCGGCTCTGGATGGTGTCGCGCGGAAACAGGCTCTTGTTGACGTGCAGGTTGGTCGGGTGCAGCGCCTGCGCGGTGCGGCGGGCGCTGGCCATCAGCACGCCGATCCGGGCGAAGGCCGACTTGGCTTCGACGCCGAAGTTGTTGATGGCGCGCTTCATGTAGCGCAGGTAGGCGCCGCCGTGGCGCGCCTCGTCCTGGCTGAGGGTCTGGTAGATGTGCTTGATGACCGGCTCGGTGTGCCACTCGGACGCCCGGCGGTACCAGTGGTTCAGGCGGATCTCGCCGCAGAAGTGCAGCATCAGCGTCTCCAGGGCCGGCGCCGGCTCGAACTCGAAGCGCACCTCGTGCAACTCCTGCTCGGTGGGCGCCAGCCCGGGGCGGAAGCGGCGCAGGTACTCCATCAGCACCAGCGAGTGCTTCTGCTCCTCGAAGAACCAGATCGACATGAATGCGGAGAAGTCGCTGTCGTCGCGGTTGTCGCGCAGGAACATCTCGGTGGCCGGCAACGCCGACCACTCGGTGATGGCGTTCATCTTGATGGTCGTCGCCTGCTCGTCGGACAGCCGGGCGGCGTCGAACCGGTCCCAGGGAATGTCCTTGTCCATGTCCCAGCGGACGGACTCGAGTTGCCTGAACAGTTCGGGGTAGAGCATGGCGGCGATCGCGTTGGCCTGATTTTAAGCGGTGGTGTGACTCTGGCGCGACACATGCGCCAGAATGGGCGCATGTCGTCGCGGAGGACTCCGATGCTTGGCCACCTTGCGATCGTGCTGACCGCAGTTGCCCTGTTGCCCACTCCTTCCGCTGCCCAGTCGAGCGCGCCGCCTGCGTCCGCCGCGAATGCGTGCCCGGCCCTGTTGCAGCAGCAGTTTCCCCGGCTGCAGGACGAAAAGCCCCAATCGCTGTGCCAGTACGCGGGCAAGGTGCTGCTGGTGGTCAACACCGCCAGCTATTGCGGCTTCACCCCGCAATACGAGGGGCTGGAGGACCTGTATGGCCGCTACCGCGACAAGGGGCTCGTCGTGCTGGGCTTTCCGTCCAACGACTTCGCCCAGGAGCGCGGCAGCAACCGGCAGATCGCCGACTTCTGCGAAAACACCTACGGCGTGAAATTCCCGATGTTCGCCAAGAGCAGCGTGCGCGGCGGCGACGCCAATCCGCTGTTCAGGTCGCTGGCGGCGCAGACCGGGCAGCAGCCGCAGTGGAACTTCCACAAGTACGTGGTGGGGCGCGACGGCCGGGTGGTGGCCCAGTACTCCAGCCGCACGGCGCCCCAGGACAAGGCGCTGGTCGGGCAGATCGAACGGCTGCTGGCGGCGCCCTGAAGCGGCGCTACAAATCCTTACCGCAGCCGCGGCAGGGCGCGGAACCCCGGCCGGCACGCGGTGTCCATAGGGCACAAGAATTCGGTTGCTGCTGCGAAGCCTCCGGGTGCATGCCACCCGGCTGCAATCCCGGGACGGCTCTTCTCCTCCTCCCTCCCTCCCTCTTCGTCACGGGGCGCTTCGCGGCATTTTCTTTTCGGCGGCAAGCGCGGCGGGCACCCCGACGCGCTTGTCGCCGCACCGCGGTGCCACCGCGACGGCTCAGGAGGGCCGGGTTTCCTGGAAGCTCGCGCGCTGCATCAGCTTGGCGTACAGCTTGTCCAGGTTCGGGTGCGGCGTGCGCCAGTCGATGTCGGGGAAGCGGAAGTCCAGGTAGCCCAGCGTGCAGCCGACGGCCACGTCGGCCAGGCTGAAGTGGCTGCCGGCGCAGAAGGGCTTGTCCGCCAGGCCCTGCGCCATCGCCTTGAGGCTGGCCTGCACCTTGCCGAGCTGGCGATCGATCCAGGCCTGGCTGCGCTGGGCCTTGCTGCGGCCGGGCCAGTTGGCTTCCAGCCGGGCGAGGATGGACGCGTCGAGCACGCCGTCGGCCAGCGCTTCCCAGGTCTTGACCTCGGCTCGCTCGCGCCCCACCGCCGGAATCAGCTTGCCCACCGGCGACAGCGTGTCCAGGTATTCCACGATCACGCGCGAGTCGAACAGCGCCTCGCCGCCTTCCATCACCAGGCAGGGCACCTTGCCCAGCGGATTGGATTCCGAGATCGTGGTCTCGGCGGCCCACACGTCTTCCTGCACGAACTGGTAGTCGAGCTTCTTCTCGGCCATGACGACGCGCACCTTGCGCACGTAAGGGCTGGTCACGGCGCCGATCAGTTTCATGGGGCTCTTGCTCGTGGGGAACACGGGGCCGATTCTAGGCGGAGCGGCGGCTGCGGCTGTGGCACCCGGGCTACAGGATCCGGGGCGGTCCCGCGCGGAAACGCACGCCTACAATCCGCCTTCCCATGACCCTGTCCACCATCTCCGCGCTGTCGCCGCTGGACGGCCGCTACGCCGCGCGCCTGTCGGCCTTGCGGCCCCTCATGAGCGAGCAGGGCTACATGCACCGGCGCGTGCAGGTGGAGGTGTGCTGGTTCATCGCGCTGTCGGACGCCGGCTTCGCCGAATTCAAGCCGCTGACGCCGGGTGCGCGCACCTACCTGCTGGGGCTGGTGAAGAACTTCTCCGAGGCCGACGCGCTGGCGATCAAGGAGATCGAGAAGACCACCAACCACGACGTCAAGGCGGTGGAGTACTGGATCAAGTCGAAGTTCGAGGCGCGCCCCGAACTGACGGCCGCCAGCGAGTTCGTGCACTTCGCCTGCACCAGCGAGGACATCAACAACACCAGCCACGCGCTGCAGCTCAAGGGCGCGCGCGAGCAGGTGCTGCTGCCGGCGCTGGACGCGGTGATCGCCAGGCTGCGCGAGATGGCGCATGCGTACGCCGACGTGGCCATGCTCAGTCGCACGCACGGCCAGACCGCCACCCCAACCACCGTCGGCAAGGAAATCGCCAACGTGGTGGTGAGGCTGGCCGGCGCGCGCGAGCGCATCGCCGCCGTGCAGCTGCTGGGGAAAATGAACGGCGCGGTGGGCAACTACAACGCCCACCTGGCGGCCTGGCCCGGTTTCGACTGGGAGGCCTTCGCGCGCAAGGTGGTGGAGACACCCGAGCCGCTGGGACTGGGCCTTGTGTTCCAGCCGTACAGCATCCAGATCGAGCCGCACGACTACATGGCCGAGCTGTTCGACGCGGTGGCGCGCGCCAACACCATCCTGGTCGACTGGGCGCGCGACGTCTGGGGCTATGTGAGCCTGGGCTACTTCAAGCAGAAGCTGCGCGACGGCGAGATCGGCTCGTCGACCATGCCGCACAAGGTCAACCCGATCGATTTCGAGAACGCCGAAGGCAACCTGGGCCTGTCCAACGCGCTGCTGCGCCACCTGTCCGAGAAGCTGCCGGTGTCGCGCTGGCAGCGCGACCTGACCGATTCCACCGTGCTGCGCAACATGGGCGTCGCGTTGGGTTACGCCGCGCTGGCGTACCACTCGCTGGGCATCGGACTGGCCAAGCTGGAGCTGAACGAGGAAGCGCTGGCCGCCGACCTCGAGGGCGCCTGGGAGGTGCTGGCCGAGCCGATCCAGACCGTGATGCGGCGCTACGGCGTGCATGGCGCCTACGAGAAGCTCAAGGAAGCCACGCGCGGCAAGCGCGTGCGCGCCGAGGACCTGCACGCCCTGATCCGCTCGCTGGACATCCCGCCGGCCGAGCGCGACCGCCTGCTGGCGCTGACGCCGGCCGCCTATACCGGCAAGGCAGCCGAACTGGCGAAACGCGCCTGATGGCGCTCAAGTCCACCATCTTCAAGGTCCAGCTGGCGGTCGCCGACATCGACCACGGCTACTACGCGGACCACGCGCTGACGCTGGCGCGCCACCCGAGCGAAACCGACGAGCGCATGATGGTGCGGCTGGTGGCGCTGGCGCTCAACGCGCATGCGCTGCAGGCCGACTGCGGCGGCGACGGCACGTTGGGTTTCGGCGCCGGGCTGTCGGATCCGGAAGACCCCGACGTGGTGCTGCGCGACTTCACCGGGCGCATCCGGCGCTGGATCGAGGTGGGGCAGCCCGACGACAAGCCGCTGGTGCGCGCCTGCTCCAGGGCCGACCAGGTGCAGGTGTACCCGTTCCACCACGCCGCCGAAGTCTGGTGGCGGGGCATCGAAGGCAAGCTGGCGCGCCTGGACAAGGTGGAGGTATGGCGCATCCCGACCGCCGCTTCGCAGGCGCTCGCGTCGCTGGCCGAACGCAGCATGCAGCTGCAGGCGACCGTGCAGGAAGGCGTGCTGATGCTGTCGTCGGCGCGCGGCAGCGTGGACGTGGAGCCGGTGCGCTGGAAATGAGAGCGCGCCGGCCGCGAAGCCGTCAAGCCGGCATCGCCCGCCCGCAGTTCCAGCAGCTCTCGAAGCCGCCTTCCACCAGTTCGCCGCACGAACAGAACCAGCGCCGCTGCGGCATCGATTGCAGCGCCGCCAGCAGCTCGCGCGCGGCTGCCTCCTGCGAATCGTCGCCGATCCAGACTTCCGGCAGGCACTGGTCGGGCGGCAGCTCGCCGGCCGCCGCGCCCAGGAAGTAGCGCTGCATCGACGCGTCGAAGCCGGCGTGGCGCAACGCGCCGACCCACAGCGCCGCGATGGCGATATTGGGCGCGCAGGCGAGCCGCCGCATCAGGCCGCCTGTGCCGGGCCCGGCCCTTCGGCGGCGCGTTCGGCGTACCGGTTGAAGCGCCAGGCGTCGCCCTGCATCGTGATGCGCCGCCAGGTGTGCCGCTTGGCCGCCGGGCTCATCCCCGGCCAGTGCTGCACCTCCTCGAAACTGCGCCCGCAGCCCTTGCACACCGCATCGCCCTGGCTGGTGGAGCAGATCGCGATGCAGGGGGTGTCGGGCGTGGTGTCGTACCAGGCTTTCCAGGCCGCCCAGGCTTCGGCCGGGAAACCGCGCTCGTCGGCCTCGTCCTCGCGATGGAACACCATCAGCGCGTAGACCTCGGCCAGGGCGCGCAATTCGGGGGCCAGCGTGATGCCGTCGGGCGAGGGCCTGCGCGCGCGCCAGTAGTTGATGGCGGCCTCGATGTCGGTGATGTGGATTGCAGCCATGGCGCGCGACCGGGCAGGCATGATAGCCCTGCGGCAAAGGACGCAGCGCCGGGGTGGGTGCTATCCTCGCCCGCCATGATGAAGCTGCTCGTCAAGTGGCTGCTCAGCGCCACGGCGCTGCTGTTCGTCGCCTATGTCTACCAGGGCGTCGAGGTGCGCGACTTCACGGCGGCGCTGATCGCGGCCTTCGTGATCGGGCTGTTCAACATGATCGTGCGCCCCGTGCTGGTGGTGCTGACGCTGCCGGTGACGGTGGTGACGCTGGGCCTGTTCCTGTTCGTCATCAACGCCCTGATGTTCTGGGCCGCCGCCTCGGTCCTGGACGGCTTCCAGGTGCCGGGCTTCCTGGCGGCGCTGGTCGGATCGCTGATCTACTCGGCGATCGGGGTGGTGATCGACCTAGCGCTCGAGCGACTGTTCCCGAAGCAGTGACTCGACCTCGCGGGTGCGGGTGTCGATGATCGAGGCCTCGATGTAGTCGCCCGCCGCGCCGCCGCGCCGCGCCAGCTCCTGGGCGGCCTTCAAGCGATCGAGCGCCGCCCCGTAGTCCAGTTGCGCCACCTGCGCCTCCGCGTCGGCGCGGATCGCCCGCAGCGACTGACCCTGCGCGCCGTAGGCCGAGGAGAGCAGCTGCCAGGCGGCCGCATCGCGCGGGTGCAGCGCCACCCAGCCTTGCAGCCGCTGCGCCACCTCGCCCGGCTGGCCGGCCGCCTGCCGGGCCTGGGCCCACAGCAGCACCTCGGGCCGCGAGCGCGCCGTGCCATCGAGCTGCGCCGCCGCGCTGTCGACGCGGCCGCCGGCCAGCGCCACTTCCGCCGCCAGCAGGCGCGCCTGCCGCGCAGCCTGCGGGTCGTCGCCCACGAGTGCGGCCAGGCGCTGGGCCTGCAGCACCGCCGCGCCGGTGTCGCGCAGGCGCGAGGCGGCCAGGCTGGCGGAATAGAGCGCCGCCGCGCGACGAGCGCGGGGCGCGTCGGCCGGCAGGCTGGCCGACTCACCTGCCAATGCGCGAAGCGCGTCCACCCCGACGGCGGACAGGGCGCGCGCGCGCGCGGCCATCAGCGCATGCAGCAAGGAGGCGCCGCCGGCGCGCCGCGCCTCCTCGCGCGGCAGCAGCTGCGACCGCGACTGCATGTCGGCGCTGCGCTCGGTCGTCATCGGGTGGGTGCGCAGGTAGGGGAAGGCGCCGGTGTCGTTCAGGCGGCTGGCCTGCTGCAGCTTCTCGAACATGCCGACGAAGCCCTGCGGGTCGAAGCCGGCCTGCGCCAGGATGCCGTAGCCGATGCGGTCGGCCTCGCGCTCCATGTCGCGCGAGAAGTTCAGCTGGTTCTGCATGGCCATGGCCTGGCTGCCGGTGATCACCGCGTTGCCCACGTCGGCGCTCTTGCTGGCGGCCAGCGCGCCCAGGATCATGGCCCCGATCACCCAGGGCGCCTGGCGCTTTTCCTGGCTGACCAGGCGCGAGATGTGGCGCTGGGTCACGTGGCTCAACTCGTGCGCCAGCACCGAGGCCAGTTCGTCGGGGCTGGCGGTGACGCTCACCAGGCCGAGGTGCAGCCCGAGCCAGCCGCCGGGCAGCGCGAAGGCATTGACGCTGCGGTCCTTGCCCAGCAGCACCTGCCAGGCGAAGCGCTCGTCCAGTTCCGCCGACAGCTCGCCGCGCGCGCGCGCCGCATCCAGCAGCCGCTGCCAGATGCCCTGCACGTAATCGACCATCACCGGGTCGTCGATGTAGTCGGGGTCGCGATAGAGCTCGCGGGCGATCTTCTCGCCCAGCCGACGCTCGGTGGCGCTGCTCATCTCGCTGCCGTCGCCCAGCGTGGGCAGCTGCGCGTGCGCGGACGGGAAGACGGTCATGGCGGTGGCGAGCGCCGCGGCCGCGAGGCGGTGGCGCAGGGGGGTAGGGGACCGGAAGGTCATTGAACGCAATGATGCGGCAGAACCGTAAATGGAAGGTAACAGGCCTGCAGGGCGTCGAAAGGCCGCCATCCGGTCCTCGGGAGGCGGCCCTGCGTGCGCCCCTTATGATGGCCGCGACCTCCACCGAGCACCCGTCATGAGCGGCTTCACCCATTTCGACGACCAGGGCCAGGCCCACATGGTCGACGTCGGCACCAAGGCCTCCACCCACCGCATCGCGGTGGCGCAGGGCCGGATCGCCATGCAGCCGGCGACGCTGGACCTGATCCGGCAGGGCACCGCCCGAAAAGGTGACGTGCTGGGCGTCGCGCGGATCGCGGGGATCATGGGCGCCAAGAAGACCAGCGAGCTGATTCCGCTGTGCCATCCCATCGCGTTGACGCGGGTGGCGGTGGAGTTCGAACTTGACGATTCCACGAACTCGGTCGTGTGCACTGCGACGGCCGAGACGGTCGGCCCCACCGGCGTCGAGATGGAGGCGCTCACCGCGGTGCAGGTGGCGCTGCTGACGATCTATGACATGTGCAAGGCGGTGGATCGGGCGATGACGATCACGGGCGTGCGGCTGCTGGAGAAGCGCGGGGGGAAATCGGGGGAGTGGAAGGCGTCGTAGCAGGCTGGCCCGGGTCCGCGGCAAGACCGAGCCAACGACGATACCGATCCGGGAATGCTGCCCGATATCGGACGCTGTGCCATTGAGCCTCTTCGTTCCGCCCCAGCACCCACGCGCTCTCGATCATCTTTTCGATCACCTGTGGTTCCGGCGAGTAGTGCAGCATGCGGGCTGCCAACTCATGAATCCGGGGCGCGGTGGATCGGCTCAAAGGCGTCAAGGAAAGCTCGGCGAATTCGAGCTGGTCGCGAAACAGACGGATGTGGCCTGCACTCGCCACCGGATCGAGGCGCATGTCCGGCCTCCGCTCTTCGGCCGGCTTGTAGGCCTGGCTGACAAGGGCATATTCATGAAGCATCCAGCCAATGCCCGCCAGCATTGCCAAGGAGAGCAGAAACCGTGCACCGCGGGTGGGCAGCAGTGGCCAGCCTTTTGGTCGGATCAGCCAGAGGCATTGCAGCACTGCCAGCTGGAACGGGCCGTACCAGAGCGGGTACTCGACGAGACTATGCAACCCGATGACGGCCAGCACGCCCCAAGCCAGTTGTACTCCCGGATCCTGCGCTGCCCAAGGGCGGCCACGCCAGACAAGCCATCCTGCAGCAGCGCAAGCCAGCACCGCCACCGGCAGGCCGAACTCCACCGCCAGATGGAGCGGCAGGTTGTGTGCGTTGTCCAGGATGGCGCAGAAGCGGGGGCCTGAAAAAAGCGTGGCGTAGTGCGCGTAATCGAGCTCACCCGCGCCCCACCCCGTCCACGGCCGGCGCATGATCAGCTCGGCGACATTGGACCAGAGCACGATCCGGCTACTGCAGCCCAACTCCGCCACCGAGCGATTCAGCACATTGGCCGCCTCGACACCATGCCAAGCCATCAGCGCCATCGGGAGAAGCGCGGTCGCAGCGCCATAGGCGAGCAAGGCGATCACGCTCAACCGAAGCGACTGCCGGCCGAGCCGCCCCCACGCGGCAAGCAAGGCAATGAGCATCCACTGCAGCAGGCCGGTACGCGATGCAGAGGCCGCATTGGCGAAAGCCAGCACCACGGCGGCAAGCAAGGCCAACCGTGAGGGCCGCGGCGCGATCGTCAATAGCGCCAGCAGTCCGATGCTGGTCAAGCTGGCGAACTGGTTCCGCTGACGAAGGTTGCCGTACGCCTCGGCGATGGGGGCACTGCTCAAAAGCGGGGTGGACGGCAGCACCCCGAACCACTGCGACAAGGCAATTAGCGAACTCAGGAGGGCTGCCAGCAACCAGCCCAGCGCAATGGAGTGCCTCACCGCCTGTTCCGAGCGCGGCCCGTGGATGGTTGCGAGGAATGCAACAGCCAGGGCCCCCCATGAAAACAACAGGGGCAGTGCATTCGCGGTCGGCCCGCTCGTGAAAGGCCAAAGCCAGGGGGCGGCAACAAGTGCCGCCAAGGGCCAGGACACGGCCCGGGCACCCGTTCCACCTGAACCGGCCTGCGTGGCCTCGTTAAACTTCATCGCATGCAGCAAGGGAACGATGGCGCTCTGGAAGTTTGTCGGCCCGCCGGGCGGCCGGTGGCCTCACGCCGATGGTGCGGTCCGTTTGCAGCGGGGTCGCTTCGCAACGACGCACCCACAGACGGTCGGAGCGCGGGATGATACTGGGCTGGTTCGATGCGAGCGACGCCAAGGCATTCGGCACCACGCTGGCGCGCTTCTACAGCGAGCGGATTCCCCTCGAAGCTCAGGGCGATGAGAAGAAGTTCGCGGCCAGGACCCGGACGACCCTCGAAGGCATGGCGTCGCAGGTACGCCAGTTCAAGACGCGCAACCAGCTCGGGGTCTATCGGAAGGCCCAGCTGGGCAACGCTTTCCGCTGGGCGCTGCGGGACGCGGGCTACGACGAGCAGTACGTGGAGCGACTGACGGTCTGGCTCATGACTACCCTGAACTGAAACGGCGCCGAGGCGGGCTGCGGGATGCGCAAGTGGTTCAAGGACAGATGGGCAGGCTACAAGGCCCGCTTTGCACGTGAGCAGGGCCGGCGAGCCCGCGAACAGGGCAATGACTTCATTCGACAGGACCGCTTCCTGGATGCGGTGAAGTGCCTCGAAGCGGCCGTGGGTTTCGATCCATCCGATGCCGATGCGCGCGTGAATCTCGGATTCGCCTGGAACTCCTTGCAGCGCTGGGATCTGGCCCGCGAACACCTGGAACACGCGGTGGCGCTGGCCCCCGGCAACCATGATGCGCTCTACCTGTTGGGGAACTGCCGCGAGCAGACGGGAGATCTCCCCGGCTCGGCCGAATGCCTGCGCGCGGCAATCGATCGGCAGCCGGACTTCGCCCTGGCTTACCGCGACCTCGCCCGGGTGCTGTTCCTGACGGGCCGGTTGGAGGAAGCCTTGGCCGTCGTCGATGAAGGCGTGGATCGACATCCGGGGTTTGCGGACCTGCACTTCTACCGAGGCAACGTGCTTGTGCACGAGCGGGATTTCCCGAGCGCCATTGCGAGCTACCAGAAGTCTTTGGAAATCGATGCGGGTCAGTCGCAGGTCCACATGGCACTGGGCAACGCGAGGAGCGCCATCGATGACTGGGAAGGCGCGGCGGCGAGCTATGGCCGCGCTGTGCAGTTGTCGCCTCTGGATGCACGGGGCCACAACCAGATCGGCATCGCCGACGTCCGTCGGGGCAACCTTGAACATGCGCTGGTCAGCTTCCGCCGGGCCATCGAACTCGATCCCGGCTTGGCTGACGCCTATAGCAATCTGGCGGAAGGCTTGCGGGCGAAAGGCGACGCGCCGCACGCGGTGCAGGCCGCGGAGCGGGCGGTGGACCTGCAGCCGGCATCGGGTGCTGCCCACAACAATCTGGGGACGGCATTGGTGTCGCTGGGTAGAGACGCACTTGCGCTGCAGAGCTTCAGGCGTGCCGTCGAACTGGAACCCGAGAGTGCCGTCTTCCATGGCAACTGTGCCGGTTCGCTGCTGCGGCAGGGCCAACTCGAGGAAGCCGTCGCAGGCTTTCGCCGTGCCGTGCAGCTCGACCCGGGATTTCTCCACGCTCACAGCAATCTCCTGTTCGCACTGGCGTTTCATCCAGAGTGCTCTCCCAAGCAGTATCTGGAGGAAGCGCGGCGCTACGGGCTCAAGGTGTCAGAACTGGCCAAGCCGGAGGTGCCCGCGCGGAATCCTGATACGGCGAGTGCCCGCCCTTTGCGCGTCGGCTGTGTCTCCGGCGACCTGCGAGCCCATCCCGTCGGCTTCTTCCTGGAGAGCACGGTGGCTCACCTGGATCGATCCGGGATCGAGCTTGTGGCCTACAGCACCCGGCCGCGGCAGGACGCCTTGACCGAGCGGATTCGCCCCGCCTTCAGCGCCTGGCGCAGCCTGTGGGGGGTGCCGGACCAGGCCGCTGCACAAATGATCCGTGACGATGCGATCGACATTCTCCTCGACCTGTCCGGGCATTCCGAAGGAAACCGCCTGCCGCTGTTTGCCTGGCGCGCGGCGCCGGTGCAGGCCAGTTGGCTGGGGTATTTCGCTTCCACCGGGGTGGCGGAGATCGACTATCTGCTGGCCGACCCGGTCTCGGTGCCGGCCGGGCTCGAATCGCAATTCACCGAATCGCTCTGGTACCTGCCGCACACCCGCTTCTGCTTCACTGCGCCCGAGCCGCACGCGCAACTGCAGCCCGGGCCCGCACCAGTCCAACGCAAGGGAAGCGTGACCTTCGGCACCTTCCAGAGCCCGGCCAAGATCGACATCCCGGTACTGCAAGCCTGGAGTCGCATCCTGGCCCGGCTACCCGGGTCCCGCCTGCGCATCCAGACCAACCTCCAGGGACTGGAACCAGGGTGGCTGCAATCCCGGCTGGCCTCTTGCGGCATCGACCTGGGGCGTGTCGTGCTGGCCCCCGCAGTCCCGCGCCACGACTACCTGTTGGCCCACCGTGAGGTCGACATTCTGTTGGACACCTTCCCGTACACGGGCGGCACCACCACCTGCGAGGCGCTGTGGATGGGGGTGCCGACCGTTACGCTGGCCGGCAAGACAATGCTCGAGCGGCAGGGCGCCAGCCTGATGACGTGTGCGGGCCTGGCCGACTGGGTTGCAGCGGACGTCGATGGCTATGTGGAACTCGCAGTTGCGAAGGCGATTGACCTTGCAGGCCTGGCTTCAACCCGGGAAAACCTGCGAGCGCAGGCACTGGCCTCGCCGCTGTTCGATGCCAAGCTGTTTGCCCGCGACCTGGAGGCCGCGATGCGGGGGATGTGGAACGCCAAGGCCGCTGCCGGCTCAATGGCCGGAAGTTCCGGCGCCTGACAAAGCGTCGAGCTGCAGCCACTCAACCTTGGCGAGCGCTGCATTTCGCCGGGATTGCTCTTGCCAGCTGCGGCCCATCTGCTCATACGCGCTCGGCTGCATGATCCTTGCCATCTTCTGCATGCGCGAGCGGGCTTCCTCCTCCCGCCCGTTCATTGCCAGCGCCGCCGTGTACAGGTACAGGTTCGAAGGGCTGGGGAAAGCCTCCGCGCCAAGGCGCAGCTGCTCCAATTCCTCCGCGCTCATGCCGGCCTTGGCCGTTGCGCGGCCCATTTCCACGAAGGCCTGCAAATGGTCCAGCACGAATGCGTTCGCAGGTGGCGCCGGCGGCGCCATGTTGAAGGACCTCTCGAAGCGCAGCGCACGGAAGTCCTCTTCGATCAGCAGGTAGTCTCGCGCGACCAGCACGAACAGCGCAGCGGCTGCAACCCAGAGCGCGCCCGCGTACGCGCGCGGGCTGCGCCCCCTGACCGGCATTCCGAGCCGCACCTGAAGCGCGCCGATGACCAGGCCGGCCGGAAGCAGCATGTAAGCCACCTGGTGGGGGAGTTCCAGCATCGCGTGCAACCCCAACGCCGCCAGGAACATCAGCAGGATCGCATCCGGACCGGAACGCACGCGCAGAAACAGGCGTGCGAACCAGACGATCAACGCCGCACTGATCACCGCGCCGAGCGGAATGCCCAGCCAAAGCACGAGATCGAGGAACAGGTTATGGGCGTGCTGGAAGATGCCCAGGAAGGCCGGGTGGCGTTCGGCCACTGCAAACTGAGCGACTGCCACCGACGACCAGCCGTACCCGAACCAGGGCTCCAGCAAAGCCGCATCGAAGAACATCTTGAAGACGGGCCAACGAATATCGGCGCCGCTGATGCGTTCGACCGCATCGTACGGCGTGGCCAACAGCAGCGCCTGGCTCACCGGCTCGAGCATCAGCAGACACGCCACGAACCACACGACAAGAAGGCTCGCCGCGGCGAGCGTACGACGTGCGGACGGCCACAGCCTGCGCCAGTACCACAACAGCCCGTAGAGCATGAGCAGGCTGGCCATTCCGGTGCGCGATTGGGTCAGCGCGACGCCCACGAGCAGAAAGGCTGCTGCCAGGATTGCCACGCCCGGGCCGATGCGCCGCTTGAAAGTCCCCCACGCGACGGCGACCAAACCCCAGAGGAGGAAGGTGGCCATCATGTTCGGCTGTATGAGGTTGCCGAAGGGGCGTGGCCTTTCATCCGGCAACGTCATGATCCACAGCTCGGCGCCACTGAGCAACAGCCACTGGTACAGCTGGATTCCCACGGACGCGAGCGCTGCGATGCCAACGGCGAGGAAAAGGCCTTCCACCGCCACGTCGGGACGCGTTTGCTGGGAATGCGCGCCGAGCAGCACGGACAGGGCGAACCCGAGCAGATAGAGGCCCGTGGTCCACGCCTGGCCTGCATAGGGGAGCAAGCCGAATAGAAACTGGAGCGGCGGCAACAGGGCGAGCCCGAATGCCAGCAAGGTGAAGCCGTGCCACGGAACGGGCGCCCGCCCGGCGACGAGCATGCAGGCTCCGCCCAGCAGGAAGGTGCACGCCAGCCATGCGTCGGTATGGAAGGCGAGCCACGGGTAGTAGTGGTTGGGCAGCAGCCACGCGGCGGAGGTCAAGCACGCCCACAGCGTGAGCCACATGGGGGTGGAACGAACTCGCCGCAACGAGTCCGGAAGTGCAAATCGTGCGCTCTGGATGATGGCTTGGGACATGCAACGCCTCTGCCCATGAAAAAAGCCCCTGAACGGGGCTTTCTTGTTGCTGCAGAAGCAGCGCTTACTTGCAGGACGCCGGACGGTACTTGGGCGCGATGGTGCCGCCGCAAACCCAGGTGACCTGCCCGCTGCTGCCGAAGGTGGCGGTCATTTCGACCGTCGAGCCCGTGATCGCCGCGTCGCCTTGCGCGGTGGCGATGATCTTGGTGCCGTCCCAGGAAGTCGAGGCGACGTACTTGGACGACATGGAGTCGAAGCTGACGCTGGCCGCGGCCGGCAGCGCGCCGATGGTCTGCGCCGCTTCAGACACGGACGTCTTGGCAGCGGAGGCGGCCAGGATGACCTCGCTGACCTTCGCGCGGACGGTGTAGTCCTGGTATGCGGGCAGGGCCACAGCGGCCAGGATGCCGATGATCGCCACGACGATCATCAGTTCGATCAGGGTGAAACCCTTTTGCAGTTGACGCTTCATGTGTCCCTCCAGAGGTTGTTGAAGAAGCTCAGCCATTGAGCAATTGCTGTGCCAAGTCAAAATGCGAACTAAATCATGATGCGACGGTGCTGACGAGTCTTTGCCTGACACGCAGGTCAGCAAACCTCGACAAAACTGTCAGCATTGTTACGAACTCAGCATGGGGAGAAACATGTAGCTGGTGGGCCGGTCTACTTGATGCAAACCGACCGGACCTGTTTCAAATCCGTCAGCCCCATCATGATCTTCTCCATCCCGTCCATCTTCAGCGTGCGCATGCCGCCGGCCACGGCGCAGACGAACAACTCGGCTACGCGGGCGCGCTCCTGGATCAGCTTCTTGATGTCGTCGTCGCCCACCAGCAGCTCGTGCAGGCCGACGCGGCCCTTGTAGCCGGTCTTGCTGCACTTGTCGCAGCCCACCGCGCGGTACATGCGCAGCCGGCCGTTCTCGCCGTAGCTCTTCACCCAGCCTTCGTACAGCTTCTTGGCTTCGCCGCCGTAGTCGGCCTTCCAGGAGGCCGTGTGCCGCAGGTCCTCGGCGTACTCGGCGATGAAGGTCTTGATCTCGTCGGGCTCCGGGAAGTAGGGCTCCTTGCAGTTGCACAGGCGCTTGGCCAGTCGCTGCGCCAGGATGCCGAGCAGGGCGTCGGCAAAGTTGAACGGGTCCATGCCCATGTCCAGCAGGCGGATGATGGACTCGGGCGCCGAGTTGGTGTGCAGGGTGGAGAACACCAGGTGGCCGGTGAGTGAGGCTTCCACGCCCATGGACACCGTTTCCTTGTCGCGCGACTCGCCCACCATGATGATGTCCGGGTCGGCGCGCAGGAAGGCGCGCATGACCAGCGCGAAGTCGATGCCGGCCTTCTTGTTGATCTGCACCTGGCGCAGGCCCTTCTGGGTGATTTCCACCGGGTCCTCGGCGGTCCAGATCTTGGTCTCGCTCGTGTTCAGGAACTTCAGGATCGAGTGCAGCGTCGTCGTCTTGCCCGAGCCGGTGGGGCCGCAGACGTAGAACAGCCCATAGGGCTTGCTGACGGTTTTCTCCAGCCGGTCCTTGTTGACGGGCGTGAGGCCGAGCTTTTCCAGCGGGATCGGCTCGCCGGCGGCCAGGATCCGCATCACCACGTCCTCGACGCCGCCGGAGGATGGAATGGTGGCCACCCGCAGCTCGATGTCGAGGGGCCCGTACTTCTTGAACTTGATCTTGCCGTCCTGCGGCTTGCGGCGCTCGGAGATGTCGAGGTCGCACATGATCTTCAGGCGCGTGACCATCGCCTGGCGGAAGTGCGAGGGGACCTCGATGTAGGGCACCAGGCTGCCGTCGATGCGGAAACGGATGCCCGTCTTGCCCTTGCCCGGCAGCGGCTCGATGTGGATGTCAGAGCAGCGCTGGTTGTACGCGTCGATGATGACCTTGTTGACGAACTTGACCAGCTCGTTGTCGGAGGCGGCCGACTCCAGGCTGTTGTCTTCGCCCTCGTCGTCGACCGGCGCATTCAGGTCGGCCAGCAGTTCGTCGATGGAGGCGCCCTCGCCGGCGCCATAGAGCTGCGCCAGCGTCTCCTCGAACTCGGTCTGGGTGGTGACGCGGTACGCGTACTTGGAGTGGCGCGGGAACACCTGCGGCACGATGCGCGAGCCGCGCACCGCCTCCGGGTCCATGCACATCACCACCAGCCCGTCGGGCGATTCCTCCAGCGGAATCCAGCCCTGCTCCTCGACGAAATCGCGCTTGAGCGGGCCCTGCAGCTGCTCGGAGCGGATGCGCCCGGCGTTGAACGGCTCGTAGGGCACGCCGAAGAATTTGCCCAGCGAGGGCCCGATCTGCGCCGGGCGGATCTGGAAGTCGGCCATCAGCACGTGCTCGACCGGCTTGCCCTCCTCGCGCGCCTTGGCGATGCACTTGTGCAGCTCCTCCTGCGTCAGCACGCCGTCGGCCAGCAGGCCGTCGTACTTGGTGGCGCGCCGGCGCTGGCTCTCCTGCTCCTTCTGCATGCGCTGGCGGATGGCCGTGGCCAGCGTCTTGCACAGCTGCGCTGCGCCCTCGATCTCCAGCTCGCCGAACGGCTGGTCGCTCTTGTTGTTGATCACCTGGATGACGCCGTGCAGCACGTCGCCATCCAGGACGGGCACCACCAGCATCTGCTTGGTCCGGTAGCCCGAGCGCTTGTCGACCTCCTTCAGGAAGCTCAGGGTCGGGTGGATGCGCTTGAGCGACTCGTCGTCGTAGACGTCCGAGATGTTGACCATCTGCTTGCTGAACGCCACGTAGCCGGCGATGCTCTGCGCGCTGATCGGCAGCTTCAGGTCCTTGGCCGCATTCAGGCCGGTCTTGACCTTGGAGACGATGGCCGTGCGGTCGTCGTTGACCGCGTAGAGCGTCAGCCGGTCGGCGTTGAACAGCTTGCAGATGTCCTGGCTCGACTCCAGCATGATCTGGTCGATGTTCTCCGTCTCGTGGATCTTGGTCGTGACGACCTGGAGCTGGCGGAAGAACAGCGCCTCGAAGGTGACGCCGCGCTTGTCGGGCGGCAGCTGCTGCGAGTCGAAAAATGCCTGCGAATCGCGCTCTTGCTTGAGGACGGCGCTCATGGGTACTCCTGACTTGCGCGCGCGGCGTGCGGGCCGTTACAGCTCGAATTCCTGGCCGGCGCGCAGGTAGCGGATGTCGTGCGTGACGTTGGGGCCGAAGGGCTGGGTCTGGTCGAACTTCTGGATCTCGGCCATGATCAGGTCGGTCTCGGCCGGCTTGGTGTGGGTGATGAAGATCGGGAACGACTTGCCCTTCGCTATGCAGTCGAGCTCCTGCGCCAGCGCGTGCGGCGACAGGTGCAGGCTGCGGCGGGCAAGGTCCTTCTCGCGGTTGCTGAAGGCTGTCTCGATCACCAGGGCCGCGACATCCATCGCGTTCAGGCGCTGCCAGAAGGCCGGGTTGCGCTCGGTGTCGCCGGTGAACACCCAGTGGCCGCCGCGCCCGGCCGAGACAGCGTAGCCGCACGCCGGCACGGTGTGCACCGCGGGCATCACCTCGATGCGCTTGCCGCCCAACTCCAGCACCTGGCCGACCTGGATCTCGCTGAAGGTGATGAAGGGTTTCTCCGGCGTGGGGATGCGGCTGAAGTCCGGCCAGATCACGTTGTTGAAGACGTGCTGCCTCAGCGCCGCGATGGTGCCGGGCAGGGCGTGGATGCACACCGGCTGCGTGAGCTGCGAGGCGATCGAGTCGATCATCAGCGGCAGCGCCGCCACGTGGTCGAGATGCGAGTGGGTCAGCAGCACGTGGCCGATGCCCGCCATCTCCTGCAGCGTGAGGTCGCCGACACCCGTGCCCGCGTCGACCAGGACATCGCCGTCGACCAGGAACGAGGTGGTGCGGCAGCCGCGCGCGATCGCGCCCGAGCAGCCCAGCACGCGCACTCTCATGTCAGGCACCGTGCCGCCGGACACGGCGGGCGCTGATGCCCAGGGCGGGCAGCGTCGAAGGGCGGGCGTGGCGGGCCATGGCGGTCCTCACTTGGTTTCGAAGTTGGTGGCGCCGTCCCATGCGGGGTCGAAGGGCAGCAACCTCATCGAGGCTACACGCTCGGAATACAACTCGTAAAGGTATTTCCTCGGGTTCATCCGCTGCAGGTTGACCATCAACGTGTCGCAGGCATCCCAGTCCTGGGCACGGTAGGCCTTGAGGAAGGCGACCCAGGCCTTGAGTTCCTCCGTCTGCGGCTTGTCCAGCCGGTCGGCCGGCGCCAGCGGCCAGAAGATGGCCACCGACTGCTCCTTGCCCTTGACCCGCACCCGGTCCAGCTCCTGCCAGGCGAACCGCGGAGCCAGCTTGCGGGTGGACTCGCTGACCACGATGTCCACCCCGTAGGCCTTGGACAGCCCCTCCAGCCGCGAGCCGAGGTTGACCGCGTCGCCGATCACCGTGTAGCTGCGGCGCACCTGCGAGCCCATGTCGCCCACGCACATCATCCCGGTGTTCAGGCCCACGCCCACGCCGATCTCGGGCAGGCCCTGGCTGCGGTGCTCCTCGTTGATGCGACGCACCGCATTGGCCATTTCCAGCGCGCTCTTGACCGCCAGGTGGGCGTGTTCGGAGGTCTCCACCGGCGCCCCCCAGAAGGCCATCACGCAGTCGCCCATGTACTTGTCGATGGTGCCCCGGTTGGAACGGATGATGTCGGTCAGCCGGTTGAACACCGAGTTGAGCAGCTCCTGCAACTGCACCGGCTCCATCCTCTCGGACATCGCGGTGAAGCCGCGCATGTCGCAGAACATCACCGTCAGCTCCTTGTTCGAAGCCTTCATGCTGTAGCTGTCCGGGTCCTTGACCATCTCGTCGACCAGCTCGGGCGGGACGTAGGTGCCGAACAGGTTGGCCAGCTCGCGCTTGGAGCGGCTCTCGACGAAGTAGCCGTAGCTCATGTTGAGCGCGAATGCGGTCAGCACCATGGCCAGCGCCGCGGCCAGCGGCAACACCAACCCCGCGCCCAGGTACAGCGCGAGGTTCAGGCCGACCACCGCCGCCAGCACGGCGAAGCTGGCGACCACCGCCCGCGTGGCGGACAGCAGCGGCAGGGCGATCGCCAGGAACAGGCCGGCCGCGACCAGCAGCAGCACCTCGTAGCCCATGGCGTAGTCGGGCTTGACCGCCAGCCGGCCGTCCAGCAGGCCGGAAATCAGGCTGGCGTGCGTCTCGACCCCGGGGTAGGTCTCGCCCACCGGCGTCGAGCGCAGGTCCTGCAGGCCTGGCGCGGTGGTGCCGACCAGCACGATCTTGCCCTTGAGGGTGCCGGGCGCGATGCGCTGCGCCAGCAGGTCGGCGGCAGAGACATACTTGAACGAGCCACCGTTGACGCCGCCCGGGCCGCGATAGGGCACCAGCGCAGCGACCCGCTCGTCGACCGGGATGCCCATCGTCTTCTGGCCCAATCGCAGCACCACGCTGTCCAGCGCCTGGTAGGCGCGGCCGCCCCCCGGCGGGAAGCCGGGCTCCACCGATGGCAGTCCCATGAGCAGGCGGAACATGGCCAGCGGCAGCGATTCGTAATAGCGCTCGTCGAACTCGGCCAGAAGGGGCACCGAGCGGACCACGCCGTCGATGTCGATGATCGGGTTGAAGAAGCCCGCCATCGGCGCCGCCCTGGCCAGCTGCTCGATGCTGGCGCCGTAGCCGTTCCAGTGGGTGAAGCGGATTGGCCGGCCGAGCAGGTCCTGCGGCTGCATCACCGGCGCCGGCAGCACGCCCGACTTGCCGCCGCCGCGGTCGCTGCTGAAGTAATAGCCCAGCACCACCGGCCGGTTGGCCAGCGCCCGGGCAAACACCGCGTCATAGTCCAGTGTCGGGCCGAGCTGCTCGATGCGGCTGGCGAAGCCCGGCTGGTCCTTCAGTTCGGCCTGCGCCAGCTGGCGCAGGCGCTTGAGGCCGGAGCTTTCATCGGGCTCGGCGAAGACCACGTCGAAGCCGAGCACCGCCACCTGCTGCCGCTGGAACAGCTCGTCGGTGAGCTGCGCCATGCGGTTGCGGCTCCAGGGCCAGCGGCCAACTTCGGCCAGGCTCTTCTCGTCGATGTCGACGATGACGATGCGATCGTCCAGCGTGCGCGGCATGGCGGCGCGCAGGCGGGCGTCGTACAGCACCTGGTCGAGGCGATGCAGGGCGCCCAGCGGCATCGCGCCGGTGGCGTGCAGCAGCGCGATGAGCAGCGGCACCAGCGTCAGGCCGATGCGGGTCCAGTGCCTGGCCAGAAGGCGGGTCCAGCCCGGCATCACGGGGAACGTCTCTGGTGCGGGCTGGGTCAGCCCTGCACGAACTGCATCTGGGTGCCGGCCAGTTCCAGCATGTCGCCGTTCTTGAGCGTGACCGGCTCCTGGCCTACCGCGGCGCCATTGAGCATGGGCTTGTTGCCGCCTTCGACATGCGCGACGACGAAGCCGTGCGGCCGCTTGGTGATGGCGGCCACGGCCACCCCCGGCTTGCCGATGGTGGTGACCACCTTGACCAGCGGCACCTCGCGACCGGCGGCGGCGCCCGACATCACCTTGATCGCACCCTTGACTTCGCCGCCGGCATCGGCGGCGGCCGCGACCGGTGCGCCGGCGGGCTTGGCCACGGGCGGCGGCACCATGCCGGCCTTCATGATCATGGTCTTCTCGAACGTGGCGCCCGGCACCTCGTTGATGTACTTGATCTTGTACTTGCCGATCTCGACCGTGTCGTTGTTCTGCAACAGCTGCTTCTTCACGGCCTTGCCGTTGATGTACGTGCCGTTGGTGCTGTTCAGGTCCTCGAGGTGGACCTCATTGCCGGTCAGCTGCAGCACGGCGTGCTCGCCGCTGACGGCCAGGTTGTCGATCACGATGTCGTTGTAAGGGCGGCGACCCAGCGTCGTGCGGTCCTTCGTCAGCTGCACTTCCTTGATGACGACACCGTCGATCGAAACGATCATTTTCGGCATGGCCCACTCCTGTTCGTGATCTCTTTTCGCAAATTCAATACCGAAGACCGAACGCCTATTTTCCCAGCAATCGGAAAATCAGGCCTTTCTTTTTCGCGCCGTTGTCCGCCTGCGCCAGCAGCACCGAGATGTTGTCGCGGCCGCCGTTGGCGTTGGCCGCGTCCACCAGCTCCAGCGCTTTTTCCTCCAGGGACGAATCGGTCGACAGGATGCGCGCGATGCCTTCGTCGTCGACCATGTCCGACAGCCCGTCGGAGCACATGAGGTAGATGTCGCCGGGATCCACCCGGTGCTCGTTGACCTCCAGCAGCACGGCGTCCTCGACGCCCAGCGCGCGGGTGACCAGGTTCTTGTTGGTGGACACTGCCGCCTGCTCGGGCGTGATCAGGCCGGCGTCGATCTGCTCCTGCAGCAGCGAGTGGTCCTTGGTGATCTGCGCCAGCTCGGCGCCGCGCTGGCGGTAGCAACGCGAATCGCCGATGTGGCCGAGCAGCAGCCGTCCGTCCTGGAACACGCCCACCACCAGGGTGGTGCCCATGCCGGAATACTGCGGGTTGGAGTTGGCGGCGTTGAAGATCGAGCGGTTGGCGTTGTCGACGCAGATCTCCATGGCCCGCCGCACCTCCTTGGCGTTGGCGTGCCGGCCGGCCTGCGTGAGCCAGCGGCCCAGCTCCGACTTGATGAAGGTGGTGGCCATGCCGCTGGCGATCTCGCCGGCGTTGTAGCCGCCCATGCCGTCGGCCAGGATGGCCAGCCGGGTGGGCTCGTCGTAGGTGACGGAATCCTCGTTGTTCTCGCGGGCGAGGCCGGGGTCGGTGCGGGTGCTGAATTCGTAATTCATGGCTGGCCGGCTCATTCCTGCGGATCGGCCCCGGGAACATCGGGCTTGCTGAACACCGCCGTCTTTTCGAACGCGGCCGCGCCGGCTGCGGGCGGGTGCGCATCATAGCCGGGCACCGCCGGCATGCCGGGGCTGGTGCTTTCGAATGCGGTGGGGGAGGCTGCCGCCATGACCAGGGTCTTGTCGGCGGTCGCCTGCGCGCGGGCGGCGGAGGACAGCGACAGGGCGACGGTGCCGTCCGGGTCGGGAAGGGAGCCCGCCGTCACGCCTGCGGGTGCACCCGCAGCCTGCGCCATCAGCGCCTTCAGGTCCCCAGCAAAGCGGTCGCCATCCTGGTAGCGCGCCTCGGGTTTCTTGGCCAGCGCCAGTGCCACCACCGCCGCCAGGCGCTCGGGGATGTCGCGCCGCACGATGCGGATGTCCGGCGCCTCCTCGTTGGCGATCTTGTACATCAGCTCGGCCATCGAGTCGCCGCGGAAGGGCAGCACGCCGGCGAGCATCTGGAACAGCATCACGCCCAGCGAATACAGGTCGGAGCGGCCGTCCACCTTCTTGCCGGCGATCTGCTCGGGCGACATGAAGCTGGGCGTGCCCAGCACCAGCCCGGTCTTGGTCTTGCTGGAGTCGGTGATGCGGGCGATGCCGAAGTCGGTGACCTTGACCGTATCCGAGTCGAACTCGTACATGATGTTGGCCGGCTTGATGTCGCGGTGCACCACGTTCTGGCGATGCGCGTAAGCCAGCGCCTCGGCCACCCGGGCAACGATGGACAGCACGCGCGGCACCGGCAGCAGCTGGCCGTCCTTGCAGAAGTCCGACAGGTCCTTGCCGCGCAGGAACTCCATCGCGATGTAGGCCAGGTCATGCTCCTCGCCGGCGTCGAAGATGGTGACGATGTTCTGGTGCTGCAGGCGGCCGGCGGTCTCGGCCTCGCGGAAGAAGCGCTCGCGCGCGTCGGCCAGCTCCTCGCCCTCGAACTCCTGCGACAGGGCCATGGTCTTGATGGCGACCACGCGACCGATCTTGGGGTCCTTGCCCATGTAGACCACGCCCATCGCGCCCTTGCCCAGCTCCTTCTCGACCTGGTAGCGGCCCAGCATGGGTTTTTCGACCGCACCGCCATCGAGCAGCATGGTGCCGCCCGGGTGGGCGCCGCCGCCACCGAGCATGACGGTCTCCGACAGGTTCTTCGCCCGGTTCAGCTTGGCCTGCAGGTCCTTGTAGTCCCGGTTGTAAGTGGCCATGTGCTCGTACACGGCCTCGGCCTTGTTGAACTGCCGCTTGCGCTCGAAGTCCAGGGCCAGGTTGTACAGGTTGTCCATCAGCGCATCGCCGAGCGGCACGCGGCGGAACCGGTCGAAGGCCATGTCCAGCTGGCCCTGGCCCTGCAGCGCAAGGCCCATCATCCGGTTGGTCTCGGCCGACTCCTCGTCGGACTTCACCTTGCCGGCCTCGGTGACCAGGAAGCGCTTGGTGGTCAGCGCCGCATGGCCGATCACGAGCAAGGCAGCCGGCAGCACGAAACGCAGCCAGGTCGCGGCGCTGGAGAGCAGGAAGTACTCGGACAGCAGCAGCGCCAGCAGCAGCACGCCGGTGACGATGGCGGCGGCTCCGGCCGACAGCCGCGGCAGCACGGCCACCAGGTACGCGGCCACCAGCAGGAAGGCGCCGAAGCCGGCCCAACCGCCCCAGGCCGGCTCGGAGATGGCGTGCCCGCCCAGGATGTTGGAAGTGACGTGCGCCATCAGCTCCGCGGGGCTGAGCGCTGGATGGCCGGGTACCGGGAAGGTGTTGCCCACTCCCGCGGCAGTCGCGCCGATCAGGACGATCTTGTCGGCGTACTTGGCGGCCGGAATCTTGCCGCTCAGGACGTCGTAGAACGAGTCGACGGCGAACGCCGGCTTGCCGTCGTGCCGGGGATAGAACTGCGGCAGGATGCGCGCGGCCTCGTCGGTGCGCACCAGCAACCGGCCCAGTTCGACGCCTTCGCCGGGAAGCACCCGGATGTCGGTCGGCCCCAGGTTCAGGCTCTTCGCGGCCGCCAGCAGAGCCATCGAGGGCACGCCGCGGCCGTAGTAGTCGACCAGCAGCGGGTCGGCGCGCACGGCACCGTCGGAATCGTTCCATTGGTTCAGGTGGCCGACGCCGGCGGCCGCGGCGCCGATCGCGTCGAGCGGGTACTGCCCGCGGACGGCCGGAACCGCGAAGCCGCCGCGCGCGTCCACCGTGTTCTTCGCGACGGCCACGGGCAACTCGCGGTCAGGCTTGCCGAGCGGCTCGGCGAGCGTGAAGACGGAGGGCACCAGCACGTTGCCCGCCTTGGCCATGCTGGCCGCCAGCTTGCCGTCGGCGTCGAGCGCCTGCTCGGCCTCGGCCACCACCTGTGCCAGGGCTTCGCTGCCCTCCGCGCCGCCCAGGGCCTGCTTGATCTTGCGGATGAACACCAGGCCGCGGTCGGTCTGCGGCTCGGTGAAGAAGACGTTGTAGGCAATCGTCTTGGCCTTTGCACTAGCGAGCTTGTCGATCAGCTCGGCGTGCACGTCGCGCGGCCACGGCCAGCGGCCTATGTTGGCGATGCTCTGGTCGTCGATGGCGATGACGGCGATACGGTCGGACGGCTGGCTCGCGTTCTGGCTGCTGGCGAAATCGTAGAAGCGGCGCTCCAGCGCCTCGAACAGGCCGGTGGATTTCCAGAGGATGAAGACGGCGGCCACGATGGCCACGCCGATGAACCAGTCCGCCCGCCAGAACGGGCGGCGTTTAGTCGATGACGATGTACCCACTTGTGCCCCTCGCCCTCAAAGGCTGATCCACTGCCTCAAGGACAGCACCCTCGCCCGCTCCGCTCTTACGGGGTGCAGGACTCCCGACTGGACGTTAACAGAGGCCTTTGGACTGAACAAGGAAGTTTGACGGGGATCCTGTACGTTTTGTTGCAAATTTGCGGCACTGCCGCAATCGCGGCGCGCCCCATGAAAAAAGCCGACGCGCGGGGCGTCGGCTTTGCTCGGAATGGGCCGCTGGCCGGCGCCGTCCGCTCAGAGCAGCGACTTGAGCAGCTTGCCCATCTCCGACGGGTTGCGGGTCACCTTGAAGCCGCATTCTTCCATGATCGCCAGCTTGGCGTCGGCCGTATCGGCGCCGCCGGAGATCAGCGCGCCGGCATGGCCCATGCGCTTGCCCGGGGGCGCCGTCACGCCGGCAATGAAGCCGACCACGGGCTTCTTCATGTGGTCCTTGCACCAGCGCGCGGCTTCGGCCTCGTCGGGGCCGCCGATCTCGCCGATCATGATCACGGCGTCGGTGTCCGGGTCGTCGTTGAAGGCCTGCATCACGTCGATGTGCTTGAGGCCGTTGATCGGGTCGCCGCCGATGCCCACGGCGCTGGACTGGCCCAGGCCGATCTCGGTGAGCTGGGCCACCGCTTCATAGGTCAGGGTGCCCGAGCGCGACACCACGCCGATGCGGCCTTTCCTGTGGATGTGGCCGGGCATGATGCCGATCTTGATCTCGTCGGGCGTGATCAGGCCGGGGCAGTTCGGGCCGAGCAGCAGCGTCTTCTTGCCGCCCTGGTCCTCCCTGGCCTTCATCTTGTTGCGCACCATCAGCATGTCGCGCACCGGGATGCCCTCGGTGATGCAGATGACCAGGTCGAGGTCGGCTTCCACCGCCTCCCAGATCGCGTCGGCGGCGCCCGCCGGCGGCACGTAGATCACCGAGACGGTGGCGCCGGTCTCGGCCCTTGCGTCCTTCACGGAGGCGAAGATCGGGATGTCGAAGATCTTCTCGCCGGCCTTCTTCGGGTTGACGCCGGCGACGAAGCAGGCCTTGCCGTTGGCGTACTCCTGGCACTTCCCGGTGTGGAACTGGCCGGTCTTGCCGGTGATGCCCTGGGTGATGACCCGGGTGTCCTTGTTGATGTAGATCGACATTCTTGTGTCCTAGTCAGTTGGGGACAGCGCTAGCGATCTGTCCCCAAAATCACTGTTCAAGCCTTGACCGCGGCGACAACCTTCTGGGCCGCTTCGGCCATGGTGTCCGCACTGATGATTGGCAGGCCCGACTCGGCCAGCATCTTCTTGCCCAGCTCCTCGTTGGTGCCCTTCATGCGCACGACGAGCGGCACGCTCAGGTTGACGGCCTTGCACGCGGTGATCACGCCGGTGGCGATGGTGTCGCAACGCATGATGCCGCCGAAGATGTTCACCAGGATCGCCTTGACCTTGGGGTTCTTCAGCATGATCTTGAAGGCCTCGGTCACCTTCTCCGGGGTGGCGCCGCCGCCCACGTCGAGGAAGTTGGCCGGCTCGGCGCCGAACAGCTTGATGGTGTCCATGGTCGCCATCGCCAGGCCGGCGCCGTTGACCAGGCAGCCGATGTTGCCGTCCAGGCTGATGTAGGCCAGGTCGTACCTGGAAGCCTCGATTTCGGCCGGGTCTTCCTCGTCCAGGTCGCGCAGCGCCACGATCTCGGGGTGCCGGAACAGCGCGTTGCTGTCGAAGTTGAACTTGGCGTCCAGCGCGACGATGTGGCCCTTGCCGTCGCGGTTGAGCGGGTTGATCTCCACGAGCGAAGCGTCCGTCTCCATGTAGCAGCGGTACAGCTTCTGGAACACGTCCACCGCCTGGGCGGTCGAGCCGGCCGGGATGCCGATGCCATCGGCCAGGTCCTTCGCCTGCGCGTCGGTCAATCCCTTGAGCGGATCGACGAACACCTTCTTGATCTTCTCGGGGTGGCTGTGGGCCACTTCCTCGATGTCCATGCCGCCCTCGCTGGAGGCGATGAAGGCCACGTTCTGGGTCGCGCGGTCGGTGACCACCGAAACGTAGTACTCCTTCTGGATGTCGGCGCCGTCCTCGATGTACAGGCGCCGCACCTTCTGGCCTTCCGGGCCGGTCTGGTGCGTCTTGAGCTGCATGCCCAGGATCTCGCCGGCCAGCCGCTTGACGTCGTCGATCGACTTGGCGACCTTGACGCCGCCGCCCTTGCCGCGGCCGCCCGCGTGGATCTGGGCCTTGACCACCCACACCGGGCCGCCGAGCTTCTGCGCGGCTTCCACCGCTTCCTGGACCGTGAATGCAGGGATGCCGCGCGGCACGGGCACGCCGAAGCTGCGCAAGATCTCCTTGCCTTGGTACTCGTGAATCTTCATGGGGTCTTTTCCGGGAGGTCGTGGACGGTGCAGGGCCCCCGGCGCGGCAGTGGCGCCGGCCCTGCGAAGTGCAGCCGCGAACTGTATCATGGTGCATCGCACAAACCTGACGGCGCCCCAGCGGCGACCCCAGCGCACATCAGGACAAAACCATGGCCAAGGTCTTCATCGACGGCGAGGCCGGCACCACCGGCCTGCAGATCCGCGAGCGGCTCACGACGATGCCGCAGGTCGAACTGGTGAGCATTGCGCCCGAGCGGCGCAAGGACCCGGCCGCCAAGCGCGAACTGATGGCGGGCGTGGATCTGGTGATCTTCTGCCTGCACGACGACGCCGCGCGCGAGTCGGCCGCGATGGTGGAAGACATCCGTCGCGAGCAGGGGCGGGCGCCGCGCATCATCGACGCCTCCACGGCCCACCGGGTGGCGCAAGGCTGGGTGTTCGGCTTTGCCGAACTGGCGCCCGGCCAGCGTGAGGCGATCCGCAAGGCCGATCGCGTCAGCAACCCCGGCTGCTACGCCACCGGCGCCATCGCGCTGCTGCGGCCGCTGGTCGACGCCGGCGTGCTGCCGCCCGACCACCCGGTGGCGCTGCCCTCGGTCAGCGGCTACTCCGGCGGCGGCCGCACCATGATCGAGGCCTACGAAAGCGGCAAGGCGCCGCCGTACGAGGTGTACGCACTGGGCCTCAAGCACAAGCACCTGCCGGAGATCCTGAAGTACACCGGCCTGACCCGGCGGCCGATCTTCGTCCCCGCGGTCGGAAACTTCCGCCAGGGCATGCTGGTGCAGTTGCCGCTGCACCTGGACTTGCTGCCCGGCCAGCCGGCGCCGCAGGACCTGGAGCAGGTGCTGCGCCGCCACTACGAAGGCAGCGAGTGGGTCAGCGTGCAGCCGCCCACCGGCGACGGCAAGCTCGAGCCCATGGCGCTGAACGACACCAACAAGATGGAGTTGCGGGTGTATAGCAACATGGACTACCACCATGCGGTGCTGGTCGCCCGCCTGGACAACCTGGGCAAGGGCGCCAGCGGCGCCGCGGTGCAGAACCTGCAGCTGATGCTGGGGATCTGACCGGCGCCATCAGTCGGCCAGGTCTTCACCGGCCAGCACCCGGCGGATCACGTCGCCGCCGAACCCTCGCGCTGCAAGGAACCGCGTTTGCCGGGCCCGCTCGGCGACATCCTGCGGCGCGGCGCCGAACCGGCGGCGCCAGACTTCGCGGGCGCGATCCAGCTCGGTGGATCGGAGCTGCTGCACGGCTCGAGCGACCAGCTCGCCGGAAATGCCTTTTTCCTGCAGCTCGTGCCGGATGCGGCCGGCCCCCAGCTTGCCGGCGCGCCGGTGCAGCACCGACTCGACCACCCGCTGTTCGCTGATGAAGCCCTTGGCCTGCAGTTCGTCGAGCACGCGCTGCAGCTGGCCCGGCTCTTGCTCGTGCGGCGCCAGCTTGCGCTCCAGCTCGGCGCGGGAGTGCTCCCGGCCGCCGAGCAGGCGCAAGGCCCTTCCCTTGAGTGACAGCTGCGAAACCTGCATGCGCGCGATCGGCCGGGTAGCCGGCGGGAGCGGGCTTATTCGGCGGCTTCGCCGCTGGCAACGGCCGGGGGCAACAGCGCGATGTTGAGCGACTCGCGGACCTTGTTCTCGATCTCGCGCGCCAGTTCCGGGTTCTCGCGCAGGAACTCGCGCGCGTTGTCGCGGCCCTGGCCGATCTTCTCGCCCTTGTAGGCGTACCAGGCGCCGGACTTCTCCAGCACCCGGGCGGTGACGCCCATGTCGATGATCTCGCCCTCGCGGCTGATGCCTTCGCCGAACAGGATGTCGAACTCCGCCGTCTTGAACGGCGGCGCGACCTTGTTCTTGACCACCTTGACCTTGGTCTCGTTGCCGATCGCCTCGTCGCCCTTCTTGATGGTGCCGGTGCGGCGGATGTCCAGGCGCACCGAGGCATAGAACTTCAGCGCGTTGCCGCCGGTGGTGGTCTCGGGGCTGCCGAACATCACGCCGATCTTCATGCGGATCTGGTTGATGAAGATGACCATGCAGTTGGTCTTCTTGATCGTGGCGGTGAGCTTGCGCAGCGCCTGGCTCATCAGCCGGGCCTGCAGGCCGGGCAGCGAGTCGCCCATCTCGCCTTCGATTTCCGCCTTCGGCGTGAGCGCCGCGACCGAGTCGATCACGATCAGGTCGACCGCGCCCGATCGCACCAGGCTGTCGACGATCTCCAGCGCCTGCTCGCCGGTGTCGGGCTGCGAGATCAGCAGGTCCGGCAGGTTGACGCCCAGCTTCTGGGCGTACTGCACGTCCAGGGCGTGCTCGGCGTCGACGAAGGCGCAGGTGCCGCCCTGGCCCTGCATCTCGGCGATCACCTGCAGGGTGAGCGTGGTCTTGCCCGACGATTCCGGTCCGTAGATCTCGACCACCCGGCCGCGCGGCAGGCCGCCGACGCCCAATGCGATGTCCAGGCCGAGCGAGCCGGTGGAGACGACCTGGATGTCCTCGATCTTCTCGCCTTCGCCCAGCCGCATGATCGTGCCCTTGCCGAACTGCTTCTCGATCTGGGCCAGCGCCGCCTGCAGCGCCTTGGCCTTCTCGGTGTCGGCGGCCGCGATCTTCGTGCCCTTGACTTGCGCATCCATGGGAATCTCCTTGTGGATCAATGGTTTGTGGGAGCCGGCACCCGCTGTTGCGATCAACAGGCTGGATGCATAGCCAGCACTCTAACGCAACATGTTGGTGGAAGTAAACGCGATTTTTGGTCAGTTTGCCTTACCATTCCGCGATGTTCCCCAACCTGGATGACGCTTGGCGCGAGACCCACCTGGGTCGCCTCCTGGGCCACGCCAGCCGTCGCTTCGACGAACGCGTGCTGCACCTGATCGCGCACAACGTGGACGTGCCGCTGGCCTTGTCCAACTTGGCGGCGCGCGCGCAGGTGGGCGCCGCCCACATCCACATCACGCGCCATCTGGCACTGGAAGGCTCGCGCCTGACCGAACTGGCCGGGCGCGCCGGCATGAGCAAGCAGGCCATGGGCGACCTGGTGAACCAGTGCGAGGCCTGGGGGCTGGTGGTGCGCGAGCCCGACCCGCTGGACGCCCGCGCCCGCCGCGTGCGCTTCACCGAAGCCGGGCTGGCCTGGCTGGGCGCGTTCCGGGAGGCCGTACGGCAGGCCGAGCAGGAGTTCCGCGCCGAAGTCGGTCCCGAGGTCGCCACGGTCGTGGCCCTCGGGCTGGAGGCTTACGCCGGCCCGGCGGCGCGCTGAACACGGGTCCACCCTGTAGGGCTTGCGGCGGGGCGCAGCCTAGAATTTTCGGCAGCCCAGGAGACACCGCGCCCATGCGCATCCTCATCGCCGAAGACGACCAGGTGCTGGCCGACGGCCTGCTGCGCACGCTGCGCGCATCCGGCGCCGCGGTCGACCATGTGGGCAATGGCAGCGAAGCCGACGCCGCGCTGCTGACGAACAACGAGTTCGACCTGCTGATCCTCGACCTGGGCCTGCCGCGCCTGCACGGGCTGGAGGTGCTGCGCAAGCTGCGCGCGCGCGGCTCCTCGATGCCGGTGCTGATCCTCACCGCGGCCGACAGCGTGGAAGAACGCGTGCGCGGACTGGACCTGGGGGCCGACGACTACATGGCCAAGCCGTTCTCGCTGCAGGAGCTGGAAGCCCGCGTGCGCGCGCTCACCCGCCGCGGCATGGGCGGCACCAGCAGCACCATCCGCCACGGGCCGCTGGTGTACGACCAGGCCGGCCGGGTGGCCACCATCGACGGCAAGCTGGTGGAGTTGTCGGCCCGCGAGCTGGGCCTGCTGGAGATCCTGCTGCAGCGCGCCGGCCGGCTGGTGAGCAAGGACCAGCTGGTCGAGCGCCTGTGCGAGTGGGGCGAGGAGGTGAGCAACAACGCCATCGAGGTCTACGTCCACCGCCTGCGCAAGAAGATCGAGAAGGGTCCGATCCGCATCGCCACCGTGCGCGGGCTGGGGTACTGCCTGGAGAAGATCCCCGGATGACGAACGGGCCCGCGGCTGCGCCCGACGCTGCAAGCCCTGGAAGGGCGGCGTCGTCATCCGCCATTCGCCACCGGCCATGAAGCTGTTCCAGCGCGAGCAGCGCTCGCTGTTCGGCGAGATCCTGGACTGGATGCTCACCCCGCTGCTGCTGCTGTGGCCGGTCAGCCTGGCGCTGACCTGGCTGGTGGCCCAGAACATCGCCGGCAGGCCGTTCGACCGCGCGCTCGAGTACAACGTGCAGGCGCTGGCGCAGCTGATCGCGGTGCAGAACCACAAGACGGTCTTCTACCTGCCGCAGCCCGCGCGCGAGCTGCTGCGCGCCGACGACTCCGACTACGTCTACTACCAGGTGCGCGGGCCGCACGGGGAGTTGCTCAGCGGCGAGCGCGACTTCCCGCAACCGGCAGACGACGAGGCGGCGGCACCCGGCGAGGTGCGACTGCGCGACGCCGAGATGCGCGGCCAGGATGTTCGCGTGGCCTACACCTGGGTGGCGCTGGACCTGCCGGGCGCCCCGCCGGCGCTGGTGCAGGTGGCCGAAACGCGCGAGAAGCGCTCGGTGCTGGCCACCGAGATCATCAAGGGCGTGATGCTGCCCCAGTTCATCATCCTGCCGCTGGCGGTGCTGCTGGTCTGGCTGGCGCTGGTGCGCGGCATCAAGCCGCTGTCGCAGCTGGAGGAACGCATCCGCGCGCGCAAGCCGGACGACCTGTCGCCGCTGGACGAGCGGGCGGTGCCGCTGGAAGTGGCGCCGCTGGTGTCCTCGGTCAACGACCTGCTCACGCGGCTGAAGGATTCCATCGCCACCCAGAAGCGCTTCCTGGCCGATGCCGCCCATCAGCTCAAGACGCCGCTGGCCGGCCTGCGCATGCAGGCCGACCTGGCGCAACGCGAGGGCGCCAATGCCGACGAGCTCAAGCAGTCGCTCAAGCAGATCGGCCGATCCAGCATGCGCGCCACCCACACGGTCAACCAGCTGCTGGCGCTGGCGCGCGCCGAGAGCAGTGGCAAGACCCTGCCGCGGCACACCTGCGACCTGGCCCAGCTCACGCAGGAGGCGGTGCAGGACCTGGTGCCCCGCGCCATGGACAAGCACATCGACCTCGGCTACGACGGGGCGTTGCCTGGCACGCCCGGCGCCATGGTCACCGGCAACCCGACCCTGTTGAAGGAGCTGATCCGCAACCTGCTGGACAACGCCATCAGCTACACGCCGTCCAGTGCGGCGCAGCCAGCTCTCGTCACGGCCCGCGTGCTGGCCGATCCGATCGGCGGCGTGGTGCTGCTGCAAGTGGAAGACAGTGGCCCCGGCATCCCGGAGGCCGAGCGCGACCTGGTGTTCCAGCCGTTCTACCGCTCGCTGGAAACCAACGTCGACGGCTCCGGGCTGGGCCTGCCCATCGTGCTGGAGATCGCCCGGCAGCACGACGCGCAGGTGCGGCTGGAAGACGCCCACCCCGGCGCCCAGCCGCCTGGCGTACGGGCGGTGGTGCGCTTCGCCACCGCCATTGCCGCTGCCGGATCCGGCCGGGCGGCAGCTCAGGCGGCCTTGTAGACGTTCAGCTGCAGCCGCTCGCGCTCCATCGCGCGCGCCACCGGCGGCAGCGCCGCCACCTTCTGCACGTGCGTCCACAGGGCCGGAAGGCCGGCCGGGTCGATGCCGGCAAAGCCGCCCCAGCGCAGCAGCGTCAACGCATAGGCGTCGATCGGGCCGAAGCGGTCGCCACCGAGGAACGCCTGCCCTTGAGTGGCAGCCCGCCCGGCCATGGCTTCGATCTCGGCCAGCATCGGCCGGTACTGCTTCGCGTTGAAGGCTTTCAACTGGGCCTGGGTGTCGGGCTGGTCGCTGAACTTGTGCGGCATGAACACGTGGGTGAAGGTCGGGTGCACCGTGTTGTTCATCCAGGCCAGCGTCTCCATCGCCTTGGCACGGGCCAGCGGCTCCCGGGGCAGGAACTGCTGGTCGGGAAAGCGCGCGTCCAGGTAGCCGACGATCGCCAGGATCTGGGTGATCACCGCATCGCCGTCCACCAGCACCGGCACCTGCCCGCGCGGGTTGACGGCACGGTACTCGGGCGAGTCCTGCTCGTTCTTGTGCAGCTTGACCAGCTGGGGCTCGAACGGCGCGCCGGTGGCTTCCAGCAGGGCGTGCGGCACGAAGGAGCAGGCGCCGGGGGCGAAGTAGAGCTTGAGTGTCATCGCAGGGATTCCTCCTGGGTTCAGCGGCAGGGCCGCAGGGTCTTGCCATCGAGCAGCGGGCGCAGCTCTTCCAGCTTCGGCCGCAGCGCGTCGGTCAGGGCCGGCAGGACCAGCCGGTGACCTCGGGCCTCCGGGCGTTCCTGCACCACGCGGGCGGTGCGCACGCCGCGCGCCAGCAGCTTGTCGAGTTGCTGGTCGGCCGCTTGCTGGGTGGGATGGCCGCCCAAGGAAAGGCCCGGCTCCAGGTCGGCGTTGGCCAGCGGCTCGAAGCCGATGCCGATTTGCCTCAGCTCGCCCTTCTTGCGGTCGACCTCGGCGGCCGTCGGGTACTTGCCCATGTAGACGATCCAGCGCGCCGGCTGGTCCACCGGCTCGAGCGTCCACGCCGCCGGCGGCCAGGAGGCCAATGCCTTGCGCAGCGGCTCGGCGGCGGGATCGGCGAAGGGGCCGGCCTGCAGGCACTCGCCGGTGCGTGCGACCGTCACCGGCACATCCTCCCGGCGCGCTTCCTCGGCCGGCAGCACCTTCACCGCATCGGGCCGGATCTGCTGCTGCAGGCGCCAAGGCTCGGTCTCCGGGGACGGGCCCCAGCCCCAAGGCAGCAGCAAGCCCTCGCCCCAGGCGTAGTACACGCCGTTGGCGAGCAGCAGCAGCAGGACGGCCAGGCGCAACATGGGGGTGGGATCAGGCGGGCCGCACGCTCACTTCGGCGGTGGCAACGGCCTTCATGCCGGCGGCAGTATGCACGAGCAGCGCGCCCTGGCCGTCCACGCCGTGGGCGGTGCCGGCGCTGCCGTCGCTGAGGCGCACGGCGCGGCCGGCGAGCGCGTCGCGGGCCTGGAAGCGCGCCTGGAAAGGCACGAAGCCGAACTGCTCGAAGCCGAGCACCGCCTGCAGCACCGGCGCAGCCACCTGCTGCAGCACTGCGCCCCCCGTGGCTTGCGGGAGCAGTTCGCGCAGGGCGAACGGCGGCGTGGCATAGCCCTGAGCGTCTCGCCGCGCAAGGTTCAAACCGATGCCGATGATGGTGAACCGGGCCGGCCCGCCTTCCGGCGGCGCGGCGGTCTCGATCAGGATGCCCCCCAGCTTGCGGTCCTGCACCCACAAATCGTTCGGCCACTTCAGTTGCACGGCCGGGTGCAGCGCCTCGGCCACCGATACGCCCACGGCCAGCGACAGGCCGGACCAGTCGGGCGGCGCCAGCGGCAGCCCGAGCGAGAACGTGACCGATGCGCCGGGCTCGCTCAGCCACTGCCGTCCCAGCCGCCCGCGGCCGGCGGTCTGCCGCTCGGCCACCAGCAGCACGGGGGCCAGGCGCCCGGCGCGCGCGCGCCGCATCAGCTCGGTGTTGGTGGAATCCAGCTCGGCGACGAATTCGACGGCCAGGCCCGGGAGCAGGGCATCGAGCTGCTTCCGGAGCGCCTGGGCGATCGGGTCCATTGGCGTCACCGCCGCCGCTTGGGCGCCAGCAGGGTGCCGCGACAGGC
>JAKFEA010000011.1:0-2769 GCA_036675905.1 Acidovorax sp. | reverse complement strand
ACCGACAGGTTGACCGGCTGCAGGATCGTGCGGTGCAGCTCGCGCATGGGAACCAGCGCGGCGTCGCGCACGTTCAGGCGGGCCTTGACCAGGTTGCCCAGCTCCAGCAGCCTCAGGCCCAGCCGGTAGCTGCCGGCTTCGGGACGGTCGACGAAGCGGCCCACGGCCAGGTCGTTGAGGATGCGGTGGGTGGTGGACGGGTGCAGTCCGGTCTTCTCGCTGATTTCCTTGAGGGAGAAGGCCTCCTCGCGGGAGGCAAGCACCTCGATCAGCGCGAACATGCGTTCGATGACCTGGATGGTGGGGGTCGCGGCAGCGCCGCTGTCGGTTTTTCTCATGCGGAAACGGCTGGGTGCGTTCCCGCCATTTTACTTTGTGAAATCAGCGAGCTGGCGGTGGGCCGTCCACCCAGCGGCCTTCCTGCAACACCTGGTGCGGGTGGAAGCGGGCCTTGTAGCCCATCTTGGGACTCTGCTCGATCCAGTAGCCGAGGTACACGTGCGGCAGCTTCAGCTTGCGGGCCTGGTCGATCTGCCACAGCACGCTGTAGGTGCCGTAGCTGGCGGCGCCCTCGGGTTCATAGAAGGTGTACACCGCCGATAGTCCGTCGCCCAGCACGTCCAGGATGGACACCATGCGCAGCGGCCCGGGAGAGCCGTCGGGCAGCGTCTCGCGGAACTCCACCAGCCGCGAGTTGACCCGGCTTTGCAGCAGGAACTGCGTGTACTGGTCGATGCTGTCGTGGTCCATGCCGCCGCCGGCGTGGCGGCCACTCTGGTAGCGCAGGTACAACTGGTAGTGCTCGGGCACGAAGCACAGCTTGAGCACGCGCGCCTGCAGGGTGCGGTGGCGCGCCCAGGCGCGCCGCTGGCTGCGATCGGGCTTGAACTGACCGGCCAGCACCCGCAGCGGCACGCAGGCCCGGCAGCCGTCGCAGTAGGGCCGGTAGGTGAACATGCCGCTGCGGCGAAAGCCGCTGGTCACCAGGTCGGAGTACGCGTCGTTGTGGATCAGGTGGCTGGGGGTGGCCACCTGCGAGCGGGCCTGCTTGCCCGGCAGGTAGCTGCACGGGTAGGGTGCGGTCGCGTAGAACTGCAGGGTCTGGAGCGGAAGGTCCTTGAGGTGCGTCACGCGACGGGCTTCGGCAACAGGAGTTCGCGCCAGTATACGGCGTCGAATTTCCACTCCGGCGGGCCTCGTCTCGCGCGTGCGCCGACAGCCGCGACGAACTCCGCGCGCGGGATTTCCCGGGCGCCCAGCGAGGCCAGGTGGCGTGTGTTCTGCTGGCAGTCGATCAGGTCGATGCCATGCACCCGGCAGAACGCCACCAGCGCCGCCAGCGCGATCTTGGAAGCATCGGGCACCCGCGTGAACATGGACTCGCCGAACACGGCCTGCCCGATGGACACGCAATACAGGCCGCCGGCCAGTTGGCCGTCGATCCAGGTTTCCACGCTGTGCGCGTGGCCGGCCCGGTGGAAGGCCTCGTAGGCGCCGACCATCTCCGGCACGATCCAGGTGCCCGACTGGCCATCGCGCAGGCTGCTGGAGCACGCGCGGATCACGTCGGCGAATGATGTGTCGAAGCGCACTTCGCAGCGCGGGTCGTCGACGAAGTGCCTGAGGGTCTTGCGCAGGGACCGGTGCAACCGGAACTCCGCCGTGAACAGCACCATTCGCGGATCGGTGCTCCACCACAGGATGGGCTGGCCTTCGCTGAACCAGGGAAAGATGCCGCCGCCATAGGCGCGCCGCAGCGTGTCGATGTCGAGCGCTCCGCCCGCGGCCAGCAATCCCGGCGCGGGGTCGTGCGGACCCCAGGCCCGCCGAGCGGGAGGGAAGGGGTCGCCGGGCTCGAGCCAGGGAAGCTTCATGGGGACCGGGGGATGCCGAGGACTCCATTGTTCCCGAACGTCGAGGCAGGCCCGCCGTCGGCCCGCATCGAACCGCCCGGCGGCGCGCTGCGGTCTGGAGGGAAGCGAGGCCAGGCCGCTTGCGGCGCCTCTCGAGTTCGGCTGGATTTCGCAACCGCGGAAACCGGATGCAAGATCCGCAGGGACCGCTGCACGCCTGCGTAGCATCAATGCCAGCAGTGGGAGTTTCCATGAGCCAATCGAGCCGGTCGATCCACGTTTTCGTCGTCGCCCCCGCCATGTTGTGCTGGGGCTTCGAGAAGCTGGTCCATACCGCCGGCGCCGGCATCCGCCTGACCGGCTCCGCGCCGACGCTCGCGGAGGCACTCATGGTGCCCCATGACGTACCGATCGACGTGCTGGCCGTCGACCTGGACGAAGGGTACGGCGATGAAGCCCTGATGCATGCCACCCGGCGGTTCCCGGTGCTGCTGCTCACGTCCCGTCGGCCGTCGGCGGTGCTGGAGCAATTCGCAGGTCTCGGCATCCAGGCCATCGTCAGCAAGAGCGACCCGCCACCCAAGGTCGTGGCTGCCATCGAAGCAGCGAGTTCGATGGCCCGGCCGGGCGGCCAGGCCGCGATGGCGTGGGCCGGGTTCGACGGCGCCGGCGATCCGCCCGCCGATGCCGAGCAGGCCCGGATCGCGGCGCTCACCGCGCGCGAGCGCCAGTTGATCCTGGCGGTCCTGTGCAATGCGCCGGCATCGGGCAAGGTGATCGCCAGCCGGCTGAGCATCAGCGAGCACACGCTGCGCAACCACCTGACCTCGATCTACCGCAAGCTGGGCGTGCGCAACCGCCTGAGCCTGCATGCGTACGCGGCCCGGCACCAGCTGGATCGACAGCCCATTCCCGG
>JAKFEA010000010.1:0-3432 GCA_036675905.1 Acidovorax sp. | reverse complement strand
TTGGCGCCCGTGATGGTGAATGTCACCGCCGCGGGTGTGGTGGCCGTGCCGTCCGAGACGCCGTAGACAACAGAGACCGGCAAGACAACACCAGCACCCAGGTGCTGGTAGGCCGCGTGGCCGGGATCGATGCTGAAACTGTGCGTCGCCGCGTCGTAGCTCACGCCCGGCGGCAGGGTCGCCGGCACATCGACCACCGACAGGACTGCCCCGGCATCGACATCGGAAGCGTTGGCCAGCGCATCCAGCGTGAGCGCGGCGCCGTCCTCGACGGCATTGCCGAGCACGGCGCCGGTCACCACCGGGGCGTCGTTGGCTCCGGCGAACTGGAGGGTGGCCGTAGCCCAGCTCAGCGTGCCGTTGCCCAGGCGGATCGCGTAGGTGAAGCTGTCATACAGGTACTCGCCGGCGTTCAGCGCCTGCAGCTGCTGCGTGAAGGCGCCGCTCAGCGTGCCGGCGTCGTAGCCCACCTGGCCATCCGACGTGATCCAGATGCGCGCGCCGCCCCGGCTGGTGTCGGTGCTGAGTGCCTCGGTTCGCGCCGTGTCCTGCACCAGCAGGTCGGTCGGACGCAGGGTGGTGCCGCCACTGAGCCCGTCGTCCAGCGAGTACAGCGTCTTGGCCGCGCCGCCCGAGTCGTTGAGCATCACCTTGAGCCAGACGATGTTCGTGGAGTCCTCCGTCAGCCCCGTTGCACCGGAGAGGAAAAGGTCGTCGCCGGCTTGCGGCGTGTTGCCGAAGGAAGTGACGTTGATCGCCATGCTGGGTGCCTCGCGAGGTAGTGCCCATGCATTACCGGATGCCGCCAACCCGGCAGCAACACAGAAACGTACCGATCGGTTCAGCCGCTTGTCATGGCTGACATAGGAGAGCCGTACTGTCCGGCAGGCGCCGCATTGGCGAGCCGCGGCTTCGTGGACCCCCACCAGCGCGAAGCCGGCGCGGGGGTGACGGGCTTCGCTGGGCTCACCCGTCAGATGTGCAGCGCTCTCCCCAGTCCTCGCAAGGCCGCTTCCTGCACGGCCTCGCCCAGCGTCGGATGCGCGTGGATGATGCCGGCCACGTCTTCCAGCCGGGCGCCCATCTCGATCGCATAGCAGAACGCGGCACTCAACTCGGACACGCCGGCGCCCACCGCCTGCCAGCCCAGCACCTGGTGCGTGTCGGCGCGCGCGACCACGCGCACGAAGCCTTCCCCGGATTCCATGCTGAGCGAGCGTCCGTTCGCCGCGAACGGGAACGACGACACCCGCACGTCGATGCCACGCGATTCGGCATCGGCAGGCGTCAGGCCGGCCACCACCAGCTCCGGGTCGGTGAAGCACACGGCGGGGATCGCCATCGGGTCGAAGCGCCGCCGGTGCCCTGCCACCAGCTCCGCCACCATCTCGCCCTGAGCCATGGCCCGGTGCGCCAGCAGTGGCTCGCCGGTGAGGTCGCCGATGGCCCAGACGTTGCGCATCGAGGTGCGGCATTGGTCGTCCACCTTCACCGCACGGCCCGCCATGTCCAGCTGCAGCGATTCGAGCCCATAGCCCTGGGTGCGCGGCACCCGGCCGGCCGCCACCAGCACCTTGTCGGCGGGCAGCGCGAACTCGTCGGCCTTGCTGCTGCGCACGCGCAGGCCGTCACCCGTTTCGGTCAGGCCCTCGGCCTTGCAGTTCAGGTGCAGCGTGATGCCCATGCGGCGCAGCGAGGCCAGCACCGGCTTGGCGAGTTCCTCGTCGTAGGTCGGCAGGATGCGGTCGGCGGCCTCCACCACCGCCACCTCGGCGCCCAGCTTGCGCCAGGCCATGCCCATCTCCAGCCCGATGTAGCCGGCGCCGATCACGACCAGGTGCTTCGGACGCTCGGTCAACGCCAGCGCCTCCGTGGACGTGATCACCGGTCCGCCCATTGGAAGCGACGGCAACTGCACCGGCACCGAGCCGGTGGCCAGCAGCAGGTGTTCGCAGGCGATGCGCACCGGCTCGCCCTCCTGCGTGGCGACTTCCACCGTCTTGCCATCGACCAGCGTCGCCCAGCCGCGTACCACCTGCACGCCGGCCTTGCGCAGCAGCGCGGCCACGCCGCCGGTGAGCTTGCCCACCACGCCGTCTTTCCACTGCTGCATGCGCATCAGGTCGATCGACGGCTGCTGCACGCGGATGCCCAGCGCGTTGTCGGCGGCCAGGCGGCAGGCCTTGTCGTACTCGCCGGCCGCGTGGATCAGCGCCTTGGACGGGATGCAGCCCACGTTCAGGCAGACGCCGCCCAGGTGCTCGCCTTCGACCAGCACGGTCGGGATGCCCAGCTGGCCCGCGCGGATGGCGGCCACGTAGCCGCCCGGTCCGCCGCCGATGACCAGCAGCTTCTTCGAGATCGTCTTCATCGTTTGCTCAATCCACGAACAGCAGCGCGGGCGTTTCCAGCAGGGCGCGAATCGCTTGCACGAACTGCGCGGCGTCCATGCCGTCGACCACGCGGTGGTCGAACGAGGACGACAGGTTCATCAGCTTGCGCCGGACGATCGCGTCGCCCTGGAACACCGGCCGCTCCATGATGCGGTTGACGCCGACGATCGCCACTTCCGGGTGGTTGATCACCGGCGTGGTGACGATGCCGCCCAGCGGGCCCAGGCTGGTGATGGTGATGGTGGAACCCGACAGTTCGTCGCGCGCCGCCTTGCCGCTGCGGGTGGCTTCGGCCAGCCGCGCGACCTCCCTGGCGAAGGTCCACAGGTCCATGGCTTCGGCGTGGTGCAGCACCGGCACCATCAGGCCCGAGTCGGTCTGGGTGGCCATGCCCAGGTGCACCGGCTGGAAGCGCGTGACCACGCCGGCGTCGTCGTCGAAGCGCGCGTTCATCTGCGGGAAGTCCTGCAGCGCGAGGACCACGGCACGCGCGATGAACGGCAGCACGGTGAGCTTGCCGCGCGTGGCGCCGTGCCGCTCGTTCAGCCTGGCTCGCAGGGTTTCGAGCTCGGTGACGTCGACTTCCTCGACATAGCTGAAGTGGGGGATCCGGCGCTTGGCCTCCTGCATCTTCTGCGCGATGCGCCGGCGCAGGCCGATCACCGGCACCTGCTGCTCGCCATGCTTCTGGCGCAGGCTGGTGGCGACCGCCAGCTGCGGCTGGCCGCGCGAGGCGAGATAGACGTCGAGGTCCGAATGCTCGATGCGGCCGGCGGGGCCGCTGCCGTTCACGAACTGCAGCTCGATGCCCAGCTCCCAGGCGCGGCGGCGCACGGCGGGAGAGGCGATCGGCCGCTCGCCCGGGGCGCGGCTGGGGGGCGGGGTGACGGTGGGAGGATGTCTTGTCCCCTCGCCCTCCGGGGGAGGGTTAGGGTGAGGGCGCTCCGGCGCCGCGCGTGCCCCCTCCCCAGCCCTCCCCCGGAGGGGGAGGGAGTCGGAGATCTCCGCTGCCGCCGCTGCCGTCGCCGGCGCATCGGAT
>JAKFEA010000009.1:0-2533 GCA_036675905.1 Acidovorax sp. | reverse complement strand
CTGGAACGCGATCGGCAAGCGCAAGCGCGCCTGGCGCCTGGCCAAGGATGCGCCGGAATCGAACCAGGGCTTCCTGCTCAACCACCTGATTTCCGACGTCACGCCGAAGGGCGACTACGCCAACGCCGACCCGGTCACCGGGCAGGCGGCGTGGTTCGACCTGCGCGTGTCGATCCAGCCGGCGCAGGACAGCGCGCTCGGCGAAAGCGAACCGCAGCTGCCCGAGCTCGCCTTTGCCGAGGCCGACGAACGCCCGCTGCGCTACGGCGCGCGCTTCCGCAACGCACAGCACCGCAGCCAGGCGGCGCCGGAAGCACCCCGCATGAAAGCATTCCGCAAGAAGGAAGGTCCGTGACCGCCCTGCCGCCACCATCGAAGATCAAGCTCGGGCTGGTGATCGACCTCGATACCTGCGTCGGCTGCCATGCCTGCGCGGTGAGCTGCAAGGAGTGGAACAGCGGCGGCATCGCCGGGCCGTTGACCGACACCGATCCTTACGGCAAGGATCCCGAAGGCGTCTGGTTCAACCGCGTCCACAGCTACGAACTCGAGGCCACTGCGGGCTGTGGCTCCGGTGCGGATGCGCAGCCCGCGCAACCGGCGCAGACCCTGCATTTCCCGCGCTCGTGCCTGCATTGCGAGGAGCCTGCCTGCGTGACGGTGTGCCCGACCGGCGCCAGCTACAAGCGCGCCGAGGACGGCATCGTGCTGGTGGACGAGGACAAGTGCATCGGCTGCAAGCTGTGCAGCTGGGCCTGCCCGTACGGCGCGCGCGAGTACAGCGCGGTCGAAGGGGTGATGAAGAAGTGCACGCTGTGCGTGGACCGGATCTACAACGAAAACCTGGAAGAGAGCGAGCGCCAGCCGGCCTGCGTGCAGGCGTGTCCGACCAAGGCGCGGCACTTCGGCGACCTCGGCGACCCGGACTCCGACATCTCGAAGCTGGTGGCATCGCGCGGCGGCGTCGACCTGATGCCTGGGCTGGGCTACCAACCGACCAACCAGTACCTGCCACCGCGCCCCCGCCGCGCCGGCAACGACGACGAAGATGGTGCTTCGGGTAGGAGCGGCGGAAGCCGCGAACCCGCCTCCCCGCTGAAGTGGCTCGACCGAATACTCAACCGCTAACGCATCGCGGCTTCCGCCGCTCCTACAATAGCCGCCATGCATCCTGCGCTTTCCGTCATTTTCTTCACCACGTTGTCCGGCGCCGGGTACGGGCTGCTGGCGTGGGCCGCGATCGCGGCGATCGCGGGCGGCGCGTCCGCGCGCGCGTTGCTGGTGTCGACGCTGCTGGCCCTGGTGCTGGCGAGCGTCGGCCTGCTGGCCTCGTTCTGGCACCTGGGCAAGCCGATGCGCGCCTGGCGCGCGTTCTCGCAATGGCGCACTTCGTGGCTGTCGCGCGAAGGCGTGGCGGCGGTGCTGACCTACGTGCCGGCGCTGCTGTTCGCAGCCGGGATCGGCGGGACGACGACTGCGATCGCGCTGGCGCTGTGCGCACTGGCGACGGTGGCATGCACCGCGATGATCTACGCCTCGCTCAAGCCGATCCCGGCCTGGCGTCATCCCCTGGTGCTGCCGGGTTATGTCGGTTTCGCCCTGCTGTGCGGCGGGCTGCTGCTGGCGGCGATTTCCGCGAGCCACACCGGCCTCGCGCCTGGCGCCGCCCTCGCCAAGGGCATGATCTTCCTGGCCGCACTGCTCGGCGCGCTGAAGCTGCACTACTGGCGCGGGATCGACGTCGAACCGCTGCCGGCCACCCGCGGTGACGCCGTCGGCCTGCCCGGACGCACCGTCAGCGTGTTCGAGCGTCCGCACACCGAGTCCAACTACCTGACCCGGGAAATGGCGTTCGTGGTCGCGCGCAAGCATGCGCATCGCCTGCGCGGCCTGTCGCTGCTGCTGTTCGCGGTGCTGCCGATGCTGTGCCTGTTCGCGATCGGCCGGATCGACGGCATCGCACCCATGGCTTGGCTGTGGCTCGCGGCACTGTCCGCGCTGGCGGGCGCTTTCGTCGAGCGCTGGCTGTTCTTCGCCCAGGCGCGCCACCTGGTCACGCTTTACTACTGATGCTGGCCGCGCTCTGGTTCGTCGTCCTCGGGCAGCCCGTCTTCCTGCTGCCCTTCCCGCAAGCCGCCGACACGCCGGCGGTGCTGGCGATCGCCGGCAGCCAGGTCTCGTTGCAGCGCCCCTGCCGCAGCCTGGAATGCCTGCAGGCCGGCTGGCAATTGCGACCGGCACCGATCCCGGCGCGACGCAGTCCGTTCGCGCTGCCGCGCGCGCTGCCGGGGCAGCGCTACATCGGCTTGCGTGCGCCGGCATCGCGAACGGACTGGGTCGACGCCTACGGCAGCAACGCGCGTTTCGGCGCGCGCTACGGATTCGAGCCGATCCGCGAGGCCGACACCCAGTTGCGGATCGAGGTCGGCAGCGGCTACCGCCTGCAGCCATGGGCCGACGACGGCATCGGCCACATCGGGCCGGTCGCGCGGGGCAGCATCCAGTGGCTGCAGCAACTCGGGGACCGCACGCG
>JAKFEA010000008.1:0-21427 GCA_036675905.1 Acidovorax sp. | reverse complement strand
GTCGTCGCGGTCGACGCTGGTGATCACCACGTACTTCAGCTTCAGGCGCGCGATGGTGCGGGCCAGGTTCTCCGGCTCGTTCGCGTCCAGCGCGTCAGGGCGGCCGTGGCCGACGTCGCAGAACGGGCAGCGCCGGGTGCACTTGTCGCCCATGATCATGAAGGTGGCCGTGCCGCGGCCGAAGCACTCGCCGATGTTCGGGCAGGAGGCCTCTTCGCAGACCGTGTGCAGGTTGGCTTCGCGCAGGATCTGCTTGATCTCGTAGAAGCGGGTGCTGGGCGAGCCGGCGCGCACGCGGATCCACTCGGGCTTGCGCAGCAGCTCGTGCGGCTCCACCTTCATCGGGATGCGCGAGAGCTTGGCGGCGGCCTTCTGCTTGGCGGCCGGGTCGTAGGTCTCGAGGGGCTGCGCTACGCGCACGACGCGAATGGAGCTCATGGGGGTATCAGGGCGACAGCAGGGCGACGAGCTTCTGGCCCAGGACCTGCGCCGCATCGTTCCAGTGGGTGGGAACCCCGATTCTAGAAAGGTCCACCGTTTCCAGCCCTGCGTAACCGCAAGGGTTGATGCGGGCAAAGGGTTCCAGGTCCATGGCCACGTTCAGTGCCACGCCGTGGTAGGTGCAGTGCCGGCTGACCTTGACGCCGAGGGCGGCGATCTTGCCGAGGCCGTGGAACAGGTCGCCCCGCGGAGAGGCAGGGATGACGGCGTGCGAGAACGGGTCGTCCAACCGCACGTAGATCCCCGGCGCGCCGCGCACGCGATGCCCGGTGACGCCGAGCTCGCGCAAGCTGCGGATCACCGCTTCCTCCAGCCGGTAGACGTACTCCTTGACGAAGTAGCCGCGCCGCCGCAAGTCCAGCAAGGGGTAGGCGACCACCTGCCCCGGTCCGTGGTAGGTGACCTGCCCGCCCCGGTTGGTGGCCACCACCGGGATGTCGCCCGGCGCCAGCACGTGTTCGGCCCTTCCTGACAACCCCTGCGTGAACACCGGCGGGTGCTCGCACAGCCAGATCTCGTCGGGCGTATCGGCGGTGCGCGCTTCGGTGAAGGCCCGCATGGCCTCATAGACGGGCAGGTAGTCCACCCGCCCCAGCATGCGCACCTGCATGCCGCGGCGGCCTAGAGCACCACCTTCACCATCGGGTGCGAGGTCAGCGCGCGATACAGCTCGTCGAGCTGCGCCCGGCTGGTGGCCGTGACCGTGATGGTGATGCCGAGGTAGTTGCCGGCCTTGCTGTCGCGCAGCTCCACGGTCGCGGCATCGAAGCCGGGATCGAACTGCCTGGCGATCTGGGTGACGGCGTTGACGAAGCCGTCGACCTTGGCGCCCATCACCTTGATCGGAAAGCGCGACGGGTACTCGATGAGCGAGTCCTTGCGCGGGTCGGCGGTGGAGGCGGGGGCGGGCGAGCGGGCAGTCATTGGATTCAGGAGGATTGCTTGGCTTTCTGGTAGCCGGCGTACAGCTTTCCGTAGATGGGGCCGGGCCGGCCGTTTCCAACCGGCCGGCCATCCAGCGTGGTGACGGCCAGCACCTCCTTGGTGGCCGAGGTCAGCAGCAGCTCGTCGGCGGCCAGCACCTCGTCGCGGCTGACGCGGCGCAACTCGAACGGAATGTCCGCCTCGCGGCACAGTTGCTCGAGCAGCCCGTAGCGGATGCCTTCCAGCACCAGGTTGTCCTTCGGCGAGCCCAGCACGACGCCGCCCTTGACCACCCAGACGTTGGACGCCGCGGCTTCCGACAGCATGCCGTCGCGGAACATCACGGTCTCGATCGCGCCCTGGTCGGCGCTGATCTGGCGCGCCATCACCGCGCCGGCCAGGCTGGTGCTCTTGATGTGGGCCTTCTTCCAGCGGAAGTCGTCGGCCGTGACGCAAGCCACGCCCCGTGCGCGGTCCTCCTCGCCGTACATCGGCAACCGGTTGCTCATCGCGAACACGGTCGGCTGCAGCCCGGGCAGCATCACGTGGTCGCGCATGGCGACCCCCCGGGTCACCTGCATGTACACCATCTGCTGGGTCTGCGCCGCGGGCTGGCCGACGTGGCCTGCGTAGGCCTGCACCAGCCGGTCCACCAACGCGAGCCATTGCTCGCGCGACATCGGGTTGGCGATGCGCACCTCGCCCAGGCTTCGGTCCAGCCGGGCCATGTGCTCGGCAAAGCGGAACGGCCGCCCGCCATAGACCGGCACCACCTCGTACACGCCGTCGCCGAAGATGAATCCCCGGTCGAGCACGCTCACGCGCGCCTGGTCCACGCGGGTGAATTCGCCGTTCAGGTAGCAGGGAAGGTCGGGCAGCGCAGGGGTGTTGTTCATCTCGTCATTGTCGCGCGACGAGACGGAGTGCCCGCGGCAGCCCGGCCGTGGATTTGAGCTCTGGGTTTCTACCTATAATGGGCGGCTTTGTGCATTTCAGGGCCGAGAGCCGGGGCCGCTTCGATGAAGAAATCAGTCGCCCCGCTTGCCGAACCCTGGGAAGGCGAGCAATCCCCCGTCACGCCGCTGACCGCCGAACAGGCGCGAAAGCTGCGGGAACAGCACCCACCGGTTTCCCCCTGGTGGGTGGTCGGGGGGCAGGTGGTGGTGGGGCTGGCCACGGCACTCGCGGCCTGGGCCATCACCGGCCGGCACAGCACCGGGTGGTCCGCCGGATATGGCGCGCTGGCCGTGGCGATTCCCGCGGCGGTCTTCGCGCGGGGGTTGACCGGCCGGTTCGCCTCGCTCAATGCGGGTACGGCGGCCGTCGGGTTCATGCTTTGGGAGATGGTGAAGATCGCCTTGTCGCTCGCCATGCTGCTGGCGGCGCCAAGGCTGGTGGCGGGGCTGAGCTGGCCGGCATTGCTGGTCGGCATGGTGCTCGCGATGAAGGTTTACTGGGTCGCGCTGGCGTTCGCGCCGCGGGCAAAGACGAAGAATCGGGCTGAAGACAAACATGGCTGCTGAAAACACGGTTGCGGAACAGGGGATGAGCGCCGGCGACTACATCGCCCACCACCTGGCCTTCTTTCAGAACCACCCGGCGGCAAACGTCGTCGATTTCTCGGTCTTCAACTACGACTCGCTGTTCTGGTCGATCGTGCTGGGCGCGGTCACCTGCTTCTTCCTGTGGAAGGCCGCTCGCAGGGCGCACGCGGGCGTGCCGGGCCGCTTCCAGGCGGCCGTCGAGATCATGGTCGAGATGGTCGAATCGCAGGCCAAGGGCATCGTGCACAACGCCGCCAGCCGCAAGGCCGTGGCGCCGCTGGCCCTGGTCCTGTTCCTCTGGATCACGCTGATGAACGCGATGGACCTGCTGCCGGTGGACCTGCTGCCGGTGATCTGGCAGGGCCTGTACAGCGTCACCGGCCACGACCCGCACCACGCCTACATGCGCGTCGTGCCGACGGCCGACCTGTCGATCAGCATGGGCCTGTCGATCTCCGTGCTGCTGATCTGCCTTTACTACAACGTGAAGATCAAGGGCCTGGGCGGCTGGATCCACGAGCTGTTCACCGCACCCTTCGGCGCCCATCCCCTGCTGTGGCCGGCCAACTTCGCCATGCAGGTCATCGAGTTCATCTCCAAGACGGTCTCGCACGGCATGCGGCTGTTCGGCAACATGTACGCTGGCGAGCTGGTGTTCCTGCTGATCGCCATGATGGGCGGCGCCTTCTCGCTGTCCGGCACCGGCATCGGCCTGGCGATCGGCCACGTCATCGCGGGCACGGCCTGGGCGATCTTCCACATCCTGATCATCCTGCTGCAGGCCTTCGTCTTCATGATGCTGGCGCTGGTCTACATCGGCCAGGCCCACGACGCGCACTGATCCGGCCCGTTTCCTCCCTTTCCCTTTCCCAACCCCAAAGTCCTTAGGAGCAATCATGGAAGTTATCAGCTTTGTCGCCCTGGCCGCCGGCCTGATCATCGGCCTCGGGGCCATCGGCGCCTGCATCGGCATCGGCATCATGGGCAGCAAGTACCTCGAATCGGCCGCCCGCCAGCCCGAGCTGATGAACGAACTGCAGACCAAGATGTTCCTGCTGGTCGGCCTGATCGACGCCGCGTTCATCATCGGCGTCGGCATCGCGCTGTGGTTCGCCACCGCCAACCCGTTCCTGGGCCAGCTCGCCAACCTGCCGAAGTAAGCCGCCCCCCGGGCGTCCTTCCCTTCATCAACGTCTTCCCCGGCGCGAGCCGCGCTCCGGGGGCAAGGATGAATCAACAGTGAGCATCACCGGTACCCTCATCATCCAGATCATCGTGTTCCTGATCCTGGTCTGGTTCACGATGACGTACGTGTGGCCGCCGATCGCGACCGCGCTGGACGAGCGCGCCAGCCGGATCGCCGAGGGCCTGGCAGCCGCCGACCGCGCCAAGTCCGAACTGGCCGCCGCCAATGCCAAGGTGGACGAGGAGCTGGGCAAGTCGCGCAACCAGATCGCCGCGCTGCTGGCCGACGCCGAGCGCCGCGCCCAGGGCATCGTCGACGACGCCAAGGGCCGCGCCGCGGAAGAGGCCAACAAGATCATCGCCGCCGCCCGGGCCGAGGCCGACCAGCAGGCCGTGCAGGCGCGCGAGGTGCTGCGCGAGCAGGTGGCCGCGCTGGCCGTCAAGGGCGCCGAGCAGATCCTGCGCAAGGAAGTCAACGCCGGCGTCCACGCCGAGTTGCTGAACCGCCTGAAGACCGAGCTGTAACCATGGCCGAACTCGCCACCATCGCCCGACCCTACGCCGAGGCCCTGTTCAAGTCCTGCGCCGCCGACCTCGATGGCGCGGCGCAGTGGCTGGACGCGCTGGCAGCCGTGGCCGGCAACGCGCAGCTGCTGCAGTACGCGGCCAATCCCAAGGCCGGCGACCGCGAGGTGTTCGACCTGATCTGCGGCATCGTGCGCGAGCCGCTGCCGCAGGTGGGGCAGAACTTCCTTCGCACGGTGGTCGAGAACGGCCGCCTGGCCGCGCTGCCCGAAGTGGCGGCGCAGTTCCGCGCCATGAAGAATGCGCGCAGCGGCGCCTCCGACGCCGTGGTCTACAGCGCGTTCCCGATCCCGGCGGCCAGCCTGGGCGAGGTCGCGCAGAGCCTGGAGCGCCGTTTCGGCCGCAAGCTCAATGTCACGGTGCAGGAGGATCCCTCCCTGATCGGCGGCATCCGCGTGGTGGTCGGCGACGAGGTGCTCGACACCTCGGTCAAGGCCCGCCTCGAGCAAATGAAAGTTGCGCTGACGGCCTGACGGCCGCCCGCCCCCAAGGACACAAGGAACGAGTCATGCAGCTCAATCCCGCAGAAATTTCCGAACTGATCAAGAGCCGGATCGAGGGCCTGTCGGCCAGCGCCGACATCCGCAACCAGGGCACGGTGATCTCCGTGACCGACGGCATCGTCCGCATCCACGGCCTGTCCGACGCGATGGCCGGCGAAATGCTGGAGTTTCCGGCCACGCCCGACGGCACGCCGACGTTCGGCCTGGCGCTGAACCTCGAGCGCGACTCGGTCGGCTCGGTGATCCTGGGCGAGTACGAGCACATCTCCGAAGGCGACACCGTCAAGTGCACGGGACGCATCCTGGAAGTGCCGGTCGGCCCCGAGCTGATCGGCCGCGTGGTCAACGCCCTGGGCCAGCCGATCGACGGCAAGGGCCCGATCAACGCCAAGCTGACCGACGTGATCGAGAAGGTCGCGCCGGGCGTGATCGCCCGCAAGTCGGTCGACCAGCCGGTGCAGACCGGCTTGAAGTCGATCGACTCGATGGTGCCGATCGGCCGTGGCCAGCGCGAGCTGATCATCGGCGACCGCCAGACCGGCAAGTCGGCGGTGGCGGTCGACACGATCATCAACCAGAAGGGTCAGAACATGACCTGCGTGTACGTCGCCATCGGGCAGAAGGCGTCCACGATCAAGAACATCGTGCGCGCGCTGGAGCAGAACGGCGCCATGGAGTACACCATCGTCGTGGCCGCGTCGGCCTCCGAGTCGGCTGCCATGCAGTACGTCTCGGCCTACGCCGGCTGCACCATGGGCGAGTACTTCCGCGACCGCGGGCAGGACGCGCTGATCATCTATGACGACCTGTCCAAGCAGGCCGTGGCCTACCGCCAGGTGTCGCTGCTGCTGCGCCGCCCGCCGGGCCGCGAAGCCTACCCGGGCGACGTGTTCTACCTGCACTCGCGCCTGCTGGAACGCGCCGCCCGCGTGAATGCCGACTACGTCGAGGCCTTCACCAAGGGCGAGGTCAAGGGCCGCACCGGTTCACTGACGGCGCTGCCCATCATCGAGACGCAGGCCGGCGACGTGTCCGCGTTCGTTCCGACCAACGTGATCTCGATCACCGACGGCCAGATCTTCCTGGAAACCAGCCTGTTCAACGCCGGCATCCGCCCCGCCATCAACGCCGGTATCTCGGTGTCGCGCGTCGGCGGCGCCGCCCAGACCAAGCTGATCAAGTCGCTGTCCGGCGGCATCCGCACCGACCTGGCCCAGTACCGTGAACTGGCCGCCTTCGCGCAGTTCGCCTCCGACCTGGACGCCGCCACGCGCAAGCAGCTGGATCGCGGCGCCCGCGTGACCGAGTTGCTCAAGCAGCCGCAGTACAGCCCGCTGCCCATCTCGCTGATGGCCGCCTCGCTGTTTGCGGTGAACAAGGGCTACCTCGATGACCTCGACGTCAAGAAGGTGCTGCCGTTCGAGTCGGGCATGCACGCCTGGCTCAAGGACAAGCACGCCGGCCTGCTGGACAAGCTGGAAACCGACAAGGCCATGGACAAGGGCGCCGAGGCCGAACTGGCCGGCGCCATCGAAGCCTTCAAGAAGACGTTCGCCTAAACCGCTTTCCGTCCGCCGCCCGCGGCTGACGGAACCAAGGAAATAGCAATGGCTGCAGGCAAAGAGATTCGCGGCAAGATCAAGTCGGTGGAGAACACCAAGAAGATCACCAAGGCCATGGAGATGGTCGCCGCCTCCAAGATGCGCAAGGCGCAGGACCGCATGCGCGCGGCCCGGCCCTACAGCGACAAGGTCCGCAACATCGCCTCCAACCTCGGCAAGGCCAACCCCGAGTACACCCACGCCTTCATGCGCCACAACCACGTGAAGGCGGTGGGCTTCATCGTGGTGTCCACCGACAAGGGACTGTGCGGCGGCCTGAACACCAACGTGCTGCGGGCGGTCACCGCCAAGCTGCGCGAGCATCAGGACGAGGGCGTGCAGGCCCAGACCGTGGCCATCGGCAACAAGGGCCTGGGCTTCCTCAACCGCATCGGCGCGCAGGTGGTCTCGCACGCCACCCAGTTGGGCGACACGCCCCACCTCGAGCGGCTGATCGGGCCGGTCAAGGTGCTGCTGGACCAGTACGCCGAGGGCAAGCTCAGTGCCGTGTACCTGTGCTACACGCGCTTCATCAACACGATGAAGCAGGAGCCGGTGGTCGAGACGCTGCTGCCGCTGTCGGCCGAGAAGATGCATGCCGAGACGCACGCGTCCGGCGAGCCCGGCTGGGACTACATCTACGAGCCGGACGCGCAGACGGTGATCGACGACCTGCTGCTTCGCTACGTCGAGGCGCTGGTCTACCAGGCGGTGGCCGAGAACATGGCTTCCGAGCAGTCGGCCCGGATGGTCGCCATGAAGGCGGCCACGGACAACGCCGGCAGTCTCATCGGCGAGCTCAAGCTGGTCTACAACAAGACGCGCCAGGCGGCGATCACGAAGGAACTCTCCGAGATCGTGTCCGGCGCGGCGGCTGTTTGAATTTAACGGAGCAAAGAATGGCTCAAGTCCAAGGAAAAATCGTCCAGTGCATCGGCGCCGTGGTGGACGTCGAGTTCCCGCGCGAAAGCATGCCGCGCGTGTACGACGCGCTGAAGATGGAAGGCAGCGCGCTGACGCTGGAAGTGCAGCAGCAGCTGGGTGACGGCATCGTCCGCACCATCGCGCTGGGATCTTCCGACGGCCTGCGCCGCGGCTCGATGGTCTACAACACCGGCGCGCCGATCACGGTGCCGGTGGGCAAGGCCACGCTCGGCCGCATCATGGACGTGCTGGGCAACCCGATCGACGAGCGCGGCCCGGTCGACCAGGCCGTGACCATGCCGATCCACCGCAAGGCGCCGGCGTACGACGAGCTGTCGCCCTCGCAGGAACTGCTGGAAACCGGCATCAAGGTGATCGACCTGATCTGCCCGTTCGCCAAGGGCGGCAAGGTGGGCCTGTTCGGCGGCGCCGGCGTCGGCAAGACCGTGAACATGATGGAGCTGATCAACAACATCGCCAAGGCCCACTCCGGCCTGTCGGTGTTCGCCGGCGTCGGTGAGCGCACCCGCGAAGGCAACGACTTCTATCACGAGATGGCCGACTCCGGCGTCGTGAAGCTGGACAACCTGGCCGAGTCGAAAGTGGCCATGGTGTACGGCCAGATGAACGAGCCCCCGGGCAACCGACTGCGCGTGGCGCTGACCGGCCTGACCATCGCCGAGTCGTTCCGCGACGAAGGCCGTGACGTGCTGTTCTTCGTGGACAACATCTACCGCTACACGCTGGCCGGCACCGAGGTGTCCGCGCTGCTGGGCCGGATGCCGTCCGCCGTGGGCTACCAGCCGACGCTGGCCGAGGAAATGGGCCGCCTGCAGGAGCGGATCACGTCGACCAAGGTCGGCTCGATCACCTCGATCCAGGCCGTGTACGTGCCCGCCGACGACTACACCGACCCGTCGCCCGCCACCACCTTCGCCCACCTGGACTCCACCGTGGCGCTGTCGCGCGAGATCGCCTCGCTGGGCATCTACCCCGCGGTCGATCCGCTGGACTCCACCAGCCGCCAGATGGACCCGCTGGTGGTCGGCGAAGAGCACTACAAGACCACCCGCGCCGTGCAGGAAACGCTGCAGCGCTACAAGGAACTGCGCGACATCATCGCCATCCTGGGCATGGACGAACTGTCGCCGGAAGACAAGCTGAGCGTCAGCCGCGCCCGCAAGATCCAGCGTTTCCTGTCGCAGCCGTTCTTCGTGGCCGAGGTGTTCACCGGCTCGCCCGGCAAGTACGTGCCGCTGGCCGAAACCATCCGTGGTTTCAAGATGATCGTTTCCGGCGAGTGCGACCACCTGCCCGAGCAGTCCTTCTACATGGTCGGCACGATCGACGAGGCCTTCGAGAAGGCCAAGAAGATGACCGCCTGATATGGCTGAAACGCACACCATCCACGTCGACGTGGTGAGCGCCGAGGAGTCCATCTTCTCCGGCGAGGCGCGTTTCGTCGCGCTTCCCGGCGAAGCCGGCGAGCTCGGCATCTACCCGCGCCACACGCCGCTGATCACGCGCGTGAAGCCCGGCTCGGTGCGCATCGAAAAGGCCGATGGTGGCGAGGAATTCGTCTTCGTCGCCGGCGGCATCCTGGAAGTGCAGCCGAATCGCGTCACCGTCCTGTCCGACACCGCCATCCGCGGCAAGGACCTGGACGAAGAGAAGGCCAACGAGGCCAAGGCGGCCGCCGAAGAAGCCCTGAAGAACGCCAAGACGGACATCGACCTGGCCAAGGCCACGTCGGAACTCGCGGTCATGGCGGCACAGCTTGCCGCGCTGCGGAAGTATCGCCAGACAAAATAAGTGGCTTTGCGGGACAGACCAGAGAGCGAAGCGACTGCTCTGTCCAGCCAAGTAGCTTTGCGGGACAGACCAGACAGCGAAGCGACTGCTCTGTCCCCAACTGACTAGAGGAATAAGAACGCGCTAAAAACCAGCGCACTCCAAGCCCCCCGCCGCAAGTCGGGGGGCTTTTTTATTTTGCGGACATACTGGCGCATGGCCGACACCCCGCACACCATCCACGTCGACGTGGTCAGCGCGCATGAATCCATCTTCTCGGGCGAGGCCCGCTTCGTGGCGCTGCCCGGGGAAGCGGGAGAACTGGGGATCTATCCGCGCCACACGCCGCTGATCACGCGGGTGAAGCCGGGGTCGGTGCGCATCGTCATGCCCGACGGCGGCGAGGAGTTCGTCTTCATCGCCGGCGGCATCCTCGAGGTGCAGCCGAACCGCGTCACGGTCCTGTCGGACACCGCGGTGCGCGGCAAGGACCTGGACGAAGAGAAGGCGAACGAGGCCAAGGCCGCGGCCGAAGAGGCGCTGAAGAACGCGCGCACCGACATCGACCTGGCCAAGGCGCAGTCCGAACTGGCGGTGATGGCCGCCCAGATCGCCGCCCTGCGGAAGTACCGGCAAAAGCGCTGAAGGGGCGGCAAGGATGTTCAAGCGCATCGCCGCGATGCTCGCCAGCTTGTGGTGGCCACGGCGCATCGCCGCCGTCCTGGTGCTGCTCTCGGTCGCATGGAGCCTGCGCGGGCTGGCGGCGGGCCCGTTGCCGTGGTGGGTCATCGCCGTGGCGGCCGTGCAAGTGGTCGCAGCCATCGGCCTCTGGTACCGGCAGCGCTGGGCGTGGGCCATCACGCTGGTGTTGCAGGCAGCGCTGCCGCTGCTGGGCCTGCTGGTCTCCGCGCGTGCGCAGGGAGATGCCGGATGGTGGCTGCAGCAACTGCCGCACGCGGTGATCGCCACGCTGCTGTTGCTGCCGGAAGGCCGCCGCAGCCGCGCGGCCCTGCGCGAGCCCGGGTTCGAGCCGGGCGACACCGAGCCGGCGCGCCCTTCGTAGCCTCACCCGAGCGCGTGCATCAGCCGCGGCACTTCCGCCGCCAGCTCCCGCGCGAGGTAACCCACGGTCCCGTAGCGCGCCGCCAGTGCATCGCCGGCACGCGCGTGCAGGGCCACGCCCCACACCGCTGCCTGCTCGGGCGACGCCCCGCGCGCCGCGAGCCCCGCGATGATGCCGGCCAGCACGTCGCCGGAGCCGGACATGCCCAGCCCGGGCGTGTGGGACTCGTGCAGCCACGCCTCGCCATCGGGGCGGGCCACGATGGTCGTGGACCCCTTGAGCGCCAGCACCACCTGCCAGCGCTCCGCATGGCGGCGCGCCGCGTGCAGCGGCTCCTCCAGCAGGTCCTCCTTCTCGGCGCCGGTCAGGTGCGCCATCTCGCCGGCATGCGGGGTCAGGATGATCGGCTGGCCGAAGCGGCGCGCCGAGATCACCGCATCCATCGCCAGCGCGTCCAGCAGCACCGGCACGCCGCGAAACACCGGCAACAGGCCCTGCACGAAGGTGACGGTCGATTCGGGTCCGATCATGCCCGGCCCGATCACCACGGCGCCGGTGCCCGGCCCCAGGGACTGCAGCAGCGGCAGGCCGTGGAACGACAGCCCGCCATCCGACGCTTCCGGCAACGCGATGACCCGCGCCTCCGGCACGGCCGCGGCAACGGCCTGCGCCGCCGACTGCGGCGTGGCGATCAGCAACTTGCCCGCGCCGGCCCGCATGGCGGCGGTGGCCGTGAGCACGGCGGCGCCCGGCATTTCGCGGCTGCCGGCGATGACCAGCACGCGGCCGCGGTCCTCCTTGTCGCCGTCCGCGGGCGGCGCGGGCAGCCGCCACTCGCGCAACAGCGCGTCATCCACTCCCCAGGCGGCGAGCGCCTTCATGGCTTGGGCGCCACCGGCACGTCCGCCTCGACCGTCACCGGCGTCCCCGCGCGCACCAGCGGGGCCACCAGGTCGGTCAGGTCCGGCAGCAGCCGGCACCCGTCCTCCGAGATGCGCCACGACGTGACGCCGCAGTTGGGGACGTCGCCGAGCCGGTCGATGCCCAGGATCTGCTCCTCGTCGAGGTTGTCGACCAGGTAGCGCATGCAGTTGACGATCACCTGGTGCGCCACCACCAGCACGCGCTGGCCGGCGTACTCGCGCGACATCATCTCGGTGAGGCTGCGCAGGCGCAGGATCACGTCGCACCAGCTTTCGCCGCCGGGTGGGCGGAAGTAGAACTTGCCGACGTGGCTGCGCTGCTCGTGCAGCTCGGGATACTTCTGGCGGATGCCGTGCACGGTGAGCCGGTCGAGGATGCCGAATTCCTTCTCGCGCAGCCGCTCGTCCATGCGCAGCTTCAGGTCCGGCCCGGGGCGCAGGTCCGCTTCCTCCAGCACCAGCCGCGCCGTCTCGCGCGCCCGCACGTAGGGCGAGCAAAGCACCACCTGCGGCCGTTCCGAGGCGGGCAGCTGGGCGAACCAGCGACCGAGCGCGCGCGACTGCTCCACGCCCAGGTCCGACAGCGGCACGTCGATGTCGCGATGCTCCACGTCGATGAGCACCAGCCCTTCGGCCTCCGCCCGGTCGCGCGCCACGTTGCCGGCGCTCTGCCCATGCCGGGCGACCCACAGGATCGCGGGCCACAAGGGGCGGGGGGCGTCGGTAACGGCCATGCCGGAGTGTTCGGCACGGCTCGGCCTGGCGCTGTGGCACGACTGCGCAAGCCCCTGTAGGACGGAAGAAATTCCGCCGCGCGGCTGCTGCTAGCCCAGCACCGGCTCGTCCGGCAATTCGTTGGGATTCGAGGAACCGGCCGGCGCGGGAAAATGCCGGACCAGGACCTCGGTGACCGCGTCGACCGCCTCGGTCAACCCTTGTTCATGGTGGCCGGCGCGAAACGCGCTGCCCATGCGCTGGACGATCTGCCGCCACTGTTCGGGCTCCACGTGCCGGCTGATGCCGCGGTCGGCGACGATCTCGATCGCGTGTTCGGCCAGCAGCAGGTAGATCAATACTCCGTTGTTCTGCTCCGTGTCCCACACGCCGAGCTTGCCGAACATGGAGATCGCGCGCTCGCGCGGCGTGGCGTCGCGCCACAGGTAGCTCATGGGCAGGCCGGCTTCCACGTAGATGCGGATCTCGCCGGTGTGGCGGCGCTCGCTGTCGGCAACCCGCGCGGCGAGCTTTTCCAGCAGCGGCGGCGGGATGGCCCGGCGGGTGTCCGCGTCGTCGAGCCAACGGTGCCGGAACATGCGTTGCAGGCGCGCCATCATCACCAGTCTCCCGAGGCGCCGCCGCCGCCGAAGTCCCCGCCACCGCCGGAGCCGAAGCCCCCGCCGCCACCGCCGCCCCAGCCGCCGCCGCCGAAGCCGCCGGGAAAGATCACCGGCCCGTGGCCGCGCCGGCCGCCCAGGGCGCTGCCACCCGACATCAGCGAGAAGAGCAGGGCGACGATGCCTGCCACGCCGGCCACCGCCAGGCTGGACGTGATCAGCATGGCGATGGCGCCGACGCCGCCGCCGGTGACGAGCGAGCCGAGCTTGCGGCCGAAGATGCCGCGCAGCACGGCCCCGGCGATCGGGACGGCGAAGAACAGGAAGATGGCCAGGTCGAACCAGTCGAAGCCGCCGCTGCCGCCACCCTGCGGCGCCGGTTGCTTCGGCGCCGGCAGGGCTTCGCCGCTGACGCGGGCGATCAGCTGGTCGGCCGCCGCATTCAAGCCCCCGGCGAAGTCGTTCTGCCGGAAGCGCGGCGTGATCGCCTCGTCGATGATCTGCTTGGCGGCGAGGTCGGGCACCGCGCCTTCCAGCGTCTTCGCCACCTCGATGCGGACCTTGCGGTCGTCCTTGGCGACGACGACGAGGATGCCGTCGCCCACCTCCTTGCGGCCGATCTTCCAGGCGTTGCCGACGCGGTTGGCGTAGCTGGCGATGTCTTCCGGCAGCGTGGTCGGCACCATCAGCACGACGATCTGCGTGCCCTTGGCGTGCTCGAAGGCCGCCAGCTTGTCGTCGAGGCCCTTGCGCTGGATGGCGTCCAGGGTGCCCGTCTGGTCGATCACCCGCGCCGTCAGTTCCGGCACGGGCAGCACGCCCTGCGCCGCCGCCAGGGACGTGGCGAACGCCAGCAGCCAGGCGAGCAGGGCTCTCAACGGCGGCTCAGCGCGTGGGGGTGCCCGTGGCCGGCGCGGTGGTCGCCGGAGCGGCGGGAGCGGCGGGCGCAGCGGGCGCGCCCGGCGCCGGCCGGCTGAAGTCGACCGTCGGAGGCACGGAGATCTGCGCTTCGTTCTGCACGCTGAAGGTGGCCTTCGGGTCGTAGTTGAAGATCATCGCCGTCAGGTTGGTCGGGAAGCTGCGCGCGAGCACGTTGTACTCCTGCACCGACTGGATGTAGCGGTTGCGCGCCACGGTGATCCGGTTCTCGGTGCCTTCCAGCTGCACCCGCAGGTCGCGGAAGCCCTGGTTGGCCTTCAGGTCCGGATAGCGTTCGCTCACCACCAGCAGCCGCGACAGGGCGCTGGAGAGCTCGCCCTGCGCCTGCTGGAAGCGCTGCATCGCCTGCGGGTCGTTCAGGGTTTCGGGGGTCACCTGCACGGCGGTGGCCTTGGAGCGCGCCTCGATCACGCGGGTGAGCGTCTCCTGCTCGAAGTTGGCCTCGCCCTTGACGGTGGCCACGATGTTCGGCACCAGGTCGGCGCGCCGCTGGTATTGGTTGAGCACCTCGCTCCACGCGGACTTGCTCGCCTCGTCCAGCCGCTGGAAGTCGTTGTAGCCGCAGCCGGCCAGCAGCAGCGGGAAAGCCAGGATCAGCAGCCACTTCTTCATGTCTCGTCCTTCTTCGGGAAAGTGAGGGGAAGGTAGCATAGATGGGATGCGCCAGGACCCGCTTCAAGTGCTGCAGGGCGCGATGCGCCCCAGCCCGACAGTCGGCATGCCGCGGCTGGTCATCGCCGGCGCGACCGGCGTGCTTGGCAACGAAGTGTTGCGGCGGCTCGTCGGCGGCGGCACCTTCTCCCTGGCCCAGGTGCTGGCCCGCGAGCCGATCACCGCCGGCCTGCGCGGCGTGCAGGCCGCGGTGGTGCCCGCCGCGGAGCCGGGCGAATGGCCGCTCGTGCAGGCGGATGTCGCCGTCGTCATGTTCGACCCGCCGCGCCTGTTCTACGACCGCGAGCGCGCGTTGTGGACGCCGCTGCCCGGGCAACTGCCCGCGCTGGCGCAATGGCTGCGCGCCAGCGGCGTGCGCACCCTCGCGGTGGTGCTGCCGCATGCGCCGGGCCGCCTGCCGGAGGCGCTCAAGCGCGGCCTCGCCAGCCTCGACGAGCACGCCGTGGCCCGCCTCGGGTTCGAGCGGCTGCTGATCTTGCGCTCCGCGCAGAAGCCGGTGGCGGCCACGCAGGCCGGCGCGCTCGCGCGGCTGGCGCGGTGGATGCTGTCGACCGTCCATTACATGGTCCCGAGCAGCGAGCAGCCGGTGCGCGCGGCCAAGGTGGCGGAACTGCTCGCCATTGCGCTGCGCACCGCGCCCCCGGGCATCCACGTGGCCGCGCCGGAAGTGATGTGGGAGGCGGCGCAGGGCCAGGCCCCGGCGGTGGCGGCGCGGTGGCTCGGGAGCGCCTGAAAACTTGGGCACAATCGGCGCGAAACCCTTCCCATGCGCAAGAAGTCCAAGCTCCAGGCCGCCCAGCTCGATGGCGACGCCGATGACATCGAGGCGGCGTTCTACGACGCGCTGCAGCGCGGCGACATCGACAAGCTGATGGCCTGCTGGGCCGACGAGGACGACATCTTCTGCATCCACCCGGGCGGCCCGCGCGTGATCGGCGCCACCGCCATCCGCGCCACCTTCGAGTCGATGTTCTCGGAAGGCGGCTCGGTGCGGGCCTGGCCCGAGCGCGTGCGCAAGACCGCGGCCATCGGCAGCAGCGTGCACAACGTGCTGGAGCGGGTGGAGGTGCTGGCGCCCACCGGCCTGGCGAACGCCTGGGTCATCGCGACCAACGTGTACCACCGCACCGCGCAGGGCTGGCGGCTGGTCGCGCACCACGCCAGCCCCGGCACCACGAGCGAGATCCAGGAAGTCTCGGACACGCCGTCGATCCTGCATTGATGAACGCCTACCGAGCGCCCTGGTGGCTGCCCGGCGGCAACCTGCAGACGATCTGGCCGGCGCTGGTGGCGCGCCGCACGCGCGGCCCGTCGCCGCAATACCGGCGCGAGCGCTGGACCACGCCCGATGGCGATTTCCTGGATGTCGACTGGCACGTAGCGCAGCCCGCGGCGCAGGATGCGGAGCGGCCGCTGCTGGTGCTGTTCCACGGGCTCGAAGGGTCGTCGCGCAGCCACTATGCCGAAGCGTTCGCGGACGTCGCGGCGCGCCACGGCATGGCCTTCGCCGTCCCGCATTTCCGCGGCTGCAGCGGCGAGCTGAACCTGGCGCCGCGGGCCTACCACTCGGGCGACCACGAGGAGATCGGCTGGATCCTGCGGCGCATGCGCGAGCACCATGCCGGCCCGCTGCTGGCCGTCGGCGTGTCGCTCGGCGGCAATGCGCTGCTGCGCTGGGCCGGCGAACACGGCGAGGCCGCTTCGCGCTCGGTCGCGGCGGTCGCCAGCGTCTGCTCGCCGCTCGACCTGGCCGCCGGCGGCCATGCCATCGGGCAGGGCTTCAACCGCCTCGTCTACACCACCATGTTCCTGCGCTCGATGAAGCCGAAGGCGCTGCGCAAGTGGGCGCAGCATCCGGGCCTGTTCGACCGCGAGGCCCTGCTGGCGGCGCGCGACCTCTACGAGTTCGACAACGTGTTCACGGCGCCGCTGCACGGCTTTCGCGGCACGGACGATTACTGGGCGCGGGCCTCGGCCAAGCCGCACCTGGGCAGCATCCGCATCCCGGCGCTGGCGCTCAATGCCCGCAACGACCCGTTCGTGCCCGCCGCCAGCCTGCCGCTGCAGGCGCAGGTGGGCCGGCACGTCACGCTGTGGCAACCGGGGCAGGGCGGCCACGTCGGCTTTCCGGCGGGCCGCTGGCCGGGACAGGTGTGGGAGATGCCGGAGGCGGTGACCGCCTGGCTGCGGTCGGCGGCGGGGCTCGGCTCTTCCGCCTAGGGGGCGGAGGCGCCCTGCGGCGGCGTGTAGCGCCGTCGCGGCACCCAGGTCGTGCCCGCGGTCGGCGTGCCCGTGGCGGCGGTGTGCGCGGGGCTGAACGCGGCCGCGATGGTCTCGGTGGTGGTCACCGAGGCCATCGGCGGCGTGGTGCCGACAGCCGCGGCGGCGGCGCCCGCGCCACTGGGCGCCGGCGGCCACGCGGCTTCGCTGGCCAGCCGCGGCGTCCCGATGGGGTTGGCCGCCTTGCCTTCGCGCACGGCCACCATGTCTTCCTCGCTCGGATACTGGTTCATCAGCGCGAAGTCGAAGACGCGCCGGGCGATGGGCGCCGCGGCGGCGGCGCCGAAGCCGGCGTTCTCCACGACCATGGCGATCGCGATGCGCGGCTGGTCGGCCGGCGCGAACGCGATGTAGAGCGAGTGGTCCCGCTGGTGCTCCTCCAGCTTGGAGGCGTTGTACTTGGCGCCTTGCGCCACGCCCACCGCCTGCGCGGTGCCGGTCTTGCCGCCCGACAGGTAGCCGGCGCCCTGGAACACCCGGGTCGAGGTGCCTTGCTGCGTCACCGCCACCATGGCCTTGCGCACCGCGGCCAGGTTTTCCGGCTTGTAGCCCAGGTTCACGCCGGGTTCCCGGGCCACCGGCTTGACCTGCTTGCTGCCGGCGTCCTGCGTCGCCACCACCAGGTGGGGCCGGTGCTTGACGCCGTCGTTCAGCACCGCGCCGAGGGCGTGGGCCATCTGCAGCATCGTGAAGCTGTTGTAGCCCTGGCCGATGCCCAGCGAGATGGTCTCGCCGGCATACCACTTCTTCTGTTCCGGGCGGCGGTAGTAGTTGCGCTTCCACTCCTGGCTCGGGAGGACGCCGCGCACCTCGCCGAAGATGTCGACGCCGGTGATCTGGCCGAAGCCCAGGGGCTTCATGAAGTCGTGCATCAGGTCCACGCCCATCTCGTTGGCCAGCGAGTAGTAGTAGACGTTGCTGGACTTCACGATGCTGGTGTGCAGGTCCACCGGCCCGAGGCCGTGGTCGCCGTGGCTGCGGAACACGTGGCCGCCAAAGCTCCACGAGCCGTTGTCCTGGATCACCTGGGTGGCGCTGCGCTTGCCGGTCTCCAGCGCGCCCAGGGCCATGAAGGGCTTGTACGTCGAGCCGGGCGGATAGGTGCCGCGCAGCGCGCGATTGAGCAGCGGCTTGTCGATGGACTCGTTCAGCGCCTGCCAGTTCTCGTGGTCGATGCCGTCGACGAACAGGTTGGGGTCGAACGTCGGCTTGGAGACGAAGGCCAGGATCTCGCCGTTGCGCGGATCCAGCGCCACCATCGCGCCGCGGCGGTCGCCGTACAGGTCTTCCACCAGCTTCTGCAGCTTGATGTCGATGGACAGCATCACGGTGTTGCCGGAGGTCGCGGGGCTGCTGGCCAGCTTGCGCACCGCGCGGCCGCCGGCGGAAGTCTCCACCTGCTCGGTGCCGGTGGTGCCGTGCAATTCCTTCTCGTAGCTCTGCTCCACGCCCAGCTTGCCGATGTACTCCGTGCCGCGGTAGTTGGCCTGTTCTTCCTCGGGCCACTCGCCGATCTGCTCCTTCTCCTTCTGGTTGATGCGGCCGATGTAGCCGATGGCGTGGCTGGCCAGTTCGCCCCAGGGATAGCTGCGGAACAGCCGGGCGTTGATCTCGACGCCGGGGAAGCGGAACCGCTGCACGGTGAAGCGCGCGACCTCCTCGTCGGTCAGCTTGGTGCGGATCGGCAGCGACTCGATGCTCTTGCTCTCCTCCAGCAGCTTCTTGAAGCGGCGGCGGTCGCGCTGGTCGATCTGGACGACCTGGGACAGTTCGTCGATGACGGCCTCCAGCGGCCGCGTCAGCCGCATGGGCGTGATCTCCAGCGTGTAGGCGGAGTAGTTCGTCGCCAGCACGATGCCGTTGCGGTCCAGGATCAGGCCGCGGTTGGGCACGATCGGCACGATGGCGGTGCGGTTGGCCTCGGCCACCTCGTCGTAGTGGTCGTGCTGGATGACCTGCAGGAACAGCAGGCGCGCGACCAGCAGCGAGAAGCACACCAGCACCACGGCGCTGGCGGCCAGCACGCGGATGCGGAAGCGCGAGAGGTCGGCTTCGACGTTCTTGAGTTCGGTCATTCGGCGCCGGGTCGGCGGCTGTTACAGGGGCCTATTTTCATCCGGATCGGGCGCCCTGCGCTGCGGCAGCAACAGCAGGACACTCACCACCGGCCAGAGGATGGATTCCAGCACGGGCGCGAGCAGCACGGTGGGGCCGGGAAAGGCGCCGCCGGCCAGCATCCGGATCGACAGCTCGATGGCGTGGGCGGCCGCGAACAGGGGCAGCACCTGCACGGCCTGCGACGGGACGCTGAACCAGAGCAGCCGCCGGTGGATGGTGATGGCGAAGTAGCTCAGCGTCGTGTAGGCCAGCGCGTGCTGTCCCAGCAGCGAGGTCTGGTGCACGTCCACCGCCAGCCCGAACATGAAGGCCGCCACCACGCCGATGCGCAGCGGCTGGTGGACGCTCCAGAACACCAGCACCACGGCCAGGATGTCCGGCATCCACGGCAGCCGCCCGAGCGGCAGCATGGTGACCATCAGCGCCAGGATCAGCGTGAACCAGATGAAGAAGGGGTTGGCCGGCAGCAGCAGCGGCTGGCCGGGACGCATGATCATGCGGAAGCGCTCCTCATTTGCGGGCGGGACGCTTCAGGGCGGGAGCCGCATCCTCGGGCGCGGGCCGCGGCGGCATCTGCGCCAGCATCGAGTTGAGCACCATCACGTGCCGGGCGCCGTCCACCAGGGCCGCCGGCGCGCAAACGATGCGGGCGAAGGCGGCGTCCGGGCGGCGCTCGACCTTGGTCACCCTGGCCACGGGGATGCCCGGCGGGTAGACGCCGTCCACGCCGCTGGTGGTGAGCAGGTCGCCGGGCTGCACGTCCGCGTTGGCGGCCATGTAGCGCAACTCCAGCCCGCCGCTGCCGTGCCGGCCGGCATCGCCATAGGTGATGCCACGGGCGCCGGTGCGGGTGTTGAGCACCGGGATGGCCTGGTCAGTGTCGGTCAGCAGGGTCACCTCGCTGATCAGCGGGTGCACGCGCGTCACCTGGCCCAGGATGCCGGATTCGTCGATCACCGGCGAGCCGGCCTCCACGCCCTGCGCCAGGCCGCGGTCGATGATCACCTTGCGGCTGTAGGGGTCGGCCGCGTCGTACAGCACTTCCGCCGGCGCCGCCGGGGTGTTGAGCCGCTCGCGCAGGCCGAGCAGCTTGCGCAACTGGGCGTTCTCGCTGGTGAGCTGTTCCACCTGGGCGGCCCGCTGGGACTGCACGACCAGCTTGCGCCGCGCCGCCTCCTCGTTGGTGATGGCGGTGTTGAGGGTGACGAAATAGTCCTGCGCCCCGCGCACGGCCAGCACCGGCCGCATGGCGACCCACTGCACCGGGAACAGCACGGTCGCCATGGCGGCGCGCACCGGCTGGGTGATGCGAAAACGCGTGTCCGCCACCATCAGGAACAGCGCCAGCGCGCTGCAGACCATCAGCTTGGAAAGCGCCGAGGGTCCCTGCTTGAAGAATGGCGGAGGGGTGCGGTCGAGGGTGCCTAAGGGCATGTCCGCATTGTGCCTGTGCCCCCCTCTCCTTTGCAGGAGGACGGGGGTGGTGGCATCACTCGCTGGTGAAGATCGAGCCCAGCCGTTCCATCCGCTCCAGCGCGATGCCGCAGCCGCGCACCACGCAGGTCAGGGGGTCTTCGGCCACCAGCACCGGCAGGCCGGTTTCCTCGGCCAGCAGGCGGTCGAGGTCGCGCAGCAGCGCGCCGCCGCCGGTGAGCATCATGCCGCGCTCGGCGATGTCGGCGCCCAGTTCCGGCGGGGTCTGCTCCAGCGCGTTCTTGACCGCCGAGACGATGTTGTTCAGCGGGTCGGTCAGCGCTTCCAGGATTTCATTGGAGCTGATCGTGAAGCTGCGCGGTACGCCCTCGGACAGGTTGCGGCCCTTGACTTCCATCTCCTTGACCTCGCTGCCGGGGAAGGCGGAGCCGATCTGCTTCTTGATGGCTTCGGCGGTGGGCTCGCCGATCAGCATGCCGTAGTTGCGGCGGATGTAGCTGATGATGGCCTCGTCGAACTTGTCGCCGCCCACCCGCACGCTGCCCTTGTAGACCATGCCGCCCAGGGAGATGACGCCGACTTCCGTGGTGCCGCCGCCGATGTCGACGACCATCGAGCCGGAGGCTTCCGAGACGGGCAGGCCGGCGCCGATGGCGGCCGCCATCGGCTCCTCGATCAGGTAGACCTCGCTGGCGCCGGCGCCGAGCGCCGACTCGCGGATGGCCCGGCGTTCCACCTGGGTGGAGCCGCAGGGCACGCAGATGATGATGCGCGGGCTGGGCCTCAGGACGGACCGGGGATGGACCATCTTGATGAACTGCTTGAGCATCTGCTCGGTGACGGTGAAGTCGGCGATCACGCCGTCCTTCATCGGCCGGATGGCCTCGATGTTGCCGGGCACCTTGCCCAGCATGGCCTTGGCTTCGTGGCCGACGGCCTGGATCGACTTCTTGCCTTGCGGGCCGCCTTCGTGACGGATCGCCACCACGGAAGGTTCGTCGAGCACGATGCCCTTGTCGCGGACGAAGATCAGGGTGTTGGCCGTGCCCAGGTCGATGGCAAGGTCCGTGGACAAGTAGCGTCGGAAAGCTCCGAACATGGGGGAA
>JAKFEA010000007.1:0-1865 GCA_036675905.1 Acidovorax sp. | reverse complement strand
GATCTCCAGCTTGAGCAGGTTGTGCACGGTCAGGCCGTATTTCAGGCAGTGCACGCCACCGGCGTTCTCGGCGACGTTGCCGCCGATCGAACAGGCGATCTGCGAGGACGGGTCCGGCGCGTAATAGAGGTCGAAGGGCGCCGCCGCCTGGGAAATCGCCAGGTTGCGCACCCCGGGCTGGACCCGGGCGAAGCGTCCGGCCGGGTTGACCTCGAGGATCTGGTTGAAGCGCGCCAGCACCAGCAGCACGCCCTGCTCCAGCGGCAGCGCGCCGCCGGACAGGCCGGTACCGGCGCCGCGGGCGACCACCGGCACGCCGCGCGCATGGCAGAGCTTGAGCAGGCTCTCCACCTGCTCGACGCGCTCGGGCAGCACCACCAGCATGGGCGTGGCGCGGTAGGCCGAGAGGCCATCGCATTCGTAGGGTTTGAGGTCTTCCTGCTCGTGCAGGATGTCCAGGTCCGGCAGGCACGCGCGCAGTTCGGCCAGCAGGGCTGGCTTGTCGACGCGGGGCAGCGCGCCGTCGACGCGCTCGTCGTACAGAATGCTCATGGCAGGCTCGTTCAAGTGGCGTTGTTGTTCTGTGCGACGCGGGTGGCAAGTCCCCCGGGCCGCTTGCTGTGTGGCGCATCTTTAGCCCCCGGGGAAACCGGCGTCCATTGTCCAGCACACTGGTACGACCAGTTTTTTTCACCGCTCCAAGCGCCGATCGTCGCCTACAGCCTTACGCTGCCTGGCCTGCTCGCCTATAGTGGCGATCGTCAGACAATCCAATTTCGACTGGTCCTACCAGTCATGCGAGGTCCCCAGGATGCCCTACGGCAAACCCGAAGTCCGCCGCCAGGTCTGCGACGTGGTGGCCGAACGCATCGAACGGCTGATCGTCGACGGCGTGCTCAAGGCCGGCCAGGCGCTGCCCTCGGAACGCCGCCTGTGCGAGAAGCTGGGCATCTCCCGCTCCGCGCTGCGCGAAGGGCTCAAGGTGCTGCGCGGCCGCGGCATCATCGACACCGCCCAGGGCCGCGATTCGCGGGTCGCCAGCCTCAGCGGGCCGCGCGACGCCAGCCCGCTGATGCATCTGTTCAGCTCGCAGCCGCGCACCCTCTACGACCTGCTGGAGGTGCGCGTGCTGCTGGAAGCCGAGTCGGCGCGCCTGGCCGCCTTGCGCGGCACCGATGCCGACTTCGTCCTGCTGACCCGGCGCTACGAGGAAATGCTCGCCGCCCACGACCGTCCGGAGGCGGTCGAGCCGCGCGAGCATGCACGCCTGGACCATGCCTTCCACCTGGCGATCTGCGAGGCCTCGCACAACCCGGTGCTGCTGCACACCCTGCAATCGTTGACCGACCTGATGCTCAGCACGGTGTTCGCCTCGGTCAACAACCTCTATCACCGGCCAGTGCAGAAACGCCAGATCGACCGCCAGCACGCGCGCCTCTATCACGCGGTGCTCGAACGCCTGCCGGAGCAGGCGCAGCGCGCCGCCCGCGAACATATCCACAGCATCCGCGACAACCTCAAGGAGATCGAGCAGGAGGAACAGCGCCTGGTGCGCGCGACCATGCGCCTGGAAGGCTGGTCGTAGGGTGGGTTACGGCGCGCCGAGTCCGGTGCCCGGCGGCAGTCCTGTTTGACGCGCCTAACCCACCCTACGCCGCTCATTTGCTACACTCGCCGCCCTGTTTATCGCCGTTGCCCCGACCGTGCCCCACGCCGCCCTCGCCCATCCGCCCCGCTGGCTAACCGCCACCCAGTTGCACCCGACTCCGGCGACCGGGGTGCGCGAGTGGCTGTTCAATGAAGACTCGCTGACCCGCCGCCTCACCGCGCTGTCCGACCACGGCTTCAGCGTCACCCCGCTGATC
>JAKFEA010000006.1:0-8061 GCA_036675905.1 Acidovorax sp. | reverse complement strand
CAAAAAACCGCCCGAAGGCGGTTCTTTGCTTTGCTGGCAGCGCACCCGGTTCAAACGGCGGGCCTATGAGGCCCGGGCGGGCCGACTGAGGGGTCTCAGGCGGCGGGGGCGGCGGCCAGGGTCTTGACCTTGGCCGACAGGCGGGACTTGTCGCGGGACGCCTTGTTCTTGTGGAAGATGCCCTTGTCGGCGACGGTGTCGACGATGCTCTGGGCCTTGGCGAAGAGTTCGGTGGCCTTGGCCTTGTCACCGGCGGCGACGGCCTTCTCCACGTTCTTCACCGCAGTGCGGTACTTGGAGCGCAGCGAGGTGTTCGCTGCATTGAGCTTGACGTTCTGGCGCGCGCGCTTGCGGCCGGAAGCCAGGCGGGGGTTCTTCTTCTTGGGCTTGGTAGAAGCCATGGATGGTTCCTTCGGTGTCTGAGGATGATGCCAGCAAAGCCCTCCATTGTAAGCGAAGCGCCCACTTGCCTGCGGGGCCCCCGCTACACTCGAGCCGGTGAGCCTGTTCAAAGCCGCCTCCACCGTCTCGCTGCTGACGCTGGCGTCCCGCATCACCGGGCTCATCCGCGACCTGCTGATGGCCGCGGTGTTCGGCGCCACCGCGCTGACCGACGCCTTCAACGTCGCCTTCCGCATCCCCAACCTGTTCCGCCGCCTGTTCGGCGAGGGCGCCTTCAGCCAGGCCTTCGTGCCGGCGCTGGCCCACACGCGCGAGCAGCAGGGCGAGGAGGCTACCCGCCGCCTGGTCGACAGCGTGGCGACCGTGCTGGCCTGGGTGCTGCTGGCCACCTGCGTGGTGGGCGTGGCCGCGTCACCGGCCCTGGTCTGGGCACTGGCCAGCGGGCTGCGCCGGGATCCGCAGGCCTTCGACGCTGCCGTGCTGATGACCCGCTGGATGTTCCCCTACATCGGCTTCATGTCGCTGGTGGCCCTGTCCGCGGGCATCCTGAACACCTGGAAGCGCTTCGCGGTCCCCGCAGCCACCCCGGTGCTGCTGAACGTGGCCCTGATCGGGGCGGCCTGGCTGGGCGCACCCTGGTTCGCCGCCCGCGGCATCGAGCCGATCTATGCGATGGCGGCCGGCGTGATGCTGGGCGGCGTGCTGCAGCTGGCCATCCAGGTGCCGGCGCTGCGGCGCCTGGGGATGCTGCCGCGCATCGGCCTGGCGGGGTCGCAGATCCGCGAAGCCTGGCGCGACCCCGGCGTGCGCCGCATCCTCTCGCTCATGGGCCCCGCGCTGCTCGGCGTCAGCGTGGCCCAGATCTCGCTGCTGATCAATACCCAGATCGCCTCCTGGCTGCCGGCCGGCAGCGTGACCTGGCTGTTCTATGCGGATCGCCTGATGGAGTTCCCGACGGCCCTGCTGGGCGTCGCGCTGGGGGTGGTGCTGATGCCGCAGCTGGCGCTGGCGCGCGGAGCCGGCGACGCCGCGCGCTACTCGTCCCTGCTCGACTGGGGCCTGCGGCTGGTGGTGCTGCTGGCGGCGCCGGCTTCGGCCGCGCTGCTGGTCTTCGGCTTGCCGCTGGTCGCCACGCTGTTCCATTACGGCGCGTTTCGCGAAAGCGACGTCATTCAGGTTTCGGTGGCGCTGGCCGGCTACGGCGTCGGCCTGCTCGGCCTGGTCGGCATCAAGGTGCTGGCGCCGGGCTTCTATGCCAGCCAGGACACGCGCACGCCGGTGAAGATCGCCATCGTGGTGCTGGTCCTCACCCAGGTCATGAATGTCGCCTTCGTGCCGCTGTTCAAGCACGCCGGGCTGGCCTTGTCCATCGGGCTGGGGGCGCTGCTCAATGCGGGCTGGCTGCTGCTCGGCCTGCGCCGGCGCGGCAGCTGGACGCCCTCGCCGGGCTGGCCGCGCTTCCTGCTCCAGGTGATCGCGGCCACCGCGCTGCTGACGGTCTTCCTCGCGTGGTCGGCCGGCCACTTCGAATGGCTCACGCCGGGCTCCCGGGCGCTGCAGCGCGCCGGCCTGCTGGCGTCCCTGCTGCTGGCCTCCGCGGTCGTGTACTTCGGCGCACTCCGGGCCGCCGGGGTGCAGCTGAGGCAATTTGTCACGCGCTGACGAAACCGGGACGGCCCTGCCTTGACGCTGCCCCGGGGCGTCCCTTACAACGATCGCCACCATGCCGCTCAACCTCGAGGTCCCGACGCCGCTGGAGTACTTCCGCTCGCTGGTGCAGGACGACGACCATTTCCCCCTGCTGGAGGCGGCTGCCAGCATCGCCCAGGACGAGTACCCCGACCTCGACGTGCAGCAGGTGCTGGGCGACGTCGACCAGCTGCTGGCGCGCCTGAAGCGCCGGCTGCCCTCCGACGCCGCGCCGCTGCAGCGCCTGCGCGCCCTCAACCAGTTCTTCTTTCGCGACCTCTCGTTCGGCGGCAACGTCAACGACTACTGCGACCCCGACAACAGCTGCCTCAACGTGGTGCTGCGCACCCGGCGCGGCATCCAGATCTCGCTGGCGGTCCTGTGGATGGAGATGGCCCATGGCCTGGGCCTGCATGCGCGCGGCGTTTGCTTTCCCGGCCACTTCATGATCAAGGTGAACCTGCCCAAGGGGCAGGTGGTGATCGACCCGTTCACCGGCCAGTCGCTCTCGCGCGAGGAGCTGTCCGAGCGGCTGGAGCCCTACAAGCGCCGCAGCGGCCTGGTCGACGAGTTCGAGGTGCCGCTGGGCCTGTACCTGCAGGCCGCGCCGCCGCGCGACATCATCGCCCGCATGCTGCGCAACCTGAAGGAGATCCACCGGGCCCAGGAAGACTGGCAGCGCCTGATCGCCGTGCAGGACCGGCTGCTGGTGCTGCTGCCCGATGCCTGGGCCGAGTACCGCGACCGCGGCCTGGCGCATGCCGAGCAGGGCCATGCCGCGCTGGCGGTGCTGGACCTGGAGACCTACCTGATCCATGCGCAGGACTCGCTCGACATCGATGTCATCGCCGAGCGCGTGGCCGACCTGCGGCGGGCGCGAAGTTAGGCGCGCGCCCCAGCAACTCCCCTCAGCCGATCACGACCGCCGCGCCCGCGCCGCGCGGCGCGATGCGGCCGATCTCATGGACCGTCTCGCCCTGGGCGCGCAGCGTGTCCGCCACCGCAGCGGCTTCGTCCGCGGCCACCACGGCCACCATGCCGATGCCGTTGTTGAAGGTGCGGTTCATCTCGTGGTCGGAGATGCCGGCGGTCTGCTGCAGCCACGCGAACAGTTCGCTGCGCGGCCAGCTGCCGGCCTTCAGGTGCGCGGCCAGGCCGTCCGGCAGCACGCGCGGGATGTTTTCCAGCAGGCCGCCGCCAGTGATGTGGGCCAGCGCCTTGATGCCGGCATGCTGCGCCAGCGCCGCCAGCACCGGTTTGACGTACAGGCGCGTCGGCGCCATCACCGCTTCGCGGAAGGGCTTGCCATCCAGTGTGGCCGGCAGCTGCCCACCGGCCCGCTCGATGCACTTGCGCACCAGCGAGAAGCCGTTGGAGTGCACGCCGCTGGAGGCCAGCCCCAGCACCACGTCGCCGGGCGCCACGCCGGCGCCGCCCAGGATCTTCGACTTCTCCACGGCACCCACCGCAAAGCCGGCCAGGTCGTATTCGCCCGGCGGGTACATGCCGGGCATCTCGGCCGTCTCGCCGCCGATCAGGGCGCAGCCGGACAGCTCGCAGCCGCGCGCGATGCCGCCCACCACGCGGGCGGCGGTGTCCACGTCCAGCTTGCCGCAGGCGAAGTAGTCCAGGAAGAACAGCGGCTCGGCGCCCTGCACCAGCACGTCGTTGACGCTCATGGCCACCAGGTCGATGCCCACCGTGTCGTGCATGCCCCATTCGAAGGCGAGCTTGAGCTTGGTGCCCACGCCGTCGGTGCCGCTGACCAGCACCGGCTCCTTGTACCGCTTGGGCACCTCGAACAGCGCCCCGAATCCGCCGATGCCCGCCATCACGCCCTCCCGCAGGGTGCGCTTGGCCAGCGGCTTGATGCGCTCGACCAGCGCGTCGCCGGCGTCGATGTCCACGCCGGCGTCTTTGTACGAGAGGGGGGTCTGGCTCATGGGGAAGGGCGGCGCGCGAGGGGCGCCCGATAGAATTCGCGTGATTTTACCGGCGGCCACTCCAAGGGCCGGCGGGCCGTACCCTCCCCGATGCCCTTCACACCCACGCAGAAACGCGCCGCCATCTGGGCGCTGATCGCGTTGCTGGCGTTGTGGGCGCTGCGGGCCCTGGGGCCGGTGCTCACTCCTTTCGTGGTCGGCGCGGTGCTGGCCTATGCGCTGACCCCGCTGGTCGACCGCCTCGACGAGGCGGGCCGCGGCCGCGTGCCGCGCTTCGTCTCGGTGGTGCTGGTGGAACTGCTGTTCATCGTGGTGCTGGTGTCGCTGTTCCTGATGGTGGTGCCCATCCTGGCCAAGGAGATCCCGCTGATGCGCGAGCAGGTGCCGGTGCTGTTCAAGTGGCTGGACGGCAGCGTGCGCCCCTGGCTGGCGCAGTTCGGCATCGACGTCGCGCTGGACCTGCAGAGCCTCAGGACCCAGGTGCTGCGTTACCTGCAGGCCAATTACGAGGAGGCCGTCACCAGCCTGCTGTCGTCGCTGAAGATCGGCGGCAGCGTGGCCTTCGCGGTGGTTTTCAATGCGGTCCTGATCCCGGTCGCCCTGTTCTACCTGCTGCTGGACTGGGACCGCTTCGTGCACCGGGTGCTGGAGCTGGTGCCGCCGCGCGTACGGCCGGCGGTCGACTCCTTCACCCACGAGGCCGACCAGGTGCTGGGGCAGTACCTGCGCGGGCAGCTGCTGGTGATGCTGACCATGGCCACCTTCTATTCCACCGGGCTGGCCCTGTTCGGGCTGGACCTGGCGCTGCCGATCGGCCTGTTCACCGGGCTGGCCATGTTCGTGCCCTACCTGGGCTTCGGCATCGGGCTGGTGCTGGCCATCCTGGCCGGCCTGCTGCAGTTCGCCTCGGCCAAGGCGCTGGTGATGGTGGCCGTGGTGTACGGCTCCGGCCAGGTGATCGAGGGCTTCTTCTTCACCCCCCGGCTGGTGGGCGAGCGCATCGGCCTGCACCCGCTGGCGGTGATCTTCGCGCTGCTGGCGTTCGCGCAGCTGTTCGGATTCCTCGGCGTGCTGGTGGCGCTGCCGGCCACCGCCTTGCTGCTGGTGGCCATTCGCCGCGTGCGCGCCGGCTACATGGGCAGCCGCCTGTACCAGGGATGAAGCAGCTCACGCTTCCCATCGGCATGGCCCGCGCACCCACGCTGGCGGGCTTCAGCGCAGGGCCGAACGAGCCGGCGCTGGCGCACCTGAAGCTGTGGGCCGGCAGCCCGACGCGCTCGCCGGTGCCGACCTACCTGTGGGGGCCGCCGGCAAGCGGCAAGACCCACCTGCTCAAGGCGGTGCAGGAGGCCTTGCGCGAGCAGGGCGCTGCCGTCGGCTGGCTCGACGCCTCGGCGCCCGAGCCGGCGCCGTTCGACGAGCGCTGGGCGGTGGTGCTGATGGACGACGTGCACCTGTACACCGCCGTGCAGCAGCACGCCGCCTTCAGCTGGTTCGTCAGCGCCCAGGCGCTGCAGCGCGGCGTGCTGGCGGCCGGGCTGCTGCCGCCGGCCGACCTGCGGCTGCGCGAGGACCTGCGCACCCGCCTCGGCTGGGGCCACGTGTACCAGCTGCAGGTGCTCTCGGAGCCCGAGCGCCGCGCCGTGCTGCGGCGCGCCGCCGACGCGCGCGGCGTCTTCCTCTCCGACGAGGTGATGGATTTCATGCTCACCCGTTTCTCGCGCGACCTCGGCAGCCTGATGCAGCTGCTCGAGCAGCTCGACGCCTACGCGCTGCAGACCCAGCGCGGCATAACGATCCCTCTCATCAAGTCCATGCTGGAGAACGAGTGAAGGTCACGCTGTTCGACCTCGACCACACGCTGCTGCCGATCGACTCCGATTACGCCTGGGGCGAGTTCACCCACGAGATCGGCTGGACCGATCCGGTCGCCTTCAGGCAGCGCAACGACGCCTTCTACGAGCACTACAAGGCCGGCACGCTGGACGTGCACGACTACGTGCGCTTTGCCACCGAGGCGATCCGGCTCAAGGGCCGGCAGGCCGCCGAGCAGGCACGCGAGCGATTCATGCGGGACGTGATCGCGCCGGCCATCCGGCCCGAGGCAGTTCAGCTGCTGCGCGGCCACCAGGACGCGGGCGACCGGGTCGTGATCGTCACCGCCACCAACGAGTTCGTCACCGGGCCGATCGCGCGCGCACTGGGCGTGGACGAGCTCATCGCGGTGCGGCTGGCGCGCGGCGCCGACGGCTGGATCACCGGCGAGATCGACGGCGTGCCCTCCATGCGCGCCGGCAAGGTCGACCGGGTCGGCCAATGGCTGGCTGCGCAGGCGCTGGCCTGGGACCAGGTCGAGACCACCTTCTACTCCGACTCCATGAACGACCTGCCGCTGCTGGAGCGCTGCGACCACCCCGTGGCCACCAACCCCGACGCCGTCCTGCGCAGCCTGGCGGCCCAGCGCGGCTGGCGCATACTGGACCTGTTCCCTTCCCATCCATGATCAAGCAATTCATAGACCGCCTGCTGGGCGGCGGCGGCACGGGCCGCAAGCCGGGCTTCGGCAAGCGCCGCGAGATCGGCCCACAGGAACACCACATCGATCCCTCGCTGGTGGACGAGCGCGCCGTCAACGTGGTGCGGGCGCTCAAGGAGGCCGGCTTCGAGGCCTACATCGTGGGCGGCGCGGTGCGCGACCTGCTGCTGGGCCTGCGGCCCAAGGACTTCGACGTCGCCACCAATGCCACGCCCGAGCAGGTCAAGGGGCTGTTCCGGCGCGCCTTCATCATCGGCCGGCGCTTCCGCATCGTGCACGTTGTCTACGGTCGCGGGCGCGAGCACGAGGTGATCGAAGTCTCCACTTTCCGCGCCTACCTGGACAACGCGGCGGCCGAGGCCGTGGCCGGCAACGAGAAGACCAGCAAGAGCGAGCTGGCCGGCATGAAGCATGCGGTGGACGCCAGCGGCCGGGTGCTGCGCGACAACGTCTGGGGGCCGCAGGAGGAAGACGCGACGCGGCGCGACTTCACCATCAACGCCATGTACTACGACCCGCAGACGCAGACGCTGGTCGACTACCACGGCGGCATGAAGGATGCGCGCAAGCTCACGCTGCGCATGATCGGCAACCCGGCCGCGCGCTACCGCGAGGACCCGGTGCGCGTGATCCGCGCGGTGCGCTTTGCCGCCAAGCTCCATCCGCTGGGCTTCGCGCTGGAAACCAGGACCGGCGCGGCGCTGCGGCCCAGCCTGCCGCTGCTGGCCGACGTGCCGCAGAGCCGCTTGTTCGACGAGATGCTCAAGCTGCTGCAGACCGGCCATTCGGTGGCCACCATCGAGCAGCTCAAGGCACTGGGCATGGCCCGCGGCATCTACCCGCTGCTGGACCTGGTGGTCGAGCGGGCCGACCAGCCGTTCGTGCGGTCGGCGCTGCAGGACACCGACCGCCGCGTGGCCGAGGGCAAGCCGGTCGCGCCCAGCTTCCTGCTGGCCTGCGTGCTGTGGTCCGACGTGCGCGACGGCTGGGCGCAGCGCCTGGCGCAGAAGCACCATCCGATTCCGGCGCTGCAGGGAGCGATCGACGACGTGTTCGACGCCCGCATCGGCGACGTGTCCGGCCGCGGCAAGCTGGGAGCCGACATGCGCGAGATCTGGATGATGCAGCCGCGCTTCGAGAAGCGCGTGGGCAGCACGCCCTTCAGCCTGGTCGAGCAGCCGCGCTTCCGCGCCGGCTTCGACTTCATGCGCCTGCGCGCCGACGCCGGCGAGATCGACGTGGTGCTGGCCGACTGGTGGCAAGAGTTCAGCCAGGCCGACGAGCACGCGCGCGAGGACCTGGTCGCGCAGGTGCGCGCCGAGCAGCAGCAAAAGGGCGCGCGCCGCGTGCGCGTGGTCAAGCCGCAGGAGAAGGCATCGCCGGTCGAGCGTCCGGCCGCAGGCGCGCCGCTCGCGCCCGCCGCGGCGCAGGAGCCGGCCGAGACGGTTGCTGCCGATGGCGCCGGCGACGACGCGCCGCGCAAGCGCCGCC
>JAKFEA010000005.1:0-3587 GCA_036675905.1 Acidovorax sp. | reverse complement strand
CGCAGCAGCCCTTCTACGGCCTGCAGGCGCAGGGGGTGGACGGGCGCTTGCCGCCGCTGGGCAGCGTGGAAGCCATGGCCGCGCAGTACGTGGAGGCGATCCGCACCGTCGACGCCACCGGTCCCTACCGGCTGGCCGGCTACTCGGGCGGCGGCGTGATCGCCTACGAGATGGCGCAGCAGCTGATGCAGGGCGGCGCCGAGGTCGAATCGATCCTGATGATCGACACGCTGGCGCCGGCCGCGGCCACTCGCAAGGTGCCGGTGCTGCAGAAGATCTGGCTCAAGCGGCACTGGACGCTGGGGTTCGCGCTCGGCTGGCCCAACCGGCGTCGTCGCGCCCGGGTGATGCAGCGCTCGTACCAGCTGGCGCTGGAGAAGCTGGCGCGCGGCGAGCCGCTGCCGCCGGAACTGGTCGACTTCCACCTGTTCCGCAACTTCACCGATGCGCAGGCGCAATACCAGCCGCAGCCCTACGACGGCGAGGTGGTGGTGTTCAAGGCCGCGCAGGCCGAGACGCTGTACCTGTACGCCGGTCCCTGGCTGGGCTGGGACGAGCACGTGACGGGCGAGATCCGCGTCAACGAGATCTCCGGCTCGCACTTCAGCATGATGTCCGAGCCGGGCGTCTCCGAGGTGATCGAGGCGTTCCGGCGCGAGCTGGCGCGGCTGGACGGCGAGGAGCCGTCGGAGCACGCGAGCGGATCGGGCCGGCGCAAGCCACGCATCTTCTCGCGACGCGGCGTGACCCCGGCGGCCTGACGGCCTGATCGCGGCTGCGCGGCGCGCGGCCTTCTTTGTTAAGGTGCGCGCCATGCAGACCTCCTCCTGGCGCCTCGGTTGGCGCACCCTGTGGCGCGACCTGCGCGCCGGCGAGCTGCGCCTGCTGATCGTGGCCGTCATCCTGGCCGTGGCCGCCCTGACCGCGGTGGGCTTTTTCGCCGACCGGCTCAAGGGCGGCCTCGAGCGCGATGCGGGGCAACTGCTCGGCGGTGACGCCGTCGTCGCCAGCGACAACCCGACGCCGCAGGCCTTCATCGACAGGGCCCGCTCGCTGGGCCTGCAATCGGCCACCAGCGTGGTGTTCCCGACCATGGCTCGCGCGCCCGACGAGCGGGGCGGCGGCGCCCGCCTCGTGGCGCTCAAGGCGGTCGAGTCCGGCTACCCGCTGCGCGGCCAGCTCACGGTGAGCGACAGCGCCGAGGGGGCGGGCGCCACCACGCGGGACATTCCGCGGCCGGGCGAAGCCTGGGTCGACCGCTCCTTGCTGGAAGCGCTGGCGCTGGCGCCGGGCGACCCGCTGCTGCTGGGCGACGCCAGCCTGCGCATCGCGCGGGTGCTGCTGCTGGAGCCGGACCGCGGCACCGGCTTCTCGACCTTCTCGCCGCGCGTGATGATCAACGAGGCCGACCTCGCGGCCACCGGGCTGGTGCAGCCGGCCAGCCGCATCCGATGGCGCTTCGCGGTGGCCGGGCCCGACCGGGCGGTCAAGGCGTTCACCGCGTTCGCCACCGAACATGCCGATAGGCCGGACGTGCGCGGCGTCCGCGTGGAGTCGCTGGAGAGCGGCCGGCCCGAGATGCGCCAGACGCTGGACCGGGCCGAGAAATTCCTGAACCTGGTCGCGCTGCTGTCGGCGCTGCTCAGCGCCGTGGCGGTGGCGCTGGCGGCGCGCGGCTTCGCTTCGCGCCACCTGGACGACTGCGCCATGCTGCGCGTGCTGGGCCAGCCGCAGCGCACCATCGCCGCCGGCTATGCGGTGGAGTTCGGGCTGGCCGGGCTGGCCGCCAGCGCGATCGGGGTGGCGCTGGGCTACGCGGTGCACTTCGTGTTCGTGCTCCTGCTCTCCGGCCTGGTGGAGACCTCGCTGCCGGGCGCAAGCCTGTGGCCGGTCGCGTTCGGGATGGGCATGGGGCTGACGCTGTTGTTCGCGTTCGGCCTGCCGCCGGTGCTGCAGCTGGCGCAGGTGCCGCCGCTGCGAGTGATCCGGCGCGACGTCGGCAACCTCAAGCCGGCCTCGATGGCGGTGCTGGGCGTCGGCGTGCTGGGCTTCGCCACCTTGTTGCTGGCCGCCAGCAGCGACCTGCGGCTGGGCCTCATCGCGGTGGGCGGTTTCGCCGGCGCGGTGCTGCTGTTCGCAGTGCTGAGCTGGGCGGCGGTGAAGCTGCTGCGCCTGTCGGTGAACGAGGCCACCGCGCCGCGCTGGCTGGTGCTGGCGACGCGCCAGCTGTCGGCGCGGCCGGCGTACGCCGTGGTGCAGGTGAGCTCGCTGGCCGTGGGCCTGCTGGCGCTGGTGCTGCTGGTGCTGCTGCGCACCGACCTGGTCGCCAGCTGGCGCCAGGCCACGCCGCCGGACGCGCCCAACCGCTTCGTCATCAACGTGATGCCGGAGCAGGGTGACGATTTCCTGCAGGCGCTGCAGCAGGCGGGCGTGGAGCGCTTCGACTGGTACCCGATGATCCGCGGCCGGCTGGTGGCGGTGAACGGGCGCGCGGTGCGGCCCGACGACTACACCGAAGACAGGGCCCAGCGCCTGGTCGACCGCGAGTTCAACATCTCGCACGCGGCGGCCGCGCCGCCGCACAACCAGATCGTCGGCGGGGATTGGCAACCGGAGGAGGCCGGCGCCGTGAGCGTGGAGCAGGGCATCGCCGAGACCCTGGGGCTGAAGCTGGGCGACCGGCTGCGCTTCGACATCGGCGGCATGCCGGTGGAGGCGGGCATCACCTCGCTGCGCAAGGTCGACTGGGGCTCGATGCGGGCCAACTTCTTCGTCATGTTCCCGGTCAGCCGAATGCCCGACGTGCCCGCCACGTTCATGGCCGCATTCCGGGCGCCCGAGCGCAAGGGCTTCGACAGCGCGCTGGTGCGGCAATTCCCCAACATCACCAACGTGGACATGACCAGCACCATCGACCAGGTGCAGGCCGTGCTGGACAAGGTGGTGCGCGCGGTCGAATTCCTGTTCGGCTTCACGCTGGCGGCGGGGCTGGTGGTGCTGTTCGCCGCCGTCACCGCCACCCGCGAGGAGCGCGCCCGCGAGTTCGCGATCATGCGGGCGGTGGGGGCCAGCGGCTCGCTGCTGCGGCAGGTGCAGCGCGCCGAGCTGGTCGGCGTCGGCTTGCTGGCCGGCGTGCTGGCCAGCGCCGTGGCCGCCGTGGTGGGCTGGGGATTGGCGCGTTTCGTCTTCGAGTTCCAGTGGACCGCTTCGCCGCTGGTGCTGGTCGGCGGCGCCCTCGCCGGCGCCGTGCTGGCCCTGGCCGCCGGCTGGTGGGGGCTGCGCGAGGTGCTGCGCCGGCCGGTGGTGGAGACACTGCGCAGCGCGGCGGAATAGCGCTGGCGCGCAGCAGGGCGACTCGCTCCGGCGGGCGAGCCAGCCCATCCTCGCTGGCTCGGCGTTTGCGCCTACACGCCCGTCGGAAACGGCCGAGCCACAACTCGAGGCTCAGCCTGACGGCGCTGGCTCGGCTGTTCGACCATCCTGAAGTCGGGATCGGTCCTTGGTTACGGTCCCAGCCATGGAGGTTCTTCGCCCGGCCGCGTGCCGGGCGTTTTTTTGGCGGGAAGAAGATTGGTGCCGGAGCCCGG
>JAKFEA010000004.1:0-1522 GCA_036675905.1 Acidovorax sp. | reverse complement strand
CCAGCCACAGTCGTGGCAGAGCAGGGTCGGGGCGAAACCGCGGCGGTTGAGAAACACCAGCACCTGCTGGCCGGCCGCCAGGGTCTGGGCGATGGCCTGCTGCATAGGTGCGGAGATGCCGGAGTCGAGTGGCCGGCTTTTCACGTCCAGGCGCAAAAAACGCGGTTGCTGGGCGCCACCAGCGCGCTGGTGCAGGTGCAGCATGGCGTAACGGCCGCTGTGGGCGTTGTGCAGGCTTTCCATGGAGGGCGTGGCCGAGCCGAGCAGGATCGGAATGTTTTCCTGGTGCGCCCGCACCACCGCCAGGTCGCGGGCATGGTAGCGCAGGCCCTCTTGCTGCTTATAGGAGGCGTCATGCTCTTCATCGATGATGATCAGGCCGGGGCGCTGCATCGGCGTGAACAGTGCCGAGCGAGTGCCGATGATGATGTCGGCCTCGCCGTCGCGGGCGGCCAGCCAGGCGTCCAGGCGCTCGCGGTCGTTGACCCCGGAATGCAGCAGGGCGATCCGCGCATTGAAACGCCGCTCGAAGCGCGCCAGGGTCTGCGGGCCGAGGTTGATCTCCGGGATCAGCACCAGGGCCTGCTTGCCGGCTTCCAGGGTCTCGCGGATCAGCTGCAGGTAGACCTCGGTCTTGCCGCTGCCGGTTACTCCGGCGAGGAGGAAGGCGTTGAAGCGGCCGAAGCCGGTGCGGATGGCTTCGGCTGCCGCGCGTTGCTCCGGGTTCAATGGCAGTTCCGGTTCGGCCAGCCAGTTGAGGTGGCGTTCGCTGGCGGCATGCCGGCGTATCTCGATGCGCACCAGGCCCTTCTCGTGCAGCAGGCCGAGGCTGTCCTTGCTCAGTTGCAACTGGCCAAGCAGTTGCTGGGCGACGCCGTGCGGGTGCTGGGCGATGGTTTGCAGGGCCTCGCGCTGGCGCGGCGCACGACTCAGGCGTGGGTCATCCAGTTGGGCGCCTGCGGCCAGGTGCCAGAAACGCTGCTGACGAACCTCCGCCGGCTCGCCCTGACGCAGCAGTACCGGCAGCGCCCAGCTGAGGGTGTCGCCCAGGCTGTGCTGGTAATACTGCGCCGTCCATAGGCACAGCTTGAACAGCGCGGGCGGCAGCGGCGATTGGGCGTCGAGCAGTTGCCGGGCGGGTTTGAGCTTGTCTGCCGGTACCTCGCTGTGATCCGTCACCTCGATCAGGATGCCGATCAGCTCGCGCCGACCAAAGGGCACGCGCAGCCGAGCGCCCGGCTGCAGGGCACTGCGCGGCACGCCGGGCGGTGCCCGGTAGTCGAACAGGCGGCGCAGCGGCGAGGGCAGGGCAATGCGCAGAATGGCGTCGGGCACGCGGCGGGCTCCAGGCAGAAGGGCGCGATCTTAGCACGGGGCCTGGCGACGGCCGGTGTCGCGATGGCTTGCGTCGTGGCGGCGCTCTGGTATCATCGCCGGCCTAATTCCGTGCGGTACTCGACAATAGTGTCGGGTGGCGGCACGTCAGCCCCGAGGAATACACCATGAAAGCCGATATCCATCC
>JAKFEA010000003.1:0-2045 GCA_036675905.1 Acidovorax sp. | reverse complement strand
TTGCGCCAGGGCGGCGCTGTACTGCCGCGCCTCGGCCAGTGGCTGCACGGCCTGTTCGGCCTGCTGGATGGCGGCGTTGAGGGTGAACTCGCTCGGCGTATCGAAGTGGTGGGCCTGGATGCTGGCGGCGACCTGCCCCTCGGCCTTGCCCAGCAGGTTCGACACGCGCTTGTTGGCGGCAGCCAGGGCCGCCGCTTCAGGCAGGCTGCGGAAGACCTGCACGGCCTGTACGCGCTGGTCGAAATCCAGTGGCGAGACCGGATTGACCGCGCGCACGGCCTGATAGACGGCGACCTCGACGCCTTCGTCTTCATAACGCGCGCGCAGGCGGTCGAAGATGAAGTCCTGCACCTGGGACGCCAGATCGCCGGCTTTGACCTTGTCGTCGAACTGCTCGATGGCGAAGGCGATGCTGGCTACCAGATCCAGATCCAGCTGTTTCTCGATCAGGATGCGCAGCACGCCCAGGGCCGCACGACGCAGGGCATAGGGGTCCTTGCTGCCGGTGGGCAGCATGCCGATGCCGAAGATGCCGACCAGGGTGTCGAGCTTGTCGGCCAGGGCCACCGCGGCGCCGGTCAGGGTGCTCGGCAGTTCGGCGCCGGCGCCGCGTGGCATGTAGTGCTCGTTCAGCGCTAGGGCGACGTCTTGCGCCTCGCCGTCATGCTGGGCGTAGTAATAGCCGGCGATGCCCTGCATTTCCGGGAACTCGCCGACCATCTCGCTGGCCAGGTCGCACTTGCACAGCAGGCCGGCGCGCGCGGCGCGGCCGGCATCGCCGCCGACGCGCTGGGCGATGAAGCCGGCCAGGGCCGAGACCCGCTTGGCCTTGTCGAAGACCGAGCCGAGCTGGGCCTGGAACACCACATTGGCCAGGCGCTGGTTGAAGGTCTCGAGCTTGTGCTTCTGGTCCTGCTTGAAGAAGAACTCGGCGTCGGTCAGGCGCGGGCGCACGACTTTTTCGTTGCCGGAAATGATCTGCGCCGGGTCTTTCGACTCGATATTGGTCACGGTGATGAAGCGCGGCAGCAGCTTGCCGTTGGCATCGAGCAGGCAGAAGTATTTCTGGTTGTCCTGCATGGTGATGATCAGGGCTTCCTGGGGCACCTCGAGGAAGCGTTCCTCGAAGGAGCAGACCAGCGGCACCGGCCATTCGACCAGGGCGCTGACTTCATCGAGCAGGGCCGGCGGCACTATCGCCGTGCCCTGCTGCTCGCTGGCCAGTTGCTCGATGCGCGCGGCGATCTGCGCGCGACGCTCGGCGAAATCGGCGATCACATAGGCGCTGCGCAGGTCTTCGGCGTAGTTGGCCGGCGTCGAGATGCGCACGTCGTGGTTGGCGTGGAAGCGGTGACCGCGGGAGACCCGACCGGACCTCTGGGCGAGGATTTCGCAGTCGATCACCGCATCGCCGAACAGCATCACCAGCCACTGGCTCGGACGCACGAATTCGGTCTTGCGCGCGCCCCAGCGCATGCGCTTGGGGATCGGCAGCTCGTTCAGCGAGGTCTCGACGATGCCCGGCAACAGACCGACCGCGGCCTGGCCGGGAATGCGCTGGCTGAATCTCAGCTTCGGCCCGCTGCGGTCGATCTCGGCCAGGTCGACGCCGCATTTCTTGGCGAAGCCCAGTGCCGCCTGGGTCGGCATGCCGTCCTTGTCGAAGGCCGCCTGCAGCGGCGGGCCATCGAGGTTCTGGGTGCGATCGGCCTGTTGTTCTTCGAGTTGCTCGACCAGCACCGCGAGGCGCCGCGGCGCGGCGTAGTAGCGCACCTGGCCATAGCTCAGGCCGGCGGCCTTCAGGCCTTTTTCGATGCCGGCGAGGAAGGCCTGGCCCAGGCTGTTCAGGGATTTCGGCGGCAGCTCTTCGGTGCCCAGTTCTACCAGAAAATCGTGCGCACTCATTCTGCTGCCTCCAGCTTGGCCAGTACTTCATCACGCAGGTCGGGAGCGGCGAGCGGGAAGCCGAGTTTGCGCCGCGCCTGCAGGTAGCTCTGCGCCACAGCGCGGGCCAGGGCGCGTACGCGCAGGATGTATTGCTGGCG
>JAKFEA010000002.1:0-11093 GCA_036675905.1 Acidovorax sp. | reverse complement strand
GCGGCGCCAATGAAAAAGGGCCGCACGAAGCGGCCCTTGTCGTCAGTGCGAGCAGCGCGTCTTACTTGACGTGCTTGCCGATCAGGCCGGCCATCTCGAACATCGAGACCTGCGCCTTGCCGAAGATCTCGCGCAGCTTGGCGTCGGCGTTGACCATGCGCTTGTTGACGGAGTCCTGCAGCTTGTTCTTCTTGATGTAGGCCCACAGCTTGCTCACCACCTCGGTGCGCGGCATGGGGCTGTTGCCGACCACGGCAGCCAGTTGCGGGCTGGGGGTCAGCGGCTTCATGAACGCCGCGTTGGGGGTGCGCTTCTTGGCGGGCGCCTTCTTGGCAGCGGCCTTCTTGGCCGGAGCCGCCTTCTTCGCCGCCGCCTTCTTGGCCGGGGCTGCCTTCTTTGCCGGGGCCGCCTTCTTGGCCGGCGCCTTCTTGGCGACAGCCTTCTTCGCCGGAGCAGCCTTCTTCGCGGGGGCCTTCTTCGCGGCCGCTTTCTTCGCAGTTGCCATGATTCTGTTTCCTTCTAGAAGTGGATCGATCGCCAGCGGCTACGGCTGGCCACCACTGGCAGAGCGGATGCTAAAGGAGAAGAAACGCGTTTCCAAGGGGAAAACGGCTTTTTTCGCTGGGCGCTGTCGCTTTTTTTCAGTGCCTTGCCGGGGCGGAGCGCCCCGGTGCGCCCGCCTGCCTCCGCTGACGCGGCCGCGCTTCAGGCGCTCGCCCGCCCCTGTCTGCCGCGCACGATCAGGACCACCCCCGCCAGCACCACGGCGCAGGCGCCCCATTCGGCGGGGGTGACCGCCTCGGCCCCCAGCGAGACGCCCAGCACCAGCGCGATCACCGGATTGACGAACGCGTAGCTGGTGGCCAGGGCGGGAGAGGCATGCCCGAGCAGGTAGAGGTAGGCGCTGAAAGCCACCAGGGAGCCCGCGACCACCAGGTACAGCCACGCCGCGGCGGCCAGCGGCTGCGGTGGCCACTGCGGCTGCTCGCCGAGCACCAGTGACAACGCCATCAGGACCATGCCGCCGCACAGCATCTCGCTGGCGAAACCCGCCGCGCCGGGGGCCAGCGGACAGCGCGTGGTGGACAGCACCGATCCCAGCGACCAGGCCAGCGTAGCGACGGCCATGCCGACCAGTGCCTGCGGCGAAGCACCGAAACTCGCGCCGCGCACCAGCAGCAGCACGCCGGCCAGGCCCACGACCATGCCGGCCAGTTCCAGCCGGCCCGGCCGATGGCCGAACAGCAGCCCCCAGAGGCAGACCAGCATGGGAACCACGGCGATGAAGGCTGCCACCAGGCCCGAGCCCACGTGCTGCTCCGCACGGGCCGTCAGGCCCATGCCCAACCCCAGCATCAGCGCGCCGACCGCCGCTGCGTGGGCCCACTGGCGCGCCGTCGGCCAGGCTCCGCCGCGCAGCGTGACCCACCCGAACAGCAAGGCGCCGGCGCACAGGAAGCGGGTGCCCATCTGGAAGAAGGGCGGGAAGCTCGCCAGCGCCAGCTTGATCGCGAGGTAGGTGGATCCCCACACCAGGTAGCAGGCCAGCAGGGCCGGCACGAGCAGGCTGCGCGGACGCGGAGCGGACAGGGCGGCGGTGTTCATGGCGGTCATCGTAGATGGCGGTTTGGCCATTGCACATGCACAATCCAAGGATCTACCGGTCACCTTGCCTTTGAAATCAAGGTCAATATCCATGCCAACCGAAATTTCCGGAATCGACGCTTACGACGCCCGCATCCTGGAGGAACTGCAGCGCGACGCCCGCATCAGCATGGCCGAACTCGGCCGGCGCGTGCACCTGAGCCAGCCGGCCGTGACCGAGCGCGTGCGCAAGCTGGAACTGCAGGGGGTGATCAGGGGCTACCGCGCGGTGGTGGACTACCAGCGCCTGGGGTACGGCATCCGCGCCATCGTGCGCGTGGGGCGGGTGGAGTACGCGCGCGTCGTCAAGCTGATCGAGCAGACGCCGGAAGTCATCAATGCCTTCAACGTCACGGGCGAGGACAGCTGGGTCCTGGAAATCGCGGTCATCGACGTCGAGCACCTGGACGCCGTGGTCACGCGCTTCTGTATCCTCACCGAAACCTCGACCTCGATCGTGCTGAACATGCCGCGCGAGAACGCGCCGGTGCTGCCGGCACGCCGGGAGAACATCAAACCCGCCATCAGGAAAGTGACCGGCCGATGAATCCGCCCGACTTCAGCACCTGCGACCTGTGCGACGCGCACGAGAAGGACCCGCTCCCCGTCTTGCGGCCGTTGCCCCCCGTGTTCCGGGACTTCGGCAGCGGCGGCCGGTTTTGCGGCGCGGTGGCCACCGTGCGCTGCTTCGAGGACAACTCGCGCGTCAAGGAGGCGGTCGAGTCGCCCGGCGAGGGCCGGGTGCTGGTGGTGGACGGCGGCGGCTCGCTGCGGCGCGCCCTCCTGGGCGGCAATCTCGCCGCCGCCGCCGCGCGCAACGGCTGGGCCGGCATCGTCGTGGATGGCGCGGTGCGCGACAGCCGTGAGCTGCTGGCTGCCGGGGTGGGCGTGCGCGCCCTGGCGCTGATGCCACAGCGCTCGGCCAAGCGGGGCGAGGGCGAACGCGACGTGCCCGTGCTGATCCAGGGCGTGCCGGTCAGCCCCGGCCACTGGCTCTACGCCGACGAAGACGGAATCATCGTCAGCGAGCGGCCATTGTCCTGACCGGGAGCGTCGCCAGCAGCACGCCGGCCAGCGCCAGCGCAAACGCCACGGCTTGCAGGCCGCCGAAAGGCTCGCCCAAGGCCAGCACGCCCACCGCAGCGGCTGCCACCGGCAGCATGACCGTGAAGACGCCGCCCATCGCCGCGGGCACGCTGCGCAGGCCCGTCATCCACAGCCACACGCTCCAGACGCTGGCCGCCAGCGAATAGAACAGCAGCAGCGCCCAGGTGCCGGGCCCCGGGCCGCCGAAATCGAAGTGCCACGCCTGGTACAGGCCGAACGGCGTCGTCAGCGCCAGTCCCCACAGGTTCACGACGGCGGTGATGCGCCGCGGTCCGATCGAGCCGGTCAGCTTCTTGCCGATCACGGCATAGGAGGCTTCGCACAGGACGGCGCCGAATATGAGCAGGTTGCCCAGCCAGGATCGGGCGCCGGCTGCGCCCGGCTCGGCCCGGCCCAGCGCAAGCAGCGCGATGCCGCCGGCGGCGCACGCCACTGCGCCCCAGACGCGCGGCGGCACGCGCTCGCGCAGGAAGGCCCAGCTCATGATGGCGATCACCGCCGGGATCGAAGCCATGATGACCCCCGCCGACACCGCGCTGGTCATGCTCACGCCATACAGCATGAAGATCGAGAACAGGAAGTTGCCCAGCAGCGATTCGAGGAACAGCAGGCGGCGGATCTGCGGCGTGGAAGGCGGTTCGTTGGCCGGGCGTCGCAGCCAGTGCGGGATGGCGAGCGCGCCGATGGCAAAGCGCATCCACGCCAGCAGGAACACCGGAATGGCCGCCACCAGCGGCTTGGACAGCGCCACGTAACTGCCCACCAGCGACATGCTGAGCGCAAGGCAGGCGCAGGCGAGGAGCCGGGAAGGGCGGGGTGGCACGGGTGGGCGAAAAGCGCGCATCTTGCCTGAGCCGCCCTGCCGCGGGACCCGTGCGCCGCCTGGGGCGCCACTGCGTGACGTGCCGGTGGCGGACTTGCCGGCATGGCAGTCTGGCTTCCGGCTTCACGCAAGAGCATTTCTCGATGTGGAATGAGGGAATGCTGCATCGCGGCAATATTTTCCAATATGGGAATCTGATTTCCACTATGCGGTATGTCGTTCGCAAGTAATTGATTTGCAAACAAAAAGAAAAAGTCTTCTATAAGACAGAAGAGACTGTTCAGGTCTTCTACAAGACTTAAAGTGGCTGCCAGGGCGAAGCACTCGCCACCGGCCTTGCAACAACCACGGAGAGAAAGACCATGAGCAACTGGACGCACCTGAGCCGCGAACAACAGATCGCGCAACTGGAGAAGGACTGGGCGGAGAACCCGCGCTGGAAGGGCATCAAGCGTGGCTACGGCGCCGCCGACGTGGTGCGGCTGCGCGGCTCGCTGCAGGTCGAGCACACGCTGGCCAAGCGCGGCTCCGAGAAGCTCTGGAACCTGATCAACACCGAACCCTTCGTCAACTCGCTCGGCGCGCTGACCGGCAACCAGGCCATGCAGCAGGTCAAGGCCGGCCTCAAGGCGATCTACCTCTCTGGCTGGCAGGTCGCGGGCGACGCCAACAGCAATGGCGAGATGTACCCGGACCAGTCGCTGTACTCGGTCGATTCCGTGCCGAAGGTCGTCAAGAAGATCAACGCCACCTTCGCCCGCGCCGACCAGATCCAGTGGAGCGAAGGCAAGGGCCCCGGCGACGACGGCTACATCGACTACTTCGCGCCCATCGTGGCCGATGCCGAAGCCGGCTTCGGCGGCGTGCTCAACGCCTTCGAGCTGATGAAGGCCATGATCGAGGCGGGCGCCGCCGGCGTGCACTTCGAGGACCAGCTGGCCGCAGCCAAGAAGTGCGGCCACATGGGTGGCAAGGTGCTGGTGCCCACCCGCGAAGCGGTGTCCAAGCTGGTGGCCGCGCGCCTGGCCGCCGACGTGATGGGCACGCCCACCGTGTTGCTGGCCCGCACCGACGCCGAGGCGGCCGACCTGGTGACCAGCGACGTCGATGCCAACGACCAGCCCTTCTTCACCGGCGAGCGCACCGTGGAGGGCTTCTATCGCAGCCGCAACGGCGTCGAGCAGGCGATCAGCCGCGGCCTGGCCTACGCCGAGTACGCGGACCTGATCTGGTGCGAAACCGGCACGCCGGACCTGGCGTTCGCCAAGGCCTTCGCCGACGCGATCCACGCCAGGTTCCCGGGCAAGCTGCTGGCCTACAACTGCTCGCCGTCCTTCAACTGGAAGAAGAACCTGGACGACGCCACCATCGCCAAGTTCCAGAAGGAGCTGGGCGCCATGGGCTACAAGTTCCAGTTCATCACGCTCGCCGGCTTCCACAGCCTCAACTACTCGATGTTCAACCTGGCTTACGGCTATGCCCGCAACCAGATGAGCGCTTTCGTCGAGTTGCAGCAGGCCGAGTTCGCGGCGGCCGAGAAGGGCTTCACGGCCGTCAAGCACCAGCGTGAGGTCGGCACCGGCTACTTCGACGCGGTGACCACCACCATCGAGAAGGAAGCCTCCACGGCCGCACTGAAGGGTTCGACCGAGGACGCGCAGTTCTTCGACGAGAAGAAGGCGGCCTGATCCACCGGTGACGGCCGAAAGGCCCGGAGGCCCACCGGCCTCCGGGCCTTTTTCGTGGTCAGGTCCCGCCGCGAACCGGAGGCCCTGCCAGCCCGGGCCCCTTGTTTCATGGGCGCATTGGTAGCATCGCAGCCAAGCCTGCCGCCGCCGACTGCGCTGACGTGTTCGCAACGCCCGAGCCTGCCCCACCCGACACCGACGCCACGCGCAAGCGGTCGCCGTGGCTCGCGCCTGCCGTCGTGTTCGCGCTGGCGCTGTTCACCACGGCCGTGCTGCTGCTGTCGGTCACGCGCTCGATCGAACAGCGCGACCGCGCGGCCTTCGAGGCCGAGGCCACTCGCACCACCGATGCGGTGCGCGAGCGCATCGACACCACCATCACGCTGCTGCACGGCGTGACCGGGCTGTTTGCAGCAAGCCGCAACGAGGTCACGCGCGCCGAGTTCGCCGACTACATTGCGCAACTGGACCTGAGCGAGCGCTACCCGGGCATCCTGGGCATCGGCTACACCGTGCGGCTAGCGCCCGCTGACGTGCCCCGGCTGGAAGAGCGCATGCGCACCCGCGGCGGCGAACCGGATTTCCATGTGTGGCCGCCCGAGCCGAGGCCGATCTACCACTCCATCGTCTACCTGCAGCCGATGGGAAAGCGCAACCAGGCGGCCATCGGGTACGACATGTCGACGAACCCCGTGCGAAGGGCCGCCATGGAGAGCGCCCGCGACCTGGGCCGCCCGGCGGCATCCGGCAAGGTCACGCTGGTGCAGGAGATCGACGCCGACAAGCAGGCCGGCTTCCTGATCTACCTGCCGGTGTACCGCGGCGAGGGCGTGCCCAGGGACATCGCATGGCGGCGCCAGGCGCTGGAGGGATTCGTGTACGCGCCGCTGCGGGTCGGCGACCTGCTGCAGGGCGTGCGCGGCAGCAGCATTCGCGAAATCGACTTCGCGCTCTACGACGGCGAGCAGATCCGTCCCGACGCGCTGATGCGGTCCACGCGCGAACCGGAAGCGGAACCGCCGGCGTACAGCACGCTGCGCCAGCTGGAGGTCGCCGGCCGCCCCTGGCTGCTGGTGTTGACCAGCCGGCCGGCGCTGGAATCACGGTCGCAGCGTCGGCTGGTGCCCTGGCTGGCGGCGCTGTCGGTGCTGGTTTCGGCGCTGCTGGCCTGGATCACGCTGGTGCAGGCGCGCGCCCGGCGCGCGGCCGAGGCCGCAGCCCACCAGCGCCGGCGCAACGAGATGGCGCTGCGCGCCAGCGAGGAGCGTGCGCTGGAGCGGGCACAGCGCCTGGAACAGCTGTACCAGGAGCAGCGCGAGAGCGACCGGCGCAAGGACGAGTTCCTGGCCGTGCTGGCGCACGAACTGCGCAATCCGCTGGCTCCGATACGCAATTCGCTGGAAATCCTCAACCGCGCGCCGGACGGCGAACTGGCCAGCCGGGCCCGCGCCATTGCCGTGCGCCAGGTGCGGCAGATGGTGCGGCTGATCGACGACCTGCTCGATGTCTCGCGCATCTCGCGCGGCAAGATCGTGCTGCAGGTGCGCCGGGTGCGATTGGCCGAAGTGGTGGACGCGGCGGCCGAGACCAGCCGGCCGTTGATGGAGGAGCGCGAGCACCGGTTTCATGCCGGGTTCGTTGACCCCGCCATCGAGCTCGATGCCGATCCGACGCGGGTGGCGCAGATCCTGACCAACCTGCTGAACAATGCGGCGAACTACACGCCTGCGGGCGGCGACGTGTGGCTCCAGGTGTCCACGCCCGACCCGGGCGAAGTGCACATCGCGGTGCGGGACAACGGCATAGGCATCGAGCCGCAGCGACTGCGGCAGATTTTCGAGCTGTTCATGCAGGTGAACCGGTCGCCGGCAGGAGGCGGGCTGGGAATAGGCCTGAGCCTCGCCGCGCGGCTGGCCGAGATGCACGGCGGCCGGATCGAGGCCCGCAGCGAAGGCCTGGGCCGCGGCGCGGAGTTCGTGCTGGTGCTGCCGCTCGCCGGCCACGGGCCTGTTGCGGGAGTTGAGCCGGGTGCGATCGCCGGCGCCGCGGATGGCTGACCGCGGGATGGACCTCTTTGCGCCGCCGACGTTCGCCGCTAGAGTGCCCGCCAGCACAGCCGGAGGCCGCATGAGCGACAGCAACGAGAAGACGGGCGTGTTCGACGCGCGCCAATTGAGCCAGCAGCGCTGCCCCGAATGCGGCGGAACGGGCGAGTTGCGCATCGAAAGCGAGAACATCAACGAGCACTTCGAGGTGGAAAAGCAGGTCGTGATCACGCCGTGCGCCCGCTGCAATGGCTCGGGTTTTGTCCCCGCGGGTTAGAATGGAGGCTCCCATCACCAGCCAAGAACCGGGAAAGGCAGCTTCGGTTATGACACCGCGAACTACCCTGCAAGGAACGGCCCGCTAACGGCCGGGTAGTCGCGCACGCACCGAACGCATCCCCCGATGTCCAGCAAAAGCGCGGCTACAGGCCGCGCTTTTCGTTTGTCCGTTGGATTTTTTCCTCCGCTGGAGGTTTCCCCGCCCATGATCCAGATCACGCTTCCCGACGGCTCGCGCCGTGAGTACCCCGCCCCGGTGACGGTGGCCGAGATTGCCGCGTCCATCGGCGCCGGCCTGGCCAAGGCCGCGATCGCCGGCAAGGTCGACGGCAAGGTGGTGGACACCGCGTTCACGGTGGACCGCGACGCGCCCGTTTCCATCGTCACCGCCAAGGACCCGGAAGGGCTGGAAGTGATCCGCCATTCGACCGCGCACCTGCTGGCGTACGCGGTCAAGGAGTTGTTCCCCGAGGCGCAGGTGACCATCGGCCCGGTGATCGAGAACGGCTTCTACTACGACTTCGCCTACAAGCGGCCCTTCACGCCGGAGGACCTGGCGGCCATCGAGAAGCGCATGGCCGAACTGGCGGCCAAGGACGAGCCGGTGGCGCGCCGGGTGCTGCCGCGCGACGCCGCCGTGGAGTACTTCAAGGGCATCGGCGAGCACTACAAGGCCGAGATCATCGCCAGCATCCCGCAGAACGAAGAGGTGTCCCTGTACCGCGAAGGCGGCTTCGAGGACCTGTGCCGCGGCCCGCACGTGCCCAGCACCGGCAAGCTGCGGCACTTCAAGCTGATGAAGGTGGCCGGCGCCTACTGGCGCGGCGACCACCGCAACGAGATGCTGCAGCGGATCTACGGCACGGCCTGGGCCAGCAAGGAGGAGCTGCAGCAATACCTGACGATGCTGGAGGAGGCCGAAAAGCGCGACCACCGCAAGCTCGGCCGCGAGCTGGACCTGTTCCACATCGACGATGTCGCCCCCGGCGTGGTCTTCTGGCACCCCAAGGGCTGGGCAGTCTGGCAGGAGGTCGAGCAGTACATGCGGCAGGTCTACAAGGACACCGGCTACCAGGAGGTCAAGGGTCCGCAGATCCTGGACAAGAGCCTGTGGGAGAAGACCGGCCACTGGCAGAACTACCGCGAGAACATGTTCACGACGGAGAGCGAGAAGCGCGACTACGCCCTCAAGCCGATGAACTGCCCCGGGCACGTGCTGATCTTCAAGTCGGCGCTGCGCAGCTACCGCGAACTGCCGCTGCGCTACGGCGAATTCGGCCAGTGCCACCGCAACGAGCCCTCGGGCGCACTGCACGGCATCATGCGGGTGCGCGGGTTCACCCAGGACGACGGGCACGCGTTCTGCACGGAAGACCAGATCCTCGATGAGTGCGTGGATTACACGGCCAAGCTGCAGGAGGTCTACAAGGACTTCGGCTTCACCGACATCCTGTACAAGGTCGCGACGCGGCCCGAGCAGCGGGTCGGCTCGGATGAGTTGTGGGACAAGGCCGAGCACGCCTGCATGGAGGCGCTGCGCCGGTCCGGGGTCGAATTCGAGGTGTCGCCCGGCGACGGTGCTTTCTACGGCCCCAAGATCGAGTACACGCTCAAGGACGCGCTGGGCCGCCAGTGGCAGTGCGGCACCATGCAGGTGGACTTCAACACGGCCGAGCGGCTGGGGGCGGAGTACGTGACGGAAACCAGCGGCCGGGCCCACCCGGTGATGCTGCACCGGGCCATCGTCGGCAGCCTCGAGCGCTTCATCGGCATGCTCATCGAGCACCATGCCGGCGCGCTGCCGGCCTGGCTGGCGCCGGTGCAGGTGGCCGTGCTGAACATCACGGACGGACAGTCCGACTGGGCCCGCGAGGTTGCGAAAAGTCTGCGAAATCAAGGCTTTAGGGTAGAGCTCGACCTTCGCAACGAGAAGATTCCGTATAAAATACGGGAGCATTCGATGCAGAAGCTGCCTTACATCCTGGTCGTGGGCGACAAGGAAAAGGCGGCGGGCGCCGTCGCAGTGCGCGCCCGGGGCAATCTGGACCTCGGCGCAATGCCCCTGCAGGCTTTCACCGAAAGGCTGTCACGGGACATTGCCGGCAAGAGCTGACCTTCTTCGAAGTACCGGCCTTGGCGTCCGCGCGCACCGCGGCGGTTTTGCTGCTGGCGCAGCCATTTTTTTGAAGGATAGAGACCATCGCTACTGAATTTCGCGACCGCCGCCACCGCGAGGAGCGCAAGCACCGCCTGAACCGGGAAATCATGGCCCCGGAAGTCCGGCTTTCCGGGCCGGAGAACGAACCCCTGGGGATCGTCAGCCTCCAGGAAGCGCTGCGGATGGCCGGCGAACTGGACGTGGACCTGGTCGAGATCGCCGCCACCGCCAATCCGCCGGTCTGCCGGCTGATGGACTACGGCAAGTTCAAGTACCAGGAACAGAAGAAGGCCGCGGAAGCGAAATCCAAGCAGACGGTCATCGAAATCAAGGAAGTCAAGTTCCGCCCGGGCACGGACGACGGCGACTACAACATCAAGATGCGCAACATCCGGCGCTTCCTGGCCGAAGGCGACAAGTGCAAGATCACGCTGCGCTTCCGGGGGCGCGAGATCACGCACCAGGAGATCGGGATGGCGCTGCTGCAGCGCATCCGCGAGGAGCTGGGCGACACCATCCAGGTGGAACAGTTTCCCAAGCTCGAAGGTCGGCAGATGATCATGATGATCGCGCCCAGCCGCAAGAAGGCGGCGCAGCCCAAGCCGGCGACCGAGGCTGCGGCGGCGTAGCGAGAGGAGTTCGGCGTTCGCCGGGTGGGTCGCCCGGCGGATGCGACAGGCGGCGGGCCAAGCCCGCCCCACAAGTGGCTCGGGGCCATCAAGACGCGAAGGATTCGCGGCGCCTCACGAGCACAAGACAAAGAGAAGGAGCAGTCAAATGCCCAAGATGAAGACCAAGAGCGGCGCCAAGAAGCGCTTCCGCGTGCGCCCCGGCGGCACCGTCAAGCGTGGCCAGGCATTCAAGCGCCACATCCTGACCAAGAAGTCCACCAAGAACAAGCGCCAGCTGCGTGGCGCCGTGAACGTGCACGAGACCAATCTCGGCCACATGGCGCAGATGCTGCCGTTCGCCGGCCTGTAACCCGTAGACGAAAAGGAGAACACAAATGCCTCGCGTCAAACGTGGTGTCACGGCCCGCGCCCGCCACAAGAAGGTTCTTGCCCTCGCCAAGGGCTTCCGCGGCCGCCGCGGCAACGTCTTCCGCATCGCCAAGCAGGCGGTGATGAAGGCAGGGCAGTACGCTTATCGCGACCGCCGTACCAAGAAGCGCGTGTTCCGCCAGCTGTGGATCGCCCGCATCAACGCCGCCGCGCGCGAATGCGGCCTGACCTACAGCCAGTTCGCCAACGGCATCCGCAAGGCCGGCATCGAGATCGACCGCAAGGTGCTGGCGGACATCGCCGTGCACGACAAGGCCGCCTTTGCCGGCATCGTGGAGCAAGTCAAGG
>JAKFEA010000001.1:0-3112 GCA_036675905.1 Acidovorax sp. | reverse complement strand
GCTGGAGGGCGTGCTGTACGAATGGCTCACCGGCGCCAACCATGGCTGGACCATGGCGCCCGGCCTGCTGCACGGTGCCTACGAATGCCTCAAGCACCATGGCAGCGACGAACTGAAGGCGCGTTACCTCGGCAAGATCGCCGGCGGCGAGTGGCTGGCCACCATGTGCCTGACCGAGCCGCAGGCCGGCAGCGACCTGGGCCTGGTGCGCACCCAGGCCTTGCCGCAGGCCGACGGCAGCCACCGCCTTTCCGGCACCAAGATCTTCATCTCCGGCGGCGAGCACGACCTGACCGACAACATCGTGCACCTGGTGCTGGCGCGCGAACCGGGCGCGCCGCCCGGGCCCAAGGGCCTGTCGCTGTTCCTGGCGCCCAAGTTCCTGCCTCCCCGTTCGGGTGAAGCACTCCCTTCCCCTCCGGGGGAGGGCTGGGGAGGGGGCGCTCGCAACACCATCCACTGCGACCGCATCGAGGAAAAGATGGGCCTGCACGGCAGCCCCACCTGCGTGCTGCGCTTCGAGGAAGCGACGGCTTGGCGCGTCGGCGAACCGGGCCGCGGCCTCGCCGCCATGTTCGTGATGATGAACGCCGCCCGCCTGCACGTCGCGCTGCAGGGCGTGGGCCTGCTCGATGCCGCGTGGCAGAAGGCCCATGCGTACGCGCAGGAGCGCCTGCAGATGCGCGCGCCCGGCAGCGCACGCGGCGCTGGTGAGGCCGACCCGATCATCCGGCACCCGGCCGTGCAGCGCATCCTGGACACCGAGCGCGCGTGGATCGACGGTCTGCGCGTGCTGGCCTATCACACTGGCGTGCAGCTCGACGTCGCCCGCTACCACGCAGATCCCGCGCAAAGGCAGTCGGCCCAGCAGTGGTGCAGCCTGGTCACGCCGGTGCTCAAGTCGCTGTGCACCGAGCAGGGCTCGGGCGGCGCCAGCCGGCTGCTGCAGGTATTCGGCGGGCACGGCTACGTGCGCGAGTGGGGCATCGAGCAACACGTGCGCGATGCCCGCATCACGATGATCTACGAGGGCACCAACGAGATCCAGGCGATCGACCTGCTCGTGCGCAAGGTGCTGCCGGATGGCGGCGCCGGCATCGGATCGATGCTGCAGCAACTGGCGCTCGGCGTGGACACGGCCGCGGCCGATGGCCCCGAGACTTCGGCCCGGCTGCAGGATGCCTGCCGCCTGACACACGAGCTGGTCGAAGCCAGCCGCGGCCAGTCCAGCCTGCCCTTCGAGGCGGCCGACGACTACCTGCGCGCGATCGGCCTCGCGCTGCTGGGCTGGGCCTGGCACCGCATCGGCCGCACGCCGGGAACAGGCGAAATGCGCTGGACCGCGCCGCATCGCGCGCTGCGCCTGCGCGTACTGCCCGAGTACGACATGCGCGCGCAAGTCATTCGCACGCAATGCCGCACAGCAGCCGGCGCGCACGCCGCCTGACGTCGCCATGCCGCGCAACGCCAGCCCCCACGCCCGCGCCGACGGCGACACGCCGGTGGTCGAGCAAGTCGACACCAGCTTCCTGGAAACCCTGCTCGGCTACAACGCGCGCCGCGCCGCGCTGACGGTCATCGAGGTGTTCCTGCAGCGGATGGCGCCCTACCGGCTGCGGCCGGTGGACTTCTCCGTGCTGTCGCTGATCGTGCACAACGCGGGCATCACCTCGCGCCAGCTGTGCACGGCGCTCGGCATCCTGCCGCCCAACCTGGTGCAGCTGGTCGGCACGCTGGAAAAGCGCGGCCTGATCGAGCGCAAGCCGCACCCTCGCGACGGTCGCGCCACCGGCCTGCATCCGACTGCGGCAGGCCGCAAGCTGATGGGAGAGGCCGAGCAGGCCGCCGCGCGGCTGGAAGGCGAGATGGCCGCGCACCTCACGCCCGGCGAGCACAAGACGCTGCTGCGCCTCCTGCGCAAGGTCTACCAGCGCCCTTGAGGGCGCGTCCTACAGACGGGCCGCCGCAGCCGCGGTGAGATGGGCCATCGACACGATGGACGATTCGCAATGGCTCAATCGAACGACCAGCCGGCCGGCACGAAGACCCGCTACCGTTTCTACGCGGCCGGCGACCGGCTGTATGCCCGCAACGTGGAAGGCAAGGTGGTGGACCTCGGGCGGCTCACCCGCCACGCCGACGGCAGCTGGCACTACTTCCTGGATGGCAACAAGCTCGCGGGTGGCGGCACGCCCACGCCCGAGACGGCGATGGCCGATGCGGCGCGCCGCATGGGCTTCCTCTATCTCGACGGGCAGTTCACCGCGGTCGAGGATGCCCGCACGCACCCCGACCTGGACCTCGACAAGGCGCCGGCGGTGGAACTGACGATGGACGAACTGCAGTCCGGCGAGCGCATGCAGGACGCGCGGGTATAGCGCCTCGCCCTCTGCTTGTCGGGAGCGCGCGCGGATGCGCTACCCTCCCCTCCTGAGATCGACAGGAGAACCCATGAGCAAGATCCGCTATCCCGCCCCCACCCTCGAGCAGGTGCCCGAGGACATCCGCGCCCGCATCCTGGAGGTGCAGGAAAAGGCCGGCTTCGTGCCCAACGTGTTCCTCGGCCTGGCGCGCCGGCCGGCCGAGTGGCGCGCCTTCTTCGCCTACCACGACGCGCTGATGATGCCGGAGACCGCGGGCCGGGAAAGTGGCCTGACCAAGGGCGACCGCGAGATGATCGTCACCGCCACCAGCGGCGCCAACAACTGCCTGTACTGCGTGGTGGCGCACGGCGCGATCCTTCGCATCTACGAGAAGAAGCCCATGGTGGCCGACCAGGTGGCCGTGAACTACCGCAAGGCCGACATCACCCCGCGCCAGCGCGCCATGCTGGACTTCGCGATGAAGGTGTGCCTGCGCGCGGACGAGATCGAGGACGCCGACTTCGAGGCCCTGCACGCACACGGCTTCTCCGACGAAGACGCCTGGGACATCGCCAGCATCACCGCGTTCTTCGGCCTGTCGAACCGGGTCGCCAACTTCTCCAGCATGATGCCCAACCCGGAGTTCTATCTGATGGGTCGGGTGCCGAAGCAGAAGTGACGACGCGGGTGTCGACGCAACGCGTCGGCACCAAGCGTCGTCATCCCGGCGAAAGCCGGGATCCATCACC